>CACIJX010000001.1 GCA_902587085.1 uncultured Pelagibacteraceae bacterium
ATGACAAATATTAATCAATCTAAATTAAAAAAGGCAAACAAAGTTTTTAATGATGTTTTTAACAAATATGACATCATGAACGACATAATGTCTCTAGGAACACACCGTTTTTGGAAAAAAAGACTTATTGATTGGATGAACCCACAACAAGGACAACATTTAATTGATATGGCATCAGGTACAGGTGATGTAGCCAAAGCTTTTTTAGAAAAAACGAAAAATTTGGGTAAAGTTACATGTGTGGAACCAAATAATTTAATGATGAATGAGGGCAAAAAAAAACTTGTAAATTTTAGAAATATTTCTTGGCATTCATCTATCGCTGAAAAATTACCTTTCAAAAATGAAACGTTTGACACATATTCCGTTAGTTTTGGTATAAGAAATTTTTCAAATATAGATATGGCAATTAAAGAGGCTCAAAGAGTTCTTAAATATGGCGGTAGGATAATTTGTCTCGAATTTTCCAAAATTGACAATGAAATACTTAATAAGTTTTATAAGATATATTCTAAGTCAATACCTACTATTGGAAAATATGTTGTGGGAAGTTCAGAGCCATATGAATATTTAATTAAAACTATTGAAGATTTTTATAATCAGGATGAACTTGCTTCAATTTTTAAAAAAAATGGTTTTAGCAGTGTAGAATATAGAAATTTGACTGGCGGAATAGTTGCTATCCATTCGGGTTGGAAAATTTAATATGTTAAAAAAAATTTTCAATTTATTTACAATGTTAAGAAAACTAGCTTGCTCAGGGGCTATTGATACTATTCATGAAATCAAACCAATACCAAAATTTTTAAGAGTATTATTTTATTTATTTTCTTTTGGATCATCCAAAAAAAGTGAAAATTTAAATAAG
Organism: uncultured Pelagibacteraceae bacterium; assembly: GCA_902587085.1. Lineage (GTDB taxonomy): Bacteria > Pseudomonadota > Alphaproteobacteria > Pelagibacterales > Pelagibacteraceae > Anoxypelagibacter. The sequence goes on from CACIJX010000001.1 coordinate 869, forward strand.
ACTTCGGGAGAAAAATTGTGCCAATCTTTAGAGGATATGGGTACAACATTTATAAAGCTCGGACAATTTTTAGCAACTAGACCTGATATCATAGGGGAAGATATCGCAAAAAAATTAGAAAAACTTCAAGATAAACTACCAGCTTTTGGTACTCATGAAGCAAAAAATATTATTAGAAGGGAAATAGGTGATAAATTTTATAAAGATATAATTTTTTTAAGTGACCCTGTAGCTGCAGCATCTATAGCTCAAGTCCATTTCGCCAAAATTAAATTTGAAGCTGAAGAGAAAGAATTAGCAATCAAAATTTTGAGACCAAATATATATAAAACTGTTAATGATGAATTAGACGCTTTGATGTTTCTTGCTTACTTAATAGAAAATATTTTTTTAAAAACTAAAAGACTTAAATTAGTAGAGGTTATTAATTTTTTGAAAGAAATAACCAATTTAGAGATGGATTTAAGATTTGAAGCAGCGGCGGCAAGTGAACTTAGAGAAAATACTATTAATGATAAAGGAATTAAGGTTCCTAAAATTTATTGGAACTATACCTCGAAGGAAATATTAACTCTCGATAGAATTAAGGGAATCTCAATAAGAGATGTTGAAATGCTTAAACAGTCTAATATTAACCTAAAAAATCTATCAGAGAACTTAATACAATCTTTTCTTAAACAATCAGTGAGGGATGGTTTTTTTCACGCAGATATGCATCAGGGTAATTTGTTTGTTAATGAAGATGGTCAGATAATGCCAGTAGATTTTGGCATAATGGGAAGATTAGATAAAAATAATAGAAAATATCTTGCTGAAATTCTTTATGGTTTTATTGAGAGGGATTATACAAAAGTAGCTGAAATGCATTTTTTAGCTGGATTAGTTCCAGCTAATACTTCTAAAGATGAGTTTGCGCAAGCTCTGAGGTCTATTGGTGAACCAATTTTTGGTCAGTCAATTAAAGATATTTCCGGTGGAAATCTTTTGGGACAATTATTTGAGATAACGGAAAAATTTAATATGCAAACTCAAACGCAGCTATTGTTGCTGCAAAAAACTATGGTGGTAGTCGAGGGTGTAGCACGAAAATTAGATCCTGAAACTAATATTTGGGAAGTTTCACGTCCAGTTTTAGAGACTTGGATCAAGAACATGAGAGGCCCCAAATCAACTATTAATAAAACAATCGAGTTTTCTAAGGATCTGATTGAGAGAATCCCTGATTTACCCAATGTAATGGACAATGCCAATACTGCACTTCAAATGATAGCTGAGGGAAAATTAAATTTAAATTCACTTAGTGGAAAAAACTTTGAAATTGAGGAGTTAAAATTAAAAAATTTAAGAAACAAAATGATTATAATTTTTTTAGGTGTTGTAATAGGTTTATTTATAGTATTTTAATAAGGTATGAGTTTAGAAAATAAAAAAATTCTTATTATTATTGGTGGGGGAATCTCTGCGTATAAGTCTCTAGATTTAATTAGACTTTTGCAAAGAAAAGGGTCTGTTGTAAAAGTTGTTTTAACAAAAAGTGGTAAAAAGTTTGTTACGTCTTTATCTATCTCATCTCTTTCAAAAAATAAAGTATTTGAGGAAATGTTCGATGAAAAAAATAATGGAAAGATAGATCATATTTCACTATCTAGATGGGCTGATTTAATCTTAGTTGTTCCTGCTACCGCAAACTTTATGTCAAAGCTTAGCAGGGGTGGAGCCGATGATCTTGCTTCTACAATAGTTTTAGCATCAAATAAGGAGATATTTTTGGTACCAGCAATGAATGTTAGAATGTGGAACCATAAAGCTACTCAAAAAAATCTACAAAATCTCAGCGATTATGGATACAAATTTATAGGTCCAGAAAATGGTGAAATGGCTTGCGGTGAATACGGCAAAGGTAAAATGTCAAGCCCAAGGCAAATCCTATCCTTTATAAAAAATTTTTTTGAAAAAAAAGATTTATTAAGAAAGAAAAAAATTAAAGCAATAATAACTTCTGGACCAACTAAAGAATACTTAGATCCTGTAAGATTTATTTCAAATGAGTCAAGTGGAAAACAAGGATACGAACTGGCATTGGAATTATCAAGACTTGGTGTGAAAACAACTTTGATTTCAGGACCAACTAAAATTAATTTCAGTAATGATTTGAAGGTAAAAAAAGTAATCTCTGCAAATGAAATGCTACAAGAAGTTAAAAAAAAATTACCCACTGATATTGCTATTTGTGCAGCGGCAGTTTCAGACTTTAAACCAATAATTATAAAAAAGAGTAAAATAAAGAAAGATATCAAAATAAGCGAAATCAAGATTGAAAAAACTCCAGATATTCTAAGTTTTCTTGGTCAAAATAATAGATATAGACCAAAACTGCTGGTTGGTTTTTCTGCAGAAACTGAGAATGTAGTAAAAAATTCTTATAAGAAAATGCATGGTAAATATTGTGATATAATGGTTGCTAATGATATTTCAAAAAAAGATATAGGTTTTAATAGTGATCTAAATGAAGTTACAATAATAGAAAAAAATGGAAAAACACAAAAAATTAAAAAAAGTTCCAAAAAGTTTATTGCTTCAGTTATCGCCAAAAAAATTGTAGAAAAATTTCTGATAAATGAAAAAAAGATTAATTAAAAGTGAAGATTTCAAAAAATATTACAAACAATTAATACTAAAAAAAATTGGCGTTTCTGGACAAAAAAAAATTTTTCAATCTAAAGTATTAATCATAGGCGCTGGAGGCCTTGGATGTCCATTAATTCTTTATCTAGCATACTCCGGGGTTGGAAATTTAGGAATTGTCGACCATGATAAAGTAGAACTTTCAAATTTGAGTAGACAAATACTTTTTACAAAAAAAGATATAGGAAAATTTAAAGCTAATATTTCTGGAAATAGAGTAAAAAAAATAAATAGAAAAATAAATATAAAGATTTTCAAACAACGAATCGAAAAAAATAATATAGACAAGATAGCAAGAAAATACAAAATAATATGTGATGGAACTGATAATTTTAAATCTAGATTTTTGATAAATGATTACTGTATGAAAAATAAGAAGGTACTAATTTCTTCTGCAATAAATAAATATGATGGGCAATTATTCACATTTGATTTTAGAAAAAAAACTCCTTGTTATAGGTGTTTTATGCCAAAAGCTCCGAATGAGGAATTAAATTGTGACTCTGACGGTGTTATGACAACGCTTGCTGGTATTGCAGGTTCTTTGCAAGCAAATGAGGTTATAAAATCAATATTGAATTTAAAAAGTGGTTTCGATGGCAATATAATGGTTTTTAACGCTTTAAGTTCAAAATTTAGAAAAATAAAACTATTAAAAGATCCAAAATGTAAAAATGGTAATCTTCATGCTTAAAATTAAACTTTTCTTAATATTTTCTTTTTTCTTTTTAAATACTCTTAATGCTGATTCACAATATTACTTAACTCTAAGAAATGAGAAAGTTAATCTTAGACAGGGGCCCTCTCTTGATCACCCAATTAAATTGGTTTATAAAAAAAAATTTTTACCTATTCTTGTAATTGATAATTCATATAATTTTAGAAAAGTAATGGATCATGAAAATAACTCTGGTTGGATACATATTTCTCAATTGTCAAAAAAGAAAGCAGCTTTAAATAATGAAGATAATTCTACCATTTTTAAAAAACCTTCTAACTTTTCAAAACCATTAGCAACTTTAGAAAAAGGAAGACTGTGCTTGGTTAAGAAGTGTAAAAGTGACTGGTGTAAAATTGAAACCGGAGATTATATCGGATGGGTCAAAAGGAAAAGTTTGACCGGAAGACTATAATTTTCTTTTTGAAATTACTCTAGAAGCCCAGAATTTATCTAAAAGAAAATACCAAACCGAATTTGCTAATGGCTCCACAATTGCATCTGTTAATGCTATGTAGAAAGATACGTCTGCAACTAACATTAATACGGTAATGGCAATTACAAAGTGACCAATTGTGTAAACAATTGTTCTTAATATTGATCCTTTATTTGTATAGTAGATTTTTTTTGAGGCATTAAATATACCAGATGTTAATTCTGTCATTTTAGTTTAATTTTTTATTATCCTGTCTATCTGCATTCATAATTTTTGACCAAATTTTAACAAAATCTTCTATGAATTTTTCCTTATTATCATCTTGAGCATAAACCTCAGCGTAAGATCTTAAAATTGAATTTGAACCAAAAACTAGGTCGACTCTAGAGGCAGTGTATTTAACTTTATTTGTTTTACGATCAACCATATCGTAAGAGTTTTTACCAGTCGGCTTCCAAAGATATTTCATATCAACCAAGTTTATAAAGAAATCATTTGTCAAAGCACCAACTTTACTTGTTAGCACCCCTTTGTCTTTTGCTAACTCATGATTTGTTCCCAGTACTCTCATACCTCCCACTAGACAAGTCATTTCTTGCGCAGTCAATCCCATCAAAGAAGCGCGTTCTAATAAAAGTTCTTCTGGCATCACGGAGTAATCGGCTTTTACATAGTTTCTGAAACCGTCATGCAGAGGTTCTAACCACTTAAAACTTTTTAATTCTGTTTGCTCTTGAGATGAATCTCCTCTACCAGGACTAAATGGAACTTTAACTTTAGAACCAGCTTTTTTTATCGCTTTTTCAAGCCCAACATTACCTGCAAGAATAATTGTGTCCGCTATGGTCGCCCCTGTTTTATTAGCTATATTTTCTAGCACCTTTAAAACCTTTGAGAGTTTTTTTGGTTCATTTGCTTCCCAGTCCTTCATAGGCGCTAATCGGATTCTTGCACCGTTAGCTCCTCCTCTTTTGTCTGTCCTTCTATATGTTCTGGCACTATCCCAAGCAATGGTAATTAAATCACTAGTAGATAAGCTGGTAGCTGAAATCAACTTTTTTACCTTACTTACATTATATTTCTTTTTTGGAGATGGGACGTTACCTTGCCAGAGCAGGTCTTCTTTGGGCGCCCAAGGACCGATGTAATTTTCTTTATTTCCCATTGTTCTATGTGTTAACTTAAACCAAGCACGCGCGAATGAGTCTTCAAAAAATTTTGGATCTTTATAAAATCTTTCTGAAATTTTTCTATACTCTGGATCCATTGCCATCGCCATATCAGCATCAGTAAACATCAATCTAGCTTTTTTGTTCGGGTCTCCTAAATCCCTTGGCTTTTTATCTTCTTCAAGGTTAATAGGTTCCCATTGCCAAGCACCTGCAGGACTTTTTTTACTTTCCCACTTGTAATTAAGTAATAGATCTAAGTATTGATGATCCCATTTGTCAGGATTAGTTGTCCAAGCTCCTTCAAGACCTGAGGTTATTTGGTTAGCGCCTGTTCCATTTTTCTGATTCCATCCAAAACCTTGTTCATGAATATCAGCTCCAGCGGGTTCTGGACCTAAATTGTCTGGATTACCATTGCCATGAGCTCTTCCAATAGAATGACCTCCGACAGTAAGAGCAGCAGTTTCAACATCGTTCATTCCCATTCGGCCAAAAGTTTCACGCACATCCATTGCAGTTCTTACTGGATCAGGTTTTCCTTCAACTCCCTGAGGGTTTACATAAACAAGTTGAAAATGTGACGCTGCAAGTGGAGCCTCTAAAGAAGAACGGTCTTGTGGATCACCATATCTATTAACTGCTAATGGTTCTGTTTCTTTACCCCAATAAACATCTTTTTCAGGTTCCCATAAATCTTCTCTACCAAACGAAAAGCCAAAAGTTTTAAATCCAGCATGCTCATAAGCCATAGTTCCAGCTAGAACCATGAGGTCTGACCAGCTTAATCTGTTTCCATATTTTTTTTTAATTGGCCAAAGAAGACGTCTAGCTTTATCTAAGTTTGTGTTGTCTGGCCAAGAGTCCTGGGGGGAAAATCTATGAGATCCCACGTTAGGTCTTCCATCAAATTCTCTATAAGTTCCAACCTGGTGCCAAGTCAGTCTTACCATAAGACCACTATAAGTTCCTAAATCTGCTGGCCACCATTCTTGACTTTCAGTCATTAATTTTAGTAAATCTTTTTTGAGTGCTTTAAAGTTTAATTTTTTTACTTCTTTTTTATAGTTAAATTTTGGTAGGGGATTAGTTTTTGTGTCGTGTTGATGTAAAATATCAAGATTAATACTATTAGGCCAAAGTCGTGAAGTGTTTGACTCTCCTGATTTAGTTACTCCTCCGTGCATTACAGGACATTTACCATTTCCATTTTTTTTAAGTTCAACACTCATACTATAATTTTTTTGTTATTTTATAACTACTTTATAATTATTCTAAAGTACGTGTCAATACAACAAGATCTGATTTTGAGATTAATTATTATTTTCTAATCTTATTACAACTTCAACGTTTTTAATTTTCTTGCCTTTCGGGGCCTCAGGAAGTTTTTGAAAGGTAATTTTGTCGCTCTTAATATCGATCACTCTACCATTATCAAAGAAGTGATGATGGGATGTGATATTTGTGTCATAGCATGATGTGTTGTTTTCTAAAGAGAATTCTTTTAAATACCCTGCGCTTTTAAGCGCATGCACAGTATTATAAAAAGTTGCTGTGGAAATTTTATTAGATCTTTTTAAATTCATAGAGTTTTTTAATGCCTCAACTGTAAAATGAAATGTTTTTTTTCTGTTAAAGAGAAATCTGGTTATTTCTACTCTTTGCTTAGTAGGTCTTAGGCCTGAAGATCTAAGTTTATCAATAAAAATCTTGTTTTTATTATTCATTTTTTGCATTAACTTACTGTATAATTTAATTCAACTTTATATATGATATTGCTAAAAACTCAAGCAATTGTTAACTTTCAAAATGAAACAAAAAAACAGTTACAACTATAATGAACTAATTGAATGTGCGAACGGTAACCTCTTTGGTGAAGGGAATGCACGTTTACCGCTACCACCTATGCTTATGTTTGACAGAATTACAGAAATAAAAACAAGTGTAGGTAAATATAAAAAAGGAATCATTAAAGCCGAACTGGATGTAAAGGATAAAATGTGGTTTTTTGATTGTCATTTTAAGGAAGACCCTGTTATGCCAGGATGTTTAGGACTAGATGCTATGTGGCAGATGGTTGGATTTTTTTTGGGATGGATTGGGGAACCGGGTAAAGGACGTGCTTTAGGTGTAAATTCTGTTAGATTTACTGGAGAAGTTCTTAAAAAAGTCAAAATGGCAACATATGAAGTTGATATGAAAAAAGTTTTAAAAACAGAGGGTGGAACAGTTGGTTTTGCAGATGGGATTTTAAAGGCAGATGGAAAACAAATATACACTGCAGAAAATTTAAAAGTAGGAGTTTACAAACAATGAAAAGAGTCGTGGTAACAGGCATAGGAATAATTTCGTGTTTAGGAAATAATCAAAAAGAAGTTTATAATTCTCTTGAAAATACAAAGTCAGGTATTTCTTTTGCAGAGGAATATAAAGAGCATAATTTGAAAAGTAATGTTCATGGAAAACCAAATATTAAACTTGAAGATCATGTTGATAGAAAGCCGCTAAGATTTATGGGCAATGGATCTGCTTACAATTTTGTGGCTATGAAAGAAGCTTTGCAAGACTCAGGTTTAAAAGAAAATGAAGTCAGTAATATCTCAACTGGAATGGTAATGGGTTCAGGAGGGCCTTCAATTGAAAATGTAATCTTAGCAGCTGATAAAACACGGCAAAAAAATCCAAAAAAAATGGGGCCATTTATAGTTCCCAGAACAATGGCAAGTACAGCATCTGCAACTTTAGCGGTACCTTTTAAAATAAAAGGAGTAAACTATACCATAAGTTCTGCATGTGCTACTAGCGGCCACTGCATAGGTAACGCAATGGAACTTATTCAATTTGGAAAACAAAAAATTGTTTTTGCAGGTGGAAGTGATGAGATTCATTGGGCAATGACTGCTATGTTTGATGCAATGACTGCACTTTCCTCAAAATATAATGATACACCAGAAAAAGCATCTAGACCTTATGATAAAACGAGAGATGGATTTGTAATTGCAGGTGGGGCAGGAGTTTTGGTTTTAGAGGAAATGGAATATGCTAAATCTAGAGGGGCAAAAATTTATGCCGAATTAACAGGATATGGAGCAACTTCGGATGGATATGACATGGTCGCGCCCTCAGGTGAAGGAGCAACTCGATGTATGAATTTAGCGTTAAAAACGGCTCGAAATAAAATTGATTATATAAATGCTCATGGAACATCAACTCCCGTTGGAGATATAACTGAATTGCAAGCTATTGCAGGTGCTTTTAAAGATAAAATTCCAAAAATTAGTTCAACAAAATCATTATCTGGTCATCCACTGGGTGCGGCTTCTGTACATGAAGCAATATACTCTTTAATAATGATGAAAAATAATTTTATTGCTGCATCTGCCAATGTAAATGAAATGGATGAAGAAGCGAAAAAATTTCCAATAGTAACTAAGGTTGAGAAAAACATTGCGCTAAATTCAGTAATGTCTAACAGTTTTGGTTTTGGTGGAACAAATGCAACTTTAGTTTTTGAGAAGGTTTAATAATGAGCTTAGTTAAAGGTAAAAAAGGTTTAATAATGGGCGTAGCTAATGACAGATCAATTGCATGGGGTATTGCAAAAAAACTCTCAGAAAATGGTGCAGAACTAGCTTTCACTTATCTAGGTGACGCTTTAAAAAAAAGGGTTACACCGCTGGCTGAGTCTGTAAATTCTAAATTTTTGTTAAATTGTAATGTTGAAAATAAAGATGATATTAAAAAAACATTTAATGAAATCAAAAGTAAATGGAACCAGCTAGATTTTGTAGTACATGCAATCGCTTTTTCTGACAGATCTGAGTTATCTGGTGAATATATAAATACATCTCGTGAAAATTTTTTAAAAAGCATGTTGGTATCTTGTTTTTCATTCACTGAAATTGCAAAAGAGGCATCAAAAATCATGAAAGATGGTGCGAGTATTTTAACTTTATCTTACGAGTCCACAAGGGCTATACCTAATTATAATGTAATGGGAGTTTGTAAAGCTGCGCTAGAGTCAAGCGTAAAGTATATAGCTCGTGATTTAGGTCCAAGAGGTATAAGAGTAAACGCAATTAGCGCAGGTCCAATTAAAACATTGGCTGCCTCAGCTATTGGAGATGCAAAATTTTTGTATAAATGGAGCGCGGATCACTCTTTTTTAAAAAGAAATATAGATATACATGATGTTGGAAAATCTGCCTTATATTTATTAAGTGATCTTGCTGCAGGTGTCACAGGAGAGATTCATTATGTAGACGCAGGTTTTAATAAGGTAGGTATGCCTGATCCCAAAAATATATCTTAACTTGCAAATTAAGCATGGCTAAATCTCAATTATAACATAATAAAAAAAACTTTTAACATCTAAAAAGTCATAAATAAAAAATTAAATGAAAAAATTTAACAAAGTAGTAAAAGAAAAATTTGGGAACTTTTTTGACTGGATAAAAGGAGCTGAATTGGTCGAACTTGACACTTGTGATATCAGTGAAGATCCTATCAGACCTGAATTAGATGTAAAATTTAGAACGAGTTACGGACGTAAAATTTTCGGGGTTAAATATAAAAAAGAAATTTGTGCCATAATGTGCTTTGGCTTCACAAATGAAATTCCAAAAAACATTAAAGAGTTTGATTTAATGACTAAAGATGCACATTTACAAAGTGCGTGGAGAAATAAAACAGTAGGAAAAATTGCTATCGCCTATACAGTTTGGTCAAAAAAAAGGGGTGGGGGAAAATTAATAGTCAAAGAAATTTTTAAAAAGATTAAAAAATCTAATCATTTAAATAGACTAATTACGCTATCTCCATTAACAGAAATGGCAAGAAGCTTTCACTTGCGTAATGGAGCTATCGAGCTCCAAGTAAATAAAGAGACTCAAAATTTTGAATATAAGATTTGAATTATTAGGCTACGGCTTGTTTTATAGATAATTTTACTTTTCCCCTGTCAAAACCTACAACTTTAACTTTAACTTCATCGCCCTCTTTAACTACATCAGTTACTTTGGCAACTCTTTTTTTCGCAAGTTCAGATATATGAACCAAACCATCTTGCTTTCCTAAGAAATTAACAAATGCACCAAATTCCATTATTTTCACAACTTTACCTTTATATATTTTACCAACCTCGGGTTTAGCAGTTAAACTATTGATAAAATCTTTAGCTTTTTTTCTAGACTCCTCGTCTGGTGCAGCTATTGTGACTTCGCCATTATCTTTTACGTCCACTTTTGCTCCAGATGTTTCTACTATTTCTCTTATGGTTGCACCACCCTTACCAATAACGGTTGCTATATCTTTTTTATCCACTTTTATAGTTTCCATTTTTGGTGTGTATTTTCCAACTTCCTTTCTTGATGATTTTATAGTTTTATTCATTTCATTTAGGATGCTAATTCTTCCCTCTTTTGCTTGCGCCAATGCTTGCTCCATTATGTCAAAAGTAATTCCTGTAATTTTAATATCCATTTGTAAAGATGTAATTCCATCTTTTGTACCCGCTACTTTAAAATCCATATCACCAAGATGATCTTCGTCTCCCAAAATATCTGAAAGAATTGAAAATTTATCCTTTTCTTTAATTAAACCCATTGCTATTCCTGCTACAGGTTCAGATATAGGAACGGCTGCATCCATCAACGAAAGAGACGAACCACAAACTGTTGCCATAGATGAGGATCCATTAGACTCTGTTATCTCAGATACAATTCTCAGCGTGTAAGGGAAATTTTCTTTTTTAGGAAGGGATGAGTTAAGAGCTCTCCAAGCTAATTTTCCGTGTCCAACCTCTCTTCTTCCTGTTCCAATTCTTCCTGTTTCTCCTACCGAGAAAGGTGGAAAATTATAATGCAGCATAAATCTTTCCCTTCTTAAACCTTCTAAACTTTCAATTCTTTGCTCATCATCGGTTGTTCCTAATGTAGTTGTTACTAAGGCCTGAGTTTCTCCTCTTGTGAATAAAGCTGAACCATGTGCTCTTGGTAAAATCCCAACTTCACACTTTATAGGTCTTACATCTGATAAGCCTCTGCCATCAATTCTTTTTTTACTTTTTAAGATTCTAGTTCTAACAATATCTTTTTCTAAGTTTTTAAGTTGAAGCATTATCTCATGTTCTAAAAGGGTTTCGTCTCCTTCAAATAATTTCTTACATTTCTCTCCTGCTAAACTAATCAATTCTGATCTTTTCTTTTTATCTTTTTCTGAGAATGCTTTTTCTAGGTCTTTAGTAAGTTCTTTTTCTATTTTTTTTGAAATCTTGCTGAAATCCTTTTCTTCAACTTTCCAGGTTTCTTTGGAACACTTTTTAGCTAATTTTTCAATACCCTTTATCACCGGTACAAAACTTTCATGGCCAAACTTAACTGCATCTAACATTTCTTTTTCAGTTAAACCCGAAGCTTCTGACTCAACCATAAGGACAGCATCTTTTGTTCCAGCTACAACTAAGTCTAATTTTGAATTCTCTAATTGTTTTTTAGTTGGATTTATTACACAGTTACCGTCTATGTATCCAACTCTAGATGCTCCTACTGGCCCATTGAATGGTAATCCCGAAATTGATAACGCTGCTGAAGATGCAATTATTGAAAGTACATCTGCCTCGTGTTCGTTATCGTAAGAGAGCACTGTTGGCAAAATTTGTACTTCATTTCTAAAATTTTCAGGGAACAAAGGTCTAATAGGCCTATCAATTAATCTGGATATTAATGTTTCTGACTCTGTTGGTCTTGCCTCTCTTTTAAAATAACCGCCTGGTATTTTTCCAGCTGCATAGTACTTTTCTTGATAATTTACAGATAATGGAAAATAGTCTGTTTCTGGATTTACTTTTTTTGCACCAACTACTGTAGCAATAACAACTGTTTCACCCATAGTAGCTATTATCGCTCCATCAGATTGACGAGCTATTTTTCCAGTTTCTAAAGTAATTTTTTTTCCAGCAAAATCAATTTGTTCTTTAAATTCTTTAAACATTTATTTTCTTAAATTTAATTTTTTTATTATAACTTCGTAAGCTTTCGGATCATTCCTGCTTAAATAAGTTAATAGTCTTTTTCTCTGATTTACAGATTTTGTGAGCCCTACTGTAGAATGTTTGTCTTTTTTAAATTTTTTAAAATGACCTGAAAGTTTCTCAATTTTTTGACTTAATAATCCAATCTGGACTACTGTGGATCCTACATCTTTATCATGTGTAGCTAGAGATTTAATTATGTCTTTTTTTATTTTCATATTTTTTATTCTCTTTTATCAATTCTTCAATTCTTTCAGCATAATCAAAGGACTTATCTTCTACAAAATACAATCTAGGAAGAAATTTTATATCAAGTTTCTTTGATAAAGCTCTTCTAACAAGGTGTGAAAATTCGGTCAAGATATTTACTGTCTTTTTTGTCTCTTTACCGCCCAAAGGAAGCACATACGCCCTTGCAGATTTTAAATCTGAGCTCATTCTAACCTCTGTAACTGTAACGAGTCTAGTATTCAATGAAGGAATTTTTGCTTCATTTCTTAAAAAAATCTGACCTAAGTTTTGTTTAACCAGTTCTCCGACTCTTAGGTGTCTTAGATTTGTAGAGCCATGTATTGAATTTTTAATCATTAATTTGTCTTTGAATCATATCAATTTTATAGGACTCTATCATGTCTTTTTCTTTAAAGTCCAAAAAGTTTTTGAAAGTTATACCGCATTCAAGACCACTTTTAACCTCCTTGGCAGCATTCTTTTCTCTAAATATACTTGCAATTTCACCATCGTAAATAACTTTTCCATCTCTAATTATTCTTGCTTTTGAATTATTAATAATTTCTCCCTCTGTAACTTTTGAACCTGCAACTTTTCCAGATTTAGAGAGTTTAAAAATTTTTAAAATTTCAGCAGTACCTTGGATCTTTTCAATTTTTTCTGGCTCTAAAAGACCAGATAAGGAATTTTCTACAAACTCTAAGGCTTTATAAATTATATTAAAAAATTCAATTTTGACTTTTTGCGATTCAGCCAATTTTTTTGCTTCACGATTGGGTTTAACATTAAAACCAATTACTATTGCATTAGATGCTTTTGCAAGAGATATATCCGTTTCGTTTATCATACCAATATCAGATAAAATAATTTTTGGTTTAACCTCTGAGTGAGAAATCTTTTTTACTGAATTAGTAAGTGCTTCATTTGATCCCTGAACATCTGACTTTAAAATAATATTAAACTCTTTTTTATTATCTATTTTTTCAAAAATTTTTGCTTTATCTGCTGATATAATATTTGTATTATTGAGAGAGTTAGATTTCCAAAAATCACTAACTTTTTTTGCTTCATCTTCATTGCCTACAACTTGAAAATCATCACCAGCTTTCGATGCTTCGTTCATTCCAAGTATTTCTACTGGCATTGAAGGATAAGCATTTTCTACGTTTTTACCTTCAAAAGTTAACATTGCTCTGATCTTGCCGTGAGTTTTTCCACAAACAAAATAGTCTCCTTTTTTTAAATCTCCCTCTGTAACTAAAATAGTTGAAACTGGTCCTTTTCCTTTATCAATTTTAGACTCCAAAACTACACCCTTGGCATTGCCTTTTTTTGAAGCCTTAAGATCTAAAATTTCAGCTTGCAAAACTATGGTTGCTTTTAACTTGTCCAAGTTCGTTTTTTTTGTTGCTGAAACTTCAACAAATAAAGTGTCTCCGCTTAGATCTTCAGAAACTAATTCATATCGCATCAAATCGTTTTTTATTTTTGATATATTAGAACCTGGTAAATCACATTTATTAATTGCAACAATTATCGGAACTTTTGCAGCCTTTGCGTGTTGAATTGCTTCCACGGTTTGTGGTTTTACACCATCATCGGCAGCTATAACTAAAATAACTATATCAGTAACTTTTGATCCTCTAGCTCTCATTTCTGTAAATGCAGCGTGTCCTGGGGTATCAATAAAAGTTATAAGCTTTTTATCTTTAGTGCCAACTTGATAGGCTCCAATATGCTGTGTAATACCTCCATGCTCACCTGAAACAACATCTGAACTTCTCAGTGAGTCTAGCAATGATGTTTTACCGTGATCAACGTGTCCCATTATTGTAACTATTGGAGGTCTATTTTCTAAATCACTTTCGTCTTTTGATTGTTTTTTTCCTAAAATTACATTTGGAGTATCGTCAACCTTAGCAACATGACCGAATTCTTTTACTATATACTCAGCCGTATCTTTATCTATGGTATGATTTATCGTCGCCTTAACACCCATGTTTAGTAAAAATTTAATTATATTTCCAGATTGTTCAGCCATTCTGTTTGATAATTCTTGAATTGTTATTTGTTTGGAGATTTTAACTTCTCTAATAACCTTCTTAAATTCTTTTTTGATATCATCTTTATTAACTTTTTTTTCTTTAAGTCTTGCTCTTTTTACAGAAGCTAAACTTCTTTGTTTAATTTCAAATTCTTCTACATTCATAGCTCTAGAAATTGTAAGTTTTGACTGTCTTTTATTTTGAAAATCCTTATTTTTACTGGCGTTTTTATCTTTTGATTTATCTGTCTCTTTTTTTTCAGAATGAATAAATCTTTTAGTAGCTTGTTGTTCGACAAACTTCCTATTAAACTTTCTCTTTACGGAGACATCCCTATTTTGTTGTTGGTTTGTCCAAATTTTAGGTTTGGCAGGAAATTTGGAATTTTTATTTTTTGGAACAATAAATGTTTTTTTTTGTGATCTTACTGGCGTATCCAAATTAATTTTCTTATTAAATGTACTAGATATCGTTAGTGTTTTTTTTTTATTTTTTTTATTATCCATAGATTAGTCTTTAAATATAATTTCTCTCGCGCTCATTATTAAATTGTCTGCCTCTTCCCTCGTCAAATTGAAATCTTCGAGATACCCGTTGATTTTTATTCTTTTGCCTTTTATTTCATCCATCCCACCGATTAATTCATCTGATGACAAATCAGCAAAATCTTTTAATTTTTTAATATTTTTTTCTCCAAGAACTACTAACATCCCCTGTGTCATACCACTAAGTTTTATTAAAGAGTCCTCAACACCCAATTTTTTTAATTTTTCTGAAATCTCTTTTTTTTCTTTTTCTAAATATTCTTTTCCTCTTTCAATTAGCTCTTGTGCAGTAGTTTCTTCTATTCCATCAATTTTTGAAATATTTTCTACACTTGATTGTGCGATTTCTTCAATATTCTGAAAATTTTCAGAGACTAAAAGTTGACCTAGTGTTTCATCAACTTCTAAGCCTTTTATAAAAAGTTCCGTTCTCTCTTTGAATTCTGCTTGTCTTCTTTCAGAGTCCTCTTTGTCTGTTAAAATATCAATTTCATAATTAATTAACTTTGAAGCTAGCCTGACGTTTTGTCCTCTTCTTCCAATCGCCTTACTAAGATTTTCTTCAGTTAAAATAACTTCAATTCTTTTATTTTGTTCATCAATTAAAACTTTTTGTATCTCAGCTGGTGAAAGTGACTCTGCTACTAATGTTGGTAAATCTTCTGTCCATTTTATAATGTCAATTTTTTCTCCCTGTAGCTCATTTACAATGGTCTGAACACGACTTCCTCGCATTCCTACACATGCTCCTACTGGGTCTAATGAAGAGTCCTTAGAATGTACGCAAATTTTAGCTCTACTCCCTGGATCTCTTGCTACTGACTTAACTTCGATTACTCCTTCATAGATTTCAGGCACTTCCTGAAAAAATAATTTGGATAAAAATTGTGGATGCGCACGTGATAAAAAAATTTGATGACCTTTTGTATCTTGCCTAACTTCATAGCAATAAGACTTTACTCTGTCACCGTTTTTCAAAATTTCCCTCTGCATCAACTCTTCTTTTCTTATAATTGCTTCTGCTCTTCCTAAGTCTACAATCACATTGCCATATTCAGCTCTTTTTATAATTCCGCTGATTATTTGACCTTGTTTATCTTTAAAATCTTCAAATTGCCTATTTTTTTCTGCTTCTCTGACTTTTTGCGAGATGACTTGTTTTGCACTTTGAGCTGCAATTCTTCCAAAATCGATTTGAGGAAGTTCTTCGTAGATCTTTTCACCTAGTTTTAAGTTTTTATTTTTTTTGTCAATACTTAAAGCATCTTTTAATGTTATTTGTTTGTCAGGATCTTCTACCGTTTCCACAATTTCAAGAACTTTATGAATTTTTATACTTCCATTCTCCCTGTCAATGCTTGCTTCAATAGCATTTTCAAAACCAAACTTGCTATGTGCTGCTCTTTGTATCGCAACTTCCATAGATGTAAGTATCAGCTCTTTGTCTATAGATTTTTCGTTCGCAACAGAATCAACTATTCTTAAAAGTTCCTGCTTATCTAGACTTCTGTTTAACATAATTTTTGTTCACCTAAAAAAAAATGGGCAAAAGCCCATTTTGATATTCCAGGTAACTTATGTATTTTTTAATTTAAATTTTTCTATTTTTCAAGAACTACTTTTTAAAAATATCTATTTTATCAGTTTTTTCCCATGAAAAAGAGCCTTTGGAATCTGGTTTTCTGCCAAAATGACCGTATGCTGCTGTGCATTCATAAATTGGTTTGTTTAAAGATAACATTTCTCTTATCCCTCTGGGGCTCAAATCAAAATTATTTTTTATTAATTTTTCAACGTGTTTTGACTTATCTTCATCACCATCAAAAAGATTTACATATATGGACAATGGTTTGGAAACTCCAATTGCATAAGACAATTGGATTAAACATTTATCTGCAATTTTTGAAGCAACAATATTTTTTGCGACGTATCGTGCCGCATAGGCAGCAGATCTATCCACTTTGCTTGGGTCTTTGCCTGAAAATGCTCCACCGCCATGGGGTGCTGCTCCTCCATACGTATCTACAATAATTTTTCGACCGGTAAGTCCTGTATCACCATCAGGACCTCCAATTATGAATTGTCCAGTAGGATTTACATAAAATTCCTCTTCTTTTAACTGTGACAATAAACTTTTAGGTATAGATTTTTCCAAATAAGGTCTGACAATTTCTTTTACTTGAGATTGATTTACATCTGGTGAATGTTGTGTAGATATCACAACTGATGTTACTTTCGTGGGCTTGCCATTCTCATACATCATGGTTATTTGGCTTTTAGAGTCTGGCTCAAGTTTTTTTGCTAACCCTTTCTTTCTGTCAATTGCCATTAATTCTAGAATTTTATGTGAATAATAAATTGGGGCTGGCATTAATACTTCAGTCTCATTACAAGCATAACCAAACATTATGCCTTGATCTCCTGCGCCCTCATCTTTATTTCCTTTTGGGTCTACTCCCATAGCAATGTCTGAAGATTGTGAGTGAAGATGAAGACTTATGTCACAATTTTGCCAATGAAAACCTTTTTGTTCATAGCCTATATCTTTTATACATTTTCTTACTTTTTCAGTTAAATCATCTTTTTTAATTTCAGGCCCTCTGGTTTCACCTGCAAGAACTACTTTGTTGGTTGTTGTAAGCGTCTCACAAGCTACTCTAGAGTGTGGGTCTTTTGATAGATAACTGTCAACAACCATGTCTGATATACGATCACAAACTTTATCGGGATGACCTTCTGACACTGACTCGCTTGTAAAATAATAATTTTTTGATTTCATCAGATTTTAAATTTACGTAATACGAAAAATATCGAAATATATGTAAATAAAAGTAGCAAAAATATCAAATCTTTTCTAAGAGTTTTTTTGCTTTTTTCAACAATTGGTACCTCTAATTCTATATTTCCCATTTCATTTGCTGATAAAATTTTTAAAATTTTTCCTTTAGGACTTATAAATGCACTAATACCTTTGTTTGCTGATCTCAAAATGTAGGTTCTAGACTCAATCGATCTAAAAATGGCTTTTGCGAAATGTTGGTGCGGTCCGATACTTTTCCCAAACCAAGCGTCCTCAGATATATTAATTATAAAATTGAAATCAGGGTTTTTTTGTACTAAATCTGGAAAAATAATTTCATAACAAATTAAAGGAAGAAAATTTACGTCAAATGAATCAATTTTCAACTTCATAATAGATTTGCTATCACCGCTTGAAAAAGAAGCATAACCTGGTGTTATTTTTTTAAGACCAAAAGAATTTAGAATGTTTTCGAGGGGTAAAAACTCCCCAAAGGGGACAAGTTTTTTTTTATCGTAACTATTGATAATGTTTAAATTTTTATCAACAACTAGCATGCTATTAAAATATTTTTCTCCCTGTGATGTTAGCTTTTTGGTATTTGCACCAAATATAATCAAATGATTATCGGAAAAATTTTGAGAGAATAAATTTTTGATTTCATTTCTTTTAATAAAATCATTATTTAAAAATACTCCCTCTGGCCAAATGAAGATGGTTTTTTTTTGTTTATTTGGTTCACTATATCTTATTAATTTTGAGGCTACTTCATATTCATTTTTAAAATCTGATAAATCTACACTTGCCGATACAATTTTAAAATTAATACTATTAAAATTATTTTCTTTTAGGTTTGTATTAACTTTATAAGAGCCATAAATGTAATTTGAGAAAAATAATATTATAAAAAAACTAAAAAAAAGGTATTTTGATTTGTTTTTAAAAAATAGAACCGAAGGAATAAAAAAAATTGTAATAAATAATAGATTTAATGAAAAAAAACCAACCGATGAGAGTATTTGCAAGCTTTCTTCGGACCAGGAAAAACTATAGCTCCAGAGATTCCATGGGAATCCAGTCAAAATTTTACTTCTTAAAAAATCAGAAATCGAAAAAATTCCGCTAATTAAGAAAATTGAAGAGATATCTCTATTACAAAGATTTCCAATAAATAGAATTGGAATAGAAAAAAATAAAGAAAGAAATAATGGTATTAAAAATAAACCAATCGGAATAAAAATTTTAAAAGAATCGTCGAAGGTTAAAGAGTGTGTTATCCAATATATTCCAAAAAAAAAGAAGCCAAAACCAAAAGAGGTTCCTAGTATAAAAAAATTAGAAAGATAGGGTTTTTTTCGATAAATATTTTTAGATTTTCTTTTTACATACGTTATAGAGATAAATAATAAAGAAAGAGAAATAAAATTTATAAAAAAAAAATTAAATGGTTCAAAACTTAGTGAGGTTAGGCCTCCTAACAAAAGTGGAAATAAAAAAATAATAAAAAATCTTTTATTAAAGAAATTAAGCATTTTAATTTTTTCTTATTTTCTTAAGTATTGAAATTTCCATTTTATTCATCTTTTTATAATCTTTATTTGTAAAATGTTTATATCCCATCAAATGTAAAAAACCATGAACCCATAGTCTATCAAAATCATTTTTGAAGTCCTTCTTGTTTATCTTATTAAAATTTAAAATTACATCACCTAAATAAATGATCCCTTTTTTTTGTTTTTTAAATTCTTTAATATTATAAAACGGGAATGATAAAACATCTGTAGATTTATTTTTTTTTCTAAACTTTTTGTTCAACTTTTTAATTTCTTTATCTCCTCCCAAAAGGATTGAAAATTTAAACTTTTGCTTCTTAAAAAAGTACGATGTGTTATCAATAATTTTTAATTTATTATTTAAATATTTTTTTGGATTGGATATGTATTTTTTCCAAGTATCATTTTGCAAAAAAACATCAACTTTTATCATCAGTTTTTTGCTGATAGGCTTGAATTATTTTAGAAACCAGGGGATGCCTTACAACATCTTCATGAGTAAATTCTATAAATTTTATCTCTTTAATATTTTTCAAAATTTTTTTTGATTTTATTAAACCTGACTGATCCTTGTTAATAAGATCGATTTGAGATGGATCGCCATTAACAACTAATTTGGAATTTTCACCTATTCTAGTTAAAAACATTTTAATTTGAGTTAAAGTTGCATTTTGAGCTTCGTCTAAAAT
This sequence comes from uncultured Pelagibacteraceae bacterium, assembly GCA_902587085.1. Taxonomy (GTDB): domain Bacteria; phylum Pseudomonadota; class Alphaproteobacteria; order Pelagibacterales; family Pelagibacteraceae; genus Anoxypelagibacter. The sequence continues at coordinate 20,770 of CACIJX010000001.1, forward strand.
TGCAAAAGAATTTTTTAATGTTCTACCTCTCATAAAAGCAAGTGGCGCTATTTCGATTTCACCTGTTTCAATTTTTTTTTGAATTTTTTCATAACCAAACAAATCATATAATGCGTCATACAAAGGTCTTAAATATGGATCTACCTTCTCCTTCATGTCTCCAGGTAAAAAACCTAATCTTTCACCAGCCTCTACTGCAGGACGCGATAAAATTACTTTTTCAATTTTTTTTTCCAATAACATTTTAACAGCTACAGATACTGCCAAGTAACTTTTCCCAGTTCCTGCTGGACCAAGGGATATAATTATTTCCTCTTGGATTAAAGCATTCAAATAATCTGACTGTCTCTTAGATCTAGGTATGACTGATCTTCTTGGAGTTTTAATAATTTGGTCTAAAGACCTAACATTGTTTTTATTTTTTTCCATATTTTCTAAATTATTATTTTTTATTGAGTAAATTATATCATTATCTTCAATAGAATTTGTTACAAGAAATTTATTAACTAAAAACATGAACAAATTCGATACACTGGAAATTGATTTTTTGTCCCCCTTGGCAGTTATTGAGTTGCCCCTAAAAAATATGTTGGTATTAGTTAGTTTTTCAATTTCTATCAAATTTTTATTAAATTCACCAACAATTGCCATAAGGGTATTATTGTTAAAAATCTTAATATTTATTGTCTGATTATCAATTTTTTTAATCGAAATTTCTTTACTCAAATTTTTTGCTTCCAGCATTAAGCAGCTTCTCCTACTTTATTTGACCTAATAACTGTTCCAAATAAAGAATTCCTGTTATATTTTTTAATTTTAACATTTACTAATTTCCCAACGTCAGTCTCACTAGCTTCTTCTATAATCACTGGAGTAGAACTCTTGTTTCTACTAAAATAATTATTTTGATTCTTCATTTTATTCTCAACTAAAACTTCATTGATTTTTCCAACTTCATTTTTATTTTTATAATTCTTTATTTTTTCAAGTAAGTCCTGGAGAATAATGAGTCTTTTCTGTTGAATTTTTTTGTTAAGTATTTTCATTTTTGCAGCTGGTGTACCTGGCCTTGGACTAAAAATAAATGAGTATGAGTTAATAAATTTAACTTCATTAATCAGTGAAATAGTTTCATCAAAATCTCTACTAGTTTCCTCTGGATATCCTACAATAAAATCGCTTGAAAAGGACATTTTTGGATTTACTTCCATTAAATTTTGTATGACATCTAAATATTCTTCTCGTGTATGTCTGCGATTCATTTTCTTCAGAATAATATTTGAACCACTTTGTACTGGTAAGTGAAGAAATGGCATTAATTTCTTAGAATATTTATAGCAATCAATTAAATCTTTTGTCATATCATTTGGATGTGAGGTGGTATATCTAACTCTTTTTAAGTTTCTAATTTCATCAAGTTCAAAAATTAAATCTGATAATCTAGATTTTTTTTTATTCTCGGTAAAATTATATGCATTTACATTTTGTCCTAATAAAGTAATTTCTCTTACTCCATTTTTTACTAGTTCTTTTGCTTCCCTTATAATATCTTTAGGGTTACGTGAAAACTCCTGTCCTCTAGTATAGGGAACAACACAAAAACTACAAAATTTATCACAACCCTCTTGAATAGTTACAAAAGAAGATACTTTTGAAATAGAGTTTTTAATTTTGTTGAGGGTATCAAATTTTTTAACAACATCAAAATCTGTAAAATTATTTTTTTTTCTTTTTTCGAAACTTGAGAATATTTGAGAGAGCTCTTGATAAGACTGTGGTCCAACCACTGCATCGATGTATGGCTCTCTTTTAAGCATTACCTCGTTTTCAGCTTGTGCCACACAACCTGTAACAAGGACATATGGTTTTTTTTTATTTAAAAAATTTTTTTTTAATCTACCTATATCTGAATATACTTTTTCGGTAGATTTTTCTCTTATGTGACATGTGTTGAGAACATAACAATCAGTCTCTTCAAAATTATTAGTTTTTTCAAAACCTTTTTTCGATGCTAAATCATAAATACGATTACTATCGTATTCATTCATTTGACATCCAAAAGTTTTGATAAAAATTTTTTTTGACAAAATTTAATTCTTTTTATTTAATTTCTGAGCATAAAGTTCTAGTTTATGATCTACCAGTTTGTATCCTAACCTTTGAGCAATTTTGTTTTTTAATTCCTCAATATCTTTGTCAACAAACTCTACTATTTCTCCGCTATTTATATCTATTAAATGATCATGGTGTTCTTCAGTAAGAGGTTCATACCTTGACTTACCTTCTTTAAAATCATGTCGTTCAATAATTCCAGCTTCTTCAAATAATTTTACTGTTCTGTAGACAGTAGCAATGCTTATTTTGTCGTCGACTTTGGAAACACGTTTGTGCAGTTCATCCACATCTGGGTGATCTTTGGAGCCATAAGTCTCTTTTGAGTCAGACATAACCTTTGCAATAACTTTTCTTTGCTCAGTAAGCCTTACACCCTTTTGTTTACATTTTTCTTCAATTTTACTCATAATTATTATTTTTATTTAACTTGAATATACTGGTTTAATCAAATTCTTTTCAAGTAGATTTTTTTTTATCAAGATATTTATGTTTTCAAGGTTAAAATCAGATAAGCTTGTATCTTTGTACCCATAAAGTTGAGCCCCTTTTGCTATTTTCATTCCTTTAGCCACAGAGAGAGAAATTCTTAAACCTGTGAAACTTCCCGGCCCAAGATTAACAATTATTGAGAAAGTTTCATTAATTATAGCTTTTTTTTCATTAACAAAGTCAAATATTTTGTTCACAAGCAAATTATTATTTCTTATATTAGTGGCTTGTAATTTTTTTATAAAAAATTTTTTGTTAACTCGTAAGGCTATTAAATCATTTTTACCAGTGAAACTAATTATTAAAAAATCATTTACCATATTGTTATTTATACTTTTTTTATCAAGTACAAACAAATCATATTCTCAAAAGAGTGACGCATACGACAATGGGATTATTTCTTTAATGTATCATCGTTTTGAAGAAAATAAGTATCCATCTACTAATATTAAGATTAAAGACTTTAAATCTCATATAAATTTAATAAAGGAGTCTAATTTCGACTTTATATCTCATGAGGATTTTGAAAATTCAGTAGATATTAAAAATATTGATAGAAAAATTTTACTTACAGTAGATGATGGGTTTTCATCATTTTATCAAAATGCATGGCCAATTTTAAAAAAAGAAAAAATACCATTTATTATTTTTATAAATACCGAAACCATTGGTTCAAGAGGTTATATGAACTGGGAAGAAATTAAAGAAATATCAAAGTATGAATTCGTGCATATCGGCAACCATAGTCACTCTCATGACTACCTAGTAGATAAGACTGATGAAGAAATAAAAAAAGATATACAAACTTCAATAAATTTATTCAAAAAAAATTTGAACTATCAAACTAAGTTTTTTGCCTATCCCTTTGGTGAATACAAACAGTCTTATAAAGAAATTGTTAAGGACCTTGGGTTCTCTTACGCGTTTGGTCAACACTCTGGGGTAATAGATAAAACAAAAAATAAATATGAATTACCAAGATTTCCTATTAATGAAAAATATGGGAAAATGAAAAGATTTAAAAATTTAATTAATACAATTCCATTCCCTTATAAAAAAATTTTTCCTGAGGAGAGATATATAAAAGATGAAAATAATCCACCAAATGTAAAAATTGTCTTTTTTGAAAATATAAATAATTTAAATAATATTAGCTGTTATTCTAATGAAGAAAATACATGGAGGAAATCAGAAATACGTTTTGTAAAAAAAAATGAAATAGAAATTAATCTTAAAGGAAAATTTACCACTGAAAGAGGAAGAATAAATTGCTCTCTTAGAGAGAAAGATGGAAGATGGAGATGGTTAGGTGTCCAATTTGTTATTGCAAATCTTTAAACTACAATGTTAAAGAAGAATTTTTATTTCTATTCATCAAAAAGGATTTATCAAAATCTGTTAGCTTGTTCTGTGTAATTATTTTTCTCAAAACCTTTACATATTCAGAGCCAGTTGCTGCGTAGTTATAAAGATAATCTACCAAATCCAATCCTGAGATGTTCTTGTTTTGTGATCTAAGCTTTGCCCTTGTTTGTCTTAGCTCCTTGTATCCTCTATGAGTATTCAAATTTCTCAGATAAGCTTTAACTGAAGATTGTAACATAGGAAATTTCAAAATTTTATGACTTTGATTGTTGCTTTTTTCACTTGGCTCAATACCATTTTCACTCCAAGTCCATTGACCAAACATTGCGTTCCCGTCTAATGCAAATCTAGAGGTGCCCCAACCACTTTCTTTAGCTGCCTGGGCTATTGCAAGAGATGTTGGGATTATATCCATTCTTAATTTTAATTCCGTAATTTCCTCATTTTCAACTTGATATTCTTTAAATCTTCTTTTTAACCATACTTTTTCACCTCTAGAATTCGAAGGTTTATTTAAAATTTTAAATAATTTTTTTCTATCCTCTAAGATTTTTTCATTTTCATCCAAAATAAGTGGCATAACTATCTTTATAAAAGTATTCTTCTTTTTTTGTGTACTTTTCATTTTGTTCAAATCTTTTGGAAGTTTCGACAGATATACAGGTTTAACGGCTTGCCCTAGTCTAATACTATTTAAATCATATTTGAAATCTTCAAACATTTTCAAAGTTATTTGTAAATCCAAACTTATATAATCATCTTCATTTTTTTTATTTTTTGATTTATCGGCACTAAAAGTTCTATCTTCAGAAAAGTCCTTTTTAATATTTTGCTTATAGTCTTTAGCCACATGAGTGAATTTAATTTCGCTAGTTACTAATTTTATAAAAGGTCTAATCGTTAACAAACTAACTACGAAGATAATTAAGCATAAAGTTATTGCAATATTAGTTGTTACTTGCTCTTTAAATTTAATTTCAGCTATTTTTTTTTTGTTATAGCTTTGTTCTGGTAGCCTAACTTTATTCTTGATAAGAATTAGTTCTATTTGTGAAACAGTTAAATCTTTTTTTGACTTTGCGTAAATTTTAAGCTCATTTATTTTGTAAAGCTTTCCAAGTTCGAGAAGTTGATCTCTGTAAGGTAATTGAGAATTTTTTTTCATTTAATTAGTTTGCTTCTACGTTTTTAACCTCAGAAACATAATGGCAAAGTAAATTTTGAACTCCTTTCTTCAAAGTAACTAATGAACTAGGACATCCAGAACAGCTTCCTCTTAATTCAACTTTTACAGTACCTTTATCGAAGGAAACAAATTTTATATCGCCACCATCCCTTGAAACAGCTGGTCTAATTTTACTATCCAAAACCTCTTTTATTTTTGTTACAATCAAGTCATCATTTTCATCTTTAGTCTTATTATCTATTTTATTTTTTTTTATTAATATTGGATTTTTATTTCTTTCAAAGTAATCGTTTATTGAAGATATAATGGCCGGTTTTAATGTATCCCATTTTACATCATCATTTTTCTTAACACTGATAAAATCTTCGGAAATTAAAATTAAATCTATTCCTTCAAAATCAAACAAGCTTTTAATAAAGTGGTTATCAGTATTTTTAATATCTTTTTTTTGAAATTCTTGAGCCCCTATTTCTGAAAATTTTCTCTTAGAAAGAAATTTTAAAGCATTTGGATTTGGTGTATTTTCAGTATAAATCATAAAAATATTATTAACACATAAAAGCTAATTTATAAATCCTACAATTTCTTTTATTTTCTTTAAGTTTTCATTAGATATTTTTTTGGCCTTATTTGAACCCTCATTTAAAATATTTACTAGGTGCGACCTATTGCTTTTTAAGTCTTTTATTTTTCTACCGATTGGACAAACAACGGAGACTAGAACATCCGAAAGTTGTTTTTTAAATTTTGAGAAATCTTTTCCAACCATTTCTTCTAATGTTTTTTCAACTTTTAAATTAGTTATTGAAGAATAAATATTTAGTAAATTTAATGCTTCTGGCCTATTTTTTAAATCTTGAATCTTTTCTGGTATTGGCAAGGAGTCTGTTTTAGCTTTTTTTATTTTTTTAATTATTTCATCTTCAGTATCGGTTAAGTTAATTCTTGAATAATCAGAGTCCTCTGATTTACTCATTTTCTTTTTTCCATCTCTTAAACTCATAACTCTAGAAAAATTTTTTTGTATTAATGGCTCAGGAACTGGAAAAAAATTTTTGCATTTAAAATCATGATTAAACTTTTGAGCTATATCTCTCGATAATTCTAAATGCTGTTTCTGATCATCTCCAACCGGGACATGAGTTGCTTTGTATAATAATATATCTGCTGCCATTAAGTTGGGGTAAACATAAAGACCCACGCTTGCGTTTTCTTTATTCGAGCCTGCTTTCTCTTTAAATTGAGTCATTCTATTCATCCAACCCAATCTTGAAACGCAATTAAAGATCCAAGCTAATTCAGCGTGTCCACTAACTGAAGATTGATTAAAAATTATACTCTTTTTGAAGTCAAGGCCACAGGCAATAAAGGTTGCTAACGTTTCAAGACTATTATTTTTGAGTTGATTTGGATCTTGAAAAACAGTTATTGCATGAAGATCAACAACACAGTAAATACAATTCATTTTTTTTTGAAGTTCTACAAAATTTTTAATCGCACCTAGATAATTTCCTAAATGGAGATTGCCAGTTGGTTGAACACCAGAAAAAACTACTTCATTGAAGTTTTTGTTCATTTTAATTTATAACTTTTCAGATTTAGCACTCCTAAAAGTTTAATAATCAATAGATATATTGTTGCTGATAAGCCTATCACAAATAACAGATAAATTAATTTAAATTTATAATAGTATTCAAACTTATCCTCAAAATAATCTAAACCAAAATAAAGGAAAAAACACATAAGGGTTGTCGCAAGTAAAATTTTCAAAAAATTTAATGTATATTTATTTTCAAAATTAATCAGATTTTTTCTACTTAAAAGAATAAAATAAATTATCACAGCTACCCAGGTTGAGATAGATGTTGCAATTGGTATTATAATGAAACCATATTTTTTAAATAATGAAATGCTTATCAAAATATTTAGAATCATACTAATTAACGAGATGTAGAAAGGAAACTTTGTATTATCCCTAGCAAAATAAAAATTGGATAAAACTTTAATTAAAGAAAATGCAGGAACTCCAAACGCAAAAAACGTTAGTGCTAAAGATGTGTATACAACATCTACACTATCAAAAGAACCATATCCAAAAAGACAATTAACTATTTCTTTAGAGGCAATTAGAAGTCCAAAAGCTGCAGGTATTGAAAGTAATAAAGATAATTCTATAGATTTGTTTTGTATTAAATTAATAGATTTTAAATTATTTAATTTTATATTTTTTGCAAGACTAGGTAAAGTAACCGTACCAACTGCGATACCTGCTATTGCTAAGTTAATTTGATATATTCTGTCAGCGTAATATAAATATGATACAGCACCAGTTTGGAAAGATGCGATAATAGTGCCTACTAATATATTAATCTGAGTTATTCCTGAAGAAAAAATACTTGGTAAGAGTTTTTTAAAAAAAATTTTAATTCTATCGTTAAATTTAAAATTGATTTTTATTGATGGAAAATAAAATTTTTTAGCAAAGTATATTAAAATTATAAATTGTAAGATACCAGCTAGTGTAACACCAATAGACAAACTTTTTGCAAGATTATGATCATAATAAAATGAAATCAAAAGAAATAAAATTAGTACTAAATTTAATACTATAGGAGCAGCTGCAGCTGCAGCAAATTTATTATTAGTATTTAAAATTCCTGATAATAACGATGATAAACTAACGAATAGTAAAAATGGGAATGTGATTCTTGTAAATTCGACAGCTAAATTAAATTTTTCAGAGTCTTCATAAAAACCAGGTGCTATTAGGTAAACTAAAAATGGTGTAAATATCTCAATAATTAAAACTAAAAAAATTAAAAAAAACAAAAGTAAGCTGAAAACTTCATCAGCAAATTTTTTTCCAATATTTTGTCCTTTTAATTTAGCTCCAGCATAACTGGGTATAAATGCAGCATTGAATGTCCCTTCAGCGAATAATCGCCTAAAAGTATTCGGAAGTCTAAGGGCAACAAAAAAAGCGTCTGCGTATATACTCGTACCCAAGAAAAATGCGATTAAAATGTCTCTTAAGTAGCCTAAAACTCTACTTAACAAGGTATAAAAACTAAAAACTGATGTTGAGGACAATAAATTCATAATTAAGACAAATTATTAGTGATTTAATCTCATTTATATTACATACTTAAATTTTAATGACAAAAAAATCAAAAATTGACCATTACACTGATAAAGAAGCATTAGACTTTCATAATAAGGGAAAGTCTGGCAAAATTGAGATTATTTCATCAAAATCTTTAACAACTAAAAGAGACCTATCTTTGGCATATTCACCTGGAGTTGCTATCCCGGTCAAGGAAATTTCAAAAAATCCAGATGCTGCCTATGAATATACAAGTAAAGGAAATTTAGTAGCCGTAATAAGTAATGGATCTGCAATTTTAGGATTGGGAGATTTAGGAGCTTTGGCTTCAAAACCAGTTATGGAAGGTAAAGCTGTGTTATTTAAAAGATTTGCGGATATAGATGCAATTGACATAGAAATAGATAATAAAAATTCTGAAGAAATAATTAAGTGTATTCAAAATATCGGAAATAGCTTTGGTGGTATAAATTTGGAAGATATAGCTGCACCGGATTGTTTTATTATTGAAAGAAAATTAAGAGATACTTTAGACATACCAATTTTCCACGATGATCAACATGGTACAGCAATTATTACCTCTGCAGCACTAATAAATGCTCTTGATATTTCTAATAAAAAACCAGGTGAGGTAAAAATTGTTGTTAATGGTGCTGGAGCTTCTGCTTTAGCATGCGCTAATCTTTTTAAAAACATCGGGATCAAAACCCAAAATATAATTATGCTTGATAGAAAAGGTGTTATTTACAAAGGTAGAGACAATGTGGATCAATTTAAATCAGCATATGCGTGTGAAACAAAGCTAAGAACTCTTAAGGATGCGATAAAGGGGGCAGATGTTTTTTTAGGTTTGTCAGCAAAAAATGTATTAACTCAAGAGATGGTTAAATCTATGGCTAAAAATCCCATTATATTTGCGTGTGCTAATCCAGATCCTGAAATAAAACCTGAATTAGTAGACGAAGTAAGATCAGATGCAATAGTAGCTACGGGAAGATCGGACTATCCAAATCAAGTGAATAATTTAATCGGATTTCCATATATATTTAGAGGAGCTCTTGACGTCAGAGCCAAAGAAATCAATGAAGAAATGAAAATAGCTGCAGCAAAAGCAATTGCAGCCCTAGCTAGAGAGGAAGTTCCTGATGAAGTTGTAAATGCTTATGGTGGAGAAAGACCTCGTTATGGAAAAGAATATATTATTCCATCAACTTTTGATCCAAGATTAATCAGCCGGATACCTGCTGCTGTTGCCGATGCAGCAATGAAAACTGGGGTTGCAAGAAAAAAAATCTCAGATATCGAAACATATAAAGACCAATTAGCTAACAGGCTGGATCCTTCTATGTCCGTCATGCAAGGTATAAATGCACAAGTTAAGAAAAGCCCAAAGACAGTTGTTTTTGCTGAAGGTGAAGATCAAAATATGTTAAAAGCGGCAGTTGCATACAAAAATAGTCGTTTAGGAACCCCAATACTTATCGGGAATGAAAAAAGGGTAAAGGAACAATTAAAAGAAATTGGATTAGACGAAAATTATAAAATTAAAATTGTAAATTCTACTGACAAAGAAAAAAGAGAATTATATACAAAGAAACTATATGGCAAATTACAAAGGCAAGGTCTTTTGGAAAGGGACGCTGACAGATTGATCAGAAATGATAGGATTATCTGGGGGGCTTCTATGGTCGATTGTGGAGATGCAGATGCAATGGTAACAGGAAATATCAGACACTACGCTGCGTCGATTGAAAGTCTTAAAAAAGTTGTTGATGCAAGACCTGGTGAAATTTTATTTGGTCTAAATATGGTCATTACCCCTAAAAAGACTATTTTCATTGCTGATACTCAAGTTAATGATTTTCCATCTGCAGAAAAATTAACAAAAATTGCAATGTCAAGTGTTAGAGTTGCTAAATTATTTGGTTTTGAGCCAAAGGTTGCTTTTTTATCTCATTCGACTTTTGGAAAACCAAAGTCCAGAAATACAAAACATGTAATAGAAGCTATTGAAATTTTAAAAGATAAAAAGGTAGATTTTGATTTTGATGGCGAAATGCAGCCAGACGTAGCTTTAAATCCTAAGTATAAAGAAACATATCCATTTTCTAAAATAGTTGGTAATGCTAATATTCTAATAATGCCTGCTCTTCATAGTGCAGCGATATCAACTAAACTAATGAAAACTATTGGTGGAGCAAAAACAATTGGTCCACTTTTAATTGGATTGGGGTTACCAATTGAAATTGCTCCTCTTAGATCCTCTCCGAATGATATATTAAATCTTGCATCGGTGGCGGCTTACTCTGCAAATGTGATTGACTACAAAAATAAAAAAAGTAATTAATTTTTATTTCTACTTAAATCTTCAACTAATATAATGCTTGGAACAACTTCTTTTACACCATAAATTTCATTAGCTTCCTTGATGACTTCTTTTTTTTCATCCGCATTCATTGAAATTCCAAATATATAAATTTTTCCATTAATTGTATCTAATGAGTAATTCGTAGCTTTGGTGAGTTTATTAAAAACTAAGGCTGTTTTTAATTGGGAAGTAATAAGCATATCTTTGGCGGTATTTTTAAAATTTCTTTGACCTTTTATTATAATTGCACTTTTTACAGACCTAGTGCCTTTAGTCTCCCACGCCATTTTTATTACTTTTAATTTTTCTTCAGCTTGATTAACCTTTCCAGACAGAAATATATTACCATCTAAAACTTTAACGTTTATTGCAAGCAGATATTTTTTTTCTGTTAATGCTAGTCTGCCTAAAAGGTTTTTTTGCATTATAGAGTCATCAATTTGCATTCCTACAGTTCTTGGATCAAACGCTACGCTCACTCCTGATCCGAAAACTCCTACAGATGAAGATCCGACACAAGAAGTCAATAAAAATAATAACAAAAAAATTGTGGAAATTATTTTTTTACTCATTTTTAGCTTTTAGACATAAATCATAAACTTTCTTTTTTGACAAATTATTTTTTTCTACAATTAATTTTACAACGTCTTTTAAACTATATCTTTTCAAATATTTTTTTGCTTCTTTGATTAATCTTCTTTTATCAAAATTTACCTCTTTAGGATACTGAACATTATCAGGTTTTGACAAAACAATAGTTAATTCGCCTTTTAATTTATTTTTGAACTCTTCTATATCTTCTACATTTTCTCTATAGAAAGTCTCATGTAACTTAGTCATTTCTTTTGCTATAAAAATTTTTCTTTTAAAAAAATATTTTTTAAAAAATCTAATATAGAAATTAATTTTAATAGCGGGAATAAAGAAAACAATATTGAAATTGTAATTTATCATATCTTTTACAACTTTTTTTAATTCATTTTCCTTTTTTGGAAGAAATCCGTAAAAAAAATATTTTTCGTTAAAGCCTGAAATACTTGTGGCTGTAGTAATAGCTGAAACACCTGGTATTGGAAAAATTTTAATTTTTTTGTTAATACATTCTTTTAATAATAATAAGCCTGGATCAGAAAGAATTGGGGTGCCTGCGTCTGATATAAGTGATATTACTTCTCCTTTTTTTATACTTTCAATAATTAAAGGCGAATTTTTTTTTTCATTAAATTTATGATATGAAAAAAGTTTGTTTTTAATATTGTAGTGATTAAGTAATTTTAAAGATCTTCTGGTATCTTCACATAAAATTTTGTTTGAATTTTTCAATACCCTTAAAGCTCTTAATGTAATATCTTCTAGATTACCTATGGGTGTTGAAACTATATATAAACCTGGTAAGAAATTAGTCATAATATGAAAAGATTTTTAAAATTAATTTTATATTATTTACTAATAACTTTTAATACTTTTGTTTTTGCTGCTGAGGATAAAGGAACTAATGATCTTAAAATTGGGGTTTTAGTGCCCCTATCAGGTGAGTTCAAGAGCCTTGGTGAAGAGGTTATATATTCTATTAATTTGGGTTTGCACGATATTGGAAATCCAAACGTAAGAATATATCCGAAAGACCACGGGTCTAATAAAGAGAAATTAATTGCATCTTGTGAAGAATTTAGAGACGAAGGGATAAAAATAATTTTAGGGCCAGTAGAATCAAAATATCTTAATGAATTAAAACAATTTGATGATCTTATTTTTATTTCATTGTCTAATATTTTTTCAAAAAATCATGAAAATATTATTATGACAGGAATAAATTTAGAGTCACAGCTGATTGCTATTAAAAAATTTTTGAAGAAGAGCAAAAAAAATAAAACGGCGATCCTTTTTCCCAAGAATGAGTATTCGACTCATATAAATGAAAGTATTAAAATGGTTAATCTTCAGAATACAAAAATCTTCAAATACGAAGTGAGTCCAGAAAAAATTACAAAGCAGATAGAAAAGTTAACGAATTATAGACAAAGAAAGATTAATTTGGAGTCAAGAATTAAAAAATTGGAAAAATCAGAAGAACCTAAAGACATAAGAGAGCTAAATGATTTAAAACAGAAATATACACTTGGAAAAATAAATTATGACTCTTTCATAATAATAGATTTTGGGGATAGCTTAAAAAGTGTTTTAACCTCATTAGTTTATACTGATGTTGCAGAAAAAGATGTTTTGATTATTTCTGGGAACCAATGGTTCGATGAAAGTATTTTGAGCGAGACTTCAATTAAAAATTTTTATTTTCCATCAATTAACTACAAAAATTTTACTGAATTTAATGAGAGATTTTTAAAAATATACAATTATAAACCTAATGAAATATCTATATTGGCTTATGATTCTATTGGCTTAATTTACTATACTTGGAAAAATAATGGAAATATCAATTCAATTAAGAACTTTAATTTTGACAGAAAAATAAAAGCAAAAATAGGAAATTTTAGTATCTCGGAAAATAAAGTTATTCAAGATTTAAACATGTATAAAGTTGAGGAAAATAAATTTATTTTAGAAAAGTTTTAATTTTTTTTTCTAATTTTTTATAGGCAATGAACCTGTGATCTAAAAGAAGTTTTTCTTTGTACTTCATTTCTGCAAATGTCTTATCGTACCCTTTTGGAATAAATATTGGATCATAACCAAAACCATTTTTACCCCTTTTATTCGATGAGATATTTCCTTTTATTATACCAATTTCGGTAATTATTTTACCACTAGGCCATTTAATAGATAAGCTACAAACAAACTGAGCACGACTACCCTTGTCTTTTTTCTTTATTTTTTTTAAAATTTTAGACATAGCTTTATCAAAACTTCCATAATTTTTTGCCCATCTTGCAGAAAAAATTCCAGGTTTTTTATTCAAGGACTCTACTTCCAATCCAGAATCGTCGGATATGGTAATTAAATTAGATTTTTTACAAAAAAAATTAGCTTTAATTTCAGAATTCTCTTTGAAAGTCTTTCCGTATTCAACTGGACTTTTAATTTTTAGTTTAAGAGGAGAAATTTTTTCTATTTTTGAGGGTAGTAGATCGCTTATTTCCCTGAATTTACCTGTGTTATGAGTTCCAATTAATATTTTTTTAATTTTTTTCATAAAGACCTGGTATTGAAAGACTTTATAACTATATAATATCTATGGCTAATTTAAACGATGATGATAAGTCACAAGAAAATCCAATAGAAAATCCAATAAATGATGAGGATTCAAAGAATATTAAGAAAGATGCAAGCATTGAGGAAGAGTTAAAAAACACGGAAGACAAACTATTGAGAGCACTTGCAGAGATCGAAAATCAAAGAAATAGATTTGAAAAAGAGATAAAAGAGGCAATAGATTTTGGTGGATTTAATTTTGCAAGAGAAAATTTAGCTATTTTGGATAATCTTCAAAGAGCACACCAGTCAATAAAAACTGATCCAAGCCTAAAAAATAGTAAAGATTTAGATAAATTTCTTAAAAATCTTGAAATAATTGAGAAAGATTTATTGTCTATATTTAAAAGAAATAAAATTGATAGAATTGATACCAAAGGTAAAAAATTTGATCCTAATTTTCACCAGGCGATGACAGAGGTAAAAAATGACAAAGAATTACCTGGCACAATTGTTCAAGAGATACAGGCAGGCTACATGTTTGGTTCTAGGCTTTTAAGACCCTCTTTGGTCTCTGTATCTAAAAAAAGTGAGAATATTGAGGAAAAAAATGAGACTAAAAATAAGAAAAAAGATTAAATGTAACCTTGCAGAAATGCAAAAAGCACCCATATAAGAGTTATTATGAGTAGAGTAATCGGAATAGACTTAGGAACAACAAATTCTTGTGTTGCCATTATGGATGGCAAACAAACAAAAGTGATCGAAAACGCAGAGGGTCAAAGAACCACTCCATCGGTTGTTGGTTTTTTAGAAAAAGATGAAAAATTAGTTGGTCAGCCTGCTAAAAGACAAGCAGTCACAAATCCAGAAAATACAATTTTTGCGGCAAAAAGATTAATAGGTAGAACCTTTGATGATAAATCTGTAAAGCATGATATTGAAAAAGCACCATTTAAAATTGTCAAATCAGATAAGAATGATGCATGGATTGAGGCTAGAGGTCAAAAATATTCTCCCTCTCAAATTTCTGCCTTTATTCTTCAAAAAATGAAAGAGACAGCTGAAAAACATTTGGGTCAACCGGTTACAAAAGCCGTAATTACTGTTCCAGCATATTTCAACGATGCTCAAAGACAAGCAACAAAAGACGCTGGAAAAATTGCAGGATTAGAAGTTTTGAGAATAATTAACGAACCAACAGCTGCCTCTTTGGCTTATGGTTTAGATAAAAAAGGAGGAAAAAAAATTGCGGTTTACGATTTAGGAGGAGGAACATTTGATGTGTCAATTCTGGAAATTGGTGATGGTGTTTTCGAAGTAAAATCCACAAATGGGGACACTTTTCTAGGAGGAGAAGACTTTGATGATGCAATAGTAGAATATTTGGTTTCCGAATTTAAAAAAGATAATGGCATTGATCTTAAAACTGATAAATTGGCTCTACAAAGACTTAAAGAGGGAGCGGAGAAGGCTAAGATAGAATTGTCTGCAGCTACTCAAACTGAAATTAATCTACCTTTTATTACTGCTGATAAAACAGGTCCAAAACATATTAATCTTAAGTTCACAAGAGCTAAACTTGAGGCGCTAGTAGAAAATTTAGTTGAGAGAACATTAGAACCATGTAAAACTGCACTGAAAGACTCTGGTTTTTCTGCAGCTGAAATTAATGAGGTAGTGCTTGTTGGTGGAATGACAAGAATGCCGAAAATTGTAGAGACAGTTAAAAACTTTTTTGGAAAAGATCCAAACAAAAGTGTTAACCCAGATGAGGTTGTTGCAATGGGTGCGGCTATTCAGGCAGGAGTGTTACAGGGTGACGTCAAAGATGTATTGTTGTTAGATGTAACTCCATTATCGCTTGGTATTGAAACTTTGGGTGGTGTATCAACAAAATTAATCGACAAAAATACAACAATACCAACAAAGAAAAGTCAGGTTTTTTCGACTGCTGAGGATAATCAACCGGCTGTTTCTATAAGAGTTCTTCAAGGGGAAAGAGAAATGGCAGCTGATAACAAAATCTTAGGTAATTTTGAATTAGTAGGAATTGCGCCAGCACCAAGAGGTATACCTCAAATTGAAGTGACTTTTGACATAGATGCAAATGGAATTGTAAATGTTTCTGCTAAAGATAAGGGAACGGGTAAAGAACAAAAAATTCAAATTCAAGCATCTGGTGGTTTGTCAGATGAAGAAATAAAAAAAATGGTTAAAGATGCTGAGGCTAATAAGGAAACAGATAAGAAAAAAAGAGAGTCGGTTGACGCTAGAAATCAAGCAGACACTATAGTTCATGCTACCGAAAAAAATCTTAAGGAACACGGCTCCAAAATTAGTGAAACAGAGAAAAAAGCAATTGAAACGGCTATTTCTGACCTTAGAAATGCATTAAAAGGAACGGACACTGAGGAAGTAAAGAAAAAAACTCAAGCTTTAATTCAAGCATCAATGAAATTAGGAGAGGCAGTTTATAAAAGCCAACAAAAAACTGAAAATAAATCCCCTAATAATAAAGATGCAAAAGAAGGTAAAGAAAAAGACAATGTTGTTGATGCAGAAGTTGTAGACCCAAAAGAAGATAAAGAAAAAAGAGCCTAAGACTAATTAGTAGGAGTAAAACTTCTTATGTCAAAAAGAGATTATTACGATGTCTTAGGTGTAGACAAATCCGCCAAAAAAGAAGAAATCAAGAAAGCCTATAGAAAATTAGCGATTAAATTTCACCCAGATAAAAATAAAGGTGACAAAGGCGCAGAGGAAAAATTTAAGGAAGCAAGCGAAGCCTATCACGTACTTTCTGATGATAAAAGAAAAGCAAATTATGATCAGTTTGGACATGCTGCTTTTCAAGGAGCAGGCGGCCAGGGAGGTTTTGGTAACTACGACTTTTCTTCTTCCTTTACCGACATTTTCGAAGATGTTTTTGGAGATCTAGGAGATTTTGGTTTTGGCGGTGGAAGAACTAGAAGAAGATCTACTAGGGGGAATGATCTTAGATACGACATATCGATTAAACTGAATGACGCTTTTACCGGATCAGAAAAAAAAATAAGTTATACTACTTATAAAAAATGTAAAAATTGTTCTGGAAGTGGTGCTAAGCCTGGAACAAAACCATCAACTTGCGGGTATTGTTCAGGACAAGGAAAAATTAGATCTAATCAGGGATTTTTTACAATACAACAGACTTGCCCACAATGTAATGGTGATGGAGAAAAAATAACAAATCCTTGTAATACTTGTAATGGTGCTGGAAAAATGCAGTCGAATGAAACAGTTTCAGTAAAAATTCCAAAGGGGGTAGATGATGGAACGAGAATAAGATTAGCCGGAAAAGGTGAGGCAGGTAGTAAGGGTGCTGCAAACGGTGATTTGTATTTATTTATATCAGTGGATTCTCATAATATTTTTAAGAGAGCTGAGGAAAACCTCTACTATGAGTTACCAATATCTATAGCTGACGCAGCTTTGGGCACAACTGTCGAGGTACCCTCAATCGACGGTGGAAAAACAAAAATAAAAATTCCTTCTGGAACACAAAGCGGAAAACAGTTAAGACTTAAAGGAAAAGGGATGCCAATATTAAGAAGAAATATATCTGGAGATTTATACATTAGAATTATAACAGAAGTACCAACTTCCTTGACTAAAAGACAAAAGGAATTATTGTCAGAATTTAAAACCCTTGAGGATACTAAATCAAATCCTTTAATTAAAACTTTTTTTGATAAAGCAAAAAAATTCTGGAAAAACTAGATGGCAAAAATAAATTTAACTATTACAGGATGTTTGGGTAGAATGGGTCAACAACTAATCAGGTCCTCTAAAAATACGAGGAATTTCAAACTTGTATCTGTTACTGAAAACAAAAAAACCCATAGAAAAATTTCAGGCTTAGTTCCTCAATTAAATTCAAAAAAGGCATTCAAAAATACAAATGTAATTATAGATTTTACAAACCCAAAGTGCACTCTAGAAGTACTCAATATAGCATCCAAAATGAGAAAAAGAGTTGTTATTGGTACAACTGGTTTTTCAAAAAGAGAAGAAGAAATTATAAAAAAATACTCCAAAAAAATACCTATACTTAAAGCAGGAAATATGAGCTTAGGCGTAAATTTACTGGTTTATTTGACTGAATTAGCGTCGAAATCACTTGGAAATAATTTTTTAGCAAAAATTTTTGAGGTGCATCATAAAAAAAAGAAAGACCATCCCTCTGGAACAGCCTTGATGCTCGGAAAAGGTATTGCTGAGGGGAAAAATAAAGATTTATCTAAAATTATTGGAAAAAAATATTTTAACAAGAAATCCTTTCCTTATGCTAAAAAAATAAATTTTAATTCAATTAGAAAAGGTAAAGTTATTGGTGAACATGAAGTTAAATTTTCAAGTGGAAAAGAAATAATAACCTTGAATCATGAGTCTTTTGATAGGGCTCTGTATTCTGAGGGAGCTTTAAGAGCTGCAAAATGGTTAATAAATAAAAAACCTGGTTTATACTC
The DNA here is from genome assembly GCA_902587085.1 of uncultured Pelagibacteraceae bacterium. Lineage (GTDB taxonomy): Bacteria > Pseudomonadota > Alphaproteobacteria > Pelagibacterales > Pelagibacteraceae > Anoxypelagibacter. The sequence continues at coordinate 39,057 of CACIJX010000001.1, forward strand.
AATGAAAAATGTTTTAAATTTTAAATAAATTTAAAATAATGAATCAGAATGAAAGAGCCAAATTAATATTAAAAATTTTAAATCAAATTTACCCCAAAACTCCAATACCCTTAAAACATAAAAATACATTTACATTATTAATTTCTGTTGCCCTATCAGCACAAACGACTGATGTTAATGTAAATAATGTAACAAAAAATATTTATACGAAATACTATAGACCAGAACATTTTGTTAAATTAGGAAGAAAAAAAATAGAAAAACTAATCAAAAGTATAGGTTTATTTAGAAATAAAGCTAAAAGTGTTTATTTGCTCTCAAAACAAATAATAAAAAAACATAATGGAAAAGTTCCTAAAAATTTTAAAGATCTTGAAAGTCTTCAGGGTGTTGGACACAAAACGGCTAGCGTAATCATGTCACAGAAATTTGGAATTCCAGCTTTTCCTGTAGATACACATATTCATCGCTTAGCACAAAGATGGGGTTTAACAAATGGTAAAAATGTAATTCAAACTGAAAATGACTTAAAAAGGTTATTTCCCAGGAAGAATTGGAATAAACTTCATCTGCAAATAATTTACTACGGAAGAGAATATTGTAAAGCGAGAGAATGCTATGGTGTAACTTGTAAAATCTGTACTTCTTGTTATCCTGATCGAAAAAAACCAATTAAAACTAAGAAAGCTTAATATGAAAGTTATAGGAATCGGAAATGCAATTGTTGATGTTATTTGTAAAATAAGTGAGGATTTCTTAACTAAAAATAATCTTACCAAAAGCACTATGAAACTAGTTGGTGAAGAAGAATTTAAAAAATTATTATCAAATTTAAAAATCGAGGAAACAGTTTCTGGTGGATCTATCGCAAATTCAATTGTAGGACTTGCTCAACTTAGTAACGAAGTTGGTTTTATTGGAAAAATTAATGACGACGAATTAGGAAATAGCTATGAACAAGGCTTAAAAAAAGAAAAGGTGAACTATTTTTATTCAAAAAAAAAAGAGAGCCTTCCGACTGGAACATGTTTGATTTTAATAACACCTGATTCAGAGAGAACTATGTGTACGTTTTTGGGTATTGCAGGAAATATCAATGAAAAGGATATTGATATTAGCGCTATTAAAAGTAGCCAAATAACTTTTTTAGAAGGTTACTTATGGGACGATGGTGATCCCCAAAAAGCTTTCGAAGAAGCTATCCAAAGTTCGAATAAAGTGGCAATGTCATTGTCTGATAAATTCTGTGTCGATAGACATAAGTCAAACTTTTTTAACTTAGTTAAAAATAAATTAGATGTCACATTCGCAAATGAACAAGAAATCTTATCACTGATTGATGCAAAAAATTTTAAAGATGTTATTTTATTTGGTAAAAATCTTGGAAAATTATTGGTTATAACTCGCGGAGAAAAAGGTAGTGTAGCAATTTACAAAAATGATGTGATTGAATATGGGATACAAAAAAATTTAAATATTGTTGATTTAACCGGAGCAGGTGATCTTTTTGCTGCAGGTTTTTTACATGGATATATAAATAATTTATCTTTGAAAGAGTGCCTTGGAAAAGGGACTGAGCTATCCTCAAAAATAATTCAAAAAATCGGCGCTAGACTCTCTTGATTTTTTTCTATTATAACTTCCCTTTCCTTTTTTTGCTTTAACAACTCTTTTCCTGTACTTTTTGGTATGTAAATCTTTTGCAATTTTATTTCTATTTTTATTCTTCATATAAAATATCCATTTTTATTATTTTTTATGAAATCATTATCATTAAAACTTTCTTTTATTTTTTGTCTTAATCTATAGATGTGTGTTTCAATAGTGTGTGTATCCACTCCAGTTGAGTATTTCCATATATTTTTTAATATAAAATCTTTAACTAGTGGTTTTTTACTTTGATTTAATGTTTCAATAAAATGAATTTCTTTTTCAGTAATTTTAAGAGTTAGGTGACCTTTTTTAAGAACTCTCTCATTTTTATCCAAAATGTAGCTTTTTATTTTTATTTCAGAGTTTATTTTAAATTCATTTTTTTTACACAAATCTATAATAGCCTGATTCAATCTCGCAGCTTTAATTGGAAAACTAAGAACTTGTTCGAAAATATTATTTGATAGGTTTTTTTTATCCCTTTTTTTGATTAAAATTTTCGGCGCTTTTATTTTATTTAAAGGTATTTTATTACCAAAATCACTTTCAATTATTATTGCGTCAAAGTCTTTTTTTTCAATGTTTTTTTCATTGTGATTGATAAAAAAAAATTTAAAAGAAAAAAAAGATTTAATTTCCTCAATAGACTTGATAAAATTTTCACTGGAACAACAAGCTATATTAAGTATATAGGTTTTATTATGCATATTTATTTAAGAAATAAACAATTATACTTTTATAACTTTAAGATTAAATGCTCAATAGGAAAAAAAGGTCTTAGTTCTAACAAAAAAGAAGGTGACTTAAGAACACCAAGAGGAATTTTTAAATTTACTTTTTTGATGTATAGAGAAGATAAGATTAAAAAAATTTCGTCTAAATTAAAAAAAATTAAAATTAAAAAAAATATGGGGTGGTGTGATGATCCAGCATCAAAGTATTATAATAAAATGATAAAATTTCCATTTAAAGAAAGTGCTGAAAAACTTTATTTGAGCAAAAATATTTATGATTTAATTTTAGCAATTAATTTTAATACAAACCCGGTTGTAAAAGGTAAAGGAAGCGCCATTTTTCTTCACATTGCCGAAAAGAAGTTCAAACCGACTAAGGGGTGCCTTGCAATAAAAAGGAGTGATTTTATTAAAATCTTACCTTTTATTACAAAAAAAACTTCACTGATTATTTATTGATATTTCTTGGTCCAAAAATGGCTGATCCGATCCTTAAGAAAGTTGATTTAAATTTAATTGCTAATTTATAATCTTCCGACATGCCCATGCTTAAATGCTTAAATCCTAATTTTGTATTAAGCAAAGAAATTTCGGAAAAATATTTTTCTACATCAGTATCAAAAGGAGGTATAACCATTAAACCTATAATGTTTAATTTAGTATTTGTTTTACAATATTTTAAAAAACTCTCAACCTCATGGAGTTGAACACCTCCTTTTTGGGGTTCATTTCCAATATTAACCTGAATGAAATAAGATAATTTTTTTTTAATTTCGTTTTCCCTTTTTTGCAGATTGTCCGCTAATTTAGTACTATCTAATGAATGAATGAAATCAAATAATTCTACTGCTTTTTTTGCTTTATTAGATTGCAACTTGCCAACTAAATGCAATTTTATAGAATCATTTTTATATCTTATTTCATTCCATTTTTTTTCTGTCTCTTGAACTTTATTTTCACCAAAATGTCTATGGCCAGAATTAATCAGGGGCAAGATTTTATCCATACCAAAAGTCTTTGAAATACAAATAACCTCAGGAATTATTGAATTATCAAAGCTTAAATTTTTTATATTTTCTTGTATAACTTTTAATTTATTTATACTTTCCTGAGTCATGGCGTCAAAAAAAAAATGTTTGTACTTTATTATTAATAATTTAAATGAACTTAACCTAGATTATGTTAAAAAAACAGGTGCAATATTGATTTTAAGAAATCCAGAGAGATTTAAGATATTGAAACTTAAAGAATTTAAAAAGAACTGTTCAAGAAGAAATATCCAGCTTTATATAGCTAATAACATAAAAATACTTTTTTTACTGAAAACTAATAATTTTTATATATCTGCCTACAATCATAAACCTTATAATTATTTAAAAAATATAAATAGAAATATTAATATTATTGGCAGTGCACATAATGTGTTAGAGATAAAAATGAAAATGCAACAAGGTTGCAAACAAATTTTTTTATCAAGACTTTTCGAAACTAATTACAAAAATAAAATTGGTTTTTTAGGAACTATGAAATTCAATTTATTAACTAGGTTTTTTTCGTGGAAATTTATAGCCCTTGGAGGCATTAAAGAGAGCAATTTTTCAAGTATAAAAAATTTAAACGTGGAAGGTTGTGCAATTTCTTCAGACAAAAAAAAAGCCGGTAAATACATACCGGCTTTTTTTAAATCAAGTATTAAAACTTAAAAAGCAACCGTCATTTGAATTGAACGAGCTGATTGAGTTCTACCTGAGCTGTAAGATGCGTTATCAGCATCAGCATCTAATACACCGATAGTCATTCCACCAGATGTATAAGATAAACTTATAGATTCGAAGTCTTGTTCTACGTTAACACCATCAGCATTTTTTACACCTTCTATTTCATTGTATGAAATAGATAAGTTGTCTGATATTGCGTACGATATACCTAGATATTCGTTATCATAAGTTGTTGAACTTAAACCACCTTCATCTCTTACACCTCTTTGAGCACCTACTTTTAGGCCTCCGATTGCGTAAGTAGCATAAGCAGTACCTTCAACTACGTCTCTGTCGTTAGCTGTTGTTGTATCAGTGTTGTTCTGTTTAGAACCACCTAATCCAATGTCTAAGCCTTCAACTCCAGGAATAGCTCCAGAAAGTACTATATCATAACCGTCTTTACCGTCAGGATTAGTATTTCCAGATACTCCTTTTTCAGCTGCCGCGTCGCCTGTACCATGATTTGGTGTGTACATTGCGTCTAATTTGAAGCCAGATCCAAAAGCATCAGCAAGAGTATATCTAATACCATAAGTACCGTTTACTCCACCTACATCTCTTAAAGATCCAACTGCTGCGTTAGCTTCTTCAAACGCGATTGGCGTTTTGTCATCGATAGCATCTAATGGCGAACCAGTTGATGTCATCGCGATTGTAGCATCACCCATCATCGGTACACCTGTAAATACAAGTTCCGAGTCGTTGTATGCCATTGCGTTAGTGATCGTTTGTTTGTATGCAACACCGACACCGTTATCTAACTCACCTGAGGCAGTAACAGTTAATTCTTTGTTCATACCAAGAGGGTTACCAGTTGTGTTGTAACCACCTTGTTTTGTATAAGAGGCAATCATACTACCTGAAAGACTAACATCACCTGCTTGTGCAGACGTGAATGCTAGAGCTCCAGCTAATGCTGATAAACCTACTTTTTTTATGTTTTTCATGTTTATCTCCATGTTTTGTTTATTTAAATAAACTAGTAGGAAATTAGACAAATAAACCCTATTTTTCACCGATTTTGTTGTCTAATTTACGAATTTTTTATAGGTTGTTGTAAAAATACCACATAAAAACCCTTGTTTTTTAATGTAAATTCAGAGTCTTTAAGATTATAAAAATTACTGGCGTAATTAAATGAAAATTGAAATTTTATCAAAAATACTAATTATCTTATTCATATCCATTTTTCTTAAAAGTTGTGGTGGTTTACCAAAAGCAGGTGACGCGAGAACTATGGAAATGGAAGGTGAAGAAAGGGCCAGAAAAAACATTGAGGAAGGAAAAGGCTGGTCCTTAAGAGGTGCCACAAATGCTATGGGGAAAACCACATACGAATTTAGCACTTCAAATCCAATGTGGAGGGCAACTTTCGATGTTATTGAATTCATGCCATTAGTAAATGTTGATTACTCAGGTGGATTAATCATAACCGATTGGTATACAGATCCGAATACTGCAAATGACTCTTTAAAATTTACAATAAGATTTTTGTCAAATGAAATTCGTGCTGACAGTCTTAAGATAATTATTCACAAAAAAACATGTAAAAATCAATCAAACTGTCTTGTGGAGAGATTTGCCTCAGCTAAAATTGAAGATGCTATTAGGGGAGATATTTTGAGAAAAGCTGCAATATTAGATGCAGAGTCAAAAGAAAAGAAGAAAAAAAGATAATAAATTTCAATTTTTTGATGAATACAATCAATATAAAAGAAATAGACAAAAAATGGCAAGTGTTCTGGTCTAAAAAAAAGAACCAGTTTAAAAATACTGATAAGAAAAAAAAATTTTATTGCCTTGAAATGTTTCCCTACCCTTCAGGAAAAATACATATGGGCCATGTAAGAAACTATGCAATTGGTGATGTTATAGCTCGTTATAAAATGATGCGAGGATTTAATGTTCTTCATCCAATGGGATGGGACTCTTTTGGACTGCCTGCAGAAAATGCAGCGAGAGAAAATAATTTAAATCCAAGAGAGTGGACAAAAAAGAATGTCTCAACAATGAAGCATCAATTACAGCTCTTAGGCTTATCTATTGACTGGGATTTAGAAATTTCAACTTGTGAAGAAGAATATTATAAACATCAACAGGAGTTATTTATTGATTTTTATAATAAGGGCTTGGTAATCAGAAAAGAAACTTATGTAAATTGGGATCCTGTTGAAAAAACAGTATTAGCTAATGAGCAAGTAATCGATGGAAAAGGTTGGAGATCAAATGCAATTGTTGAAAGAAAAAAATTATATCAATGGTTTTTTAATATTACAAAATTTTCTAATGAATTATTAGAAGACCTAAAAATCCTCAACGAATGGCCAGAAAAAGTGAAATTGATGCAAAAAAATTGGATAGGAAAATCTTTTGGTTGTGAGATTAATTTTAAAATATCGAAAAAAGAGGAAATGATAAGAGTATATACAACAAGACCAGATACAATTTTTGGAGCCACATTTATAGCGGTATCTGTAGATCACCCAATTTGTGAGAGCTTTAAAAATACAAAAGATTTCATAGATTTCAAAAATAAATGTTCTCAGGTTGGAACAACGGAAGAAGCAATTGCCAGCGCAGAAAAAATTGGCTTTAATACTAGTCTAACTTCTGATCATCCATTTATAAAAGGAAAAAAAATACCCATTTATGTGGCAAATTTTATCCTAATGGATTATGGAACGGGTGCTATTTTCGGCTGTCCTGCACATGATCAAAGAGACTTTGATTTTGCAAAAAAATATAAGTTAGAAATTATTCCAGTAGTAAAACCAGATGAAGGCTCAGGGGAGGTAATAGACAAAGCTTACACTGGAGAAGGAAAAATGATAAATTCTGAATTTCTCAACAAATTAGATATATTGAGCGCAAAAGAAAAAATTATTGGTGAAATTGAAAAGAATAATATTGGAAAAAAAAAAATTACTTTTAGATTGAAAGACTGGGGGGTTTCAAGACAAAGATATTGGGGATGTCCGATCCCTATGATTTATCTAAAAAGCGGAGAAGTTGTTCCAGTAGATAAAAGTGAATTACCTATCAAACTTCCAGAAGATGTAGATCTTAATTTTAAAGGTAATCCTCTGGATAATCATCCAACATGGAAAAAAACTGTGTACAAAAAAACCGGGGAAGAAGCTACAAGGGAAACCGATACTTTGGATACTTTTGTTGACTCCTCTTGGTATTTTGCAAGATTTTGTTCGCCTAAATTAAAGGATAAACCTTTTGACGAAAAATCTTTGAGCTATTGGATGCCAGTCGATCAGTATATTGGGGGCATCGAACATGCAATTTTACATCTTTTATATTCTAGATTTTTTATGAGAGCGATTGAACTGAGCAATGATAATGTAAAAATTAAAGAACCATTTAAAGGCCTTTTCACACAAGGAATGGTTTGTCATGAAACTTACAAGAATAAATTAGGTAAATGGTTAAGTCCAGATGAAGTTAAAAAAGATAAAAATGGATTTGTTTCAAAAATTGATGGTTCACAAGTTAAAGTTGGACCATCTGAGGCAATGTCCAAATCAAAGAAAAATATAGTCGATCCCGAAAGTATGATTAAAATTTACGGTGCTGATGCGGTTAGATGGTTTATTCTTTCGGATAGCCCTCCAGAGAGAGATGTACAATGGTCAACCGAGGGTGTTTCCGCAGCACACAAATTCATACAAAGAATTTGGAATTTAAGTAACAATTTAAAAAACAAAAAAAATGATAAGCCAGACTTTATTGAACAAAGAAAATTTTTGTCAAAATTTAATGAATATATATTTAAATTATCAGAATTGATTGAAAATTTTCAATTAAATGTTGCTATAGCAAAAATACATGAGATGACAAATCTTTTAGAAAGCAATGTTAATAAAAAAATAGACAATAAAATTCTTTTGGAATCTCTTGTTAAATTTCTAAAAATTATGATGCCTTTTAGCCCGCATTTATCTTGTGAATGCCTCTCTAAAATAGAAGGCAATAATTTCTTTGAAAATATTAAGTGGCCCGAAGGAGATGAGTCTTTATTAGAAGATCAGGAAGTAACCTTAGTTGTTCAAATTAATGGAAAAAAAAGAGGTTTGATCGTTGCAAAAAAAAATCTATCTGAAAAAGATGTTTTAAATAAAGCTAAAAAAATGGATAATATAAAAAAGAACCTTAAAGACAAAAAAGTTATAAAAAATATTTTTGTTAAAAATAAAATAATTAATTTTATTACTACTTAAATGAATTTAAAATTTTTACCTTTTTTTATTATTTTTATTTTCTTTGAAGGTTGTGGATATCAACCCATATTATCTGAAAAAAATCAGAAATTTAGTATAAACAATTTTTTAATAACTGGGGACAAGAAACTGGGTCAGACGTTGGCAAATAAAATTTACAGGGTTGAAGGTGCGGAGAATATTCTTGAAGTAGGAATTTTTGCTACTAAAAAAAGAGAGGTTTCTGCCAAAAGTGCTAAGGGGTCCGTAAAAGAGTATAACTTAGCAATTAAGTTTCAAATAGATGTATTTACAGAGGCAAATGAAAAGGTTTTTTCAAAATTATTTTCTCAACATCAAACGCTAAAAGCATCTACACTTCATGTGGATACTTTAAATCGTGAGAAAAAAATTATAAATGATATGGTTAATGAAATTAGAGAAGAGTTACTTTTACAACTTAACCTAATTTACAGTTAAAATGATATTAAAAAGTTTTTTAGTCGAAAAAAATTTAAGCCTTCTGGACAAATATTCAGTTATTTTATTTTATGGAGAAAATATCGGCTTGATAGACGATATAAAAGAAGACATAAAAAATAAGTATAAAGAATTTGAAAAAATTAACCTTTATCAAGATGAAATAATTAAAAATGAAAATTTATTTGATGAGCAAGCTAATAATTCATCTCTATTTAATATAAACAAATTAATTTTTATAAATGAAGTTTCAGATAAAATCGAAAAAAGAATTTCAAAATACAAGGAAAATAAAAGCAATAAAATTATTTTGTTCTCTCAGAGCCTAGATAAAAAATCCAAGTTAAGAACTTTTTTTGAAAAAGGAAAGCATGTAGCTATAATACCCTGCTATCAGGACAATCACAGGACCCTTTCTGAATATATCAGAATTAAATTAAAAAACTTTGAGGGTTTAAATCAAGAATTAGTGAATATTTTAATTGAGAATTCAGATTATGATAGAAAAGTTCTAGCTGGTGAACTTCACAAGATTAGATCTCTTTTTATAAACAAGAAAATTAATACAGAGAAAATTATTGACCTGCTGAATAATCCCTACAATATTGATTTTAATAAATTAAGAGATTCATGCTTTGATGGTGATAAATTGAAACTAAATTTTTACTTAGGAAATATTTCATTAAAGAATGAAGATGCGTATCTTTTTTTAGCAAGCTTAAATCAAAGAATTTTAAGATTGTCACAATTACAAGATCAAATTCATATCGATAAAAACTTAGAAAAGGCAATGGAAAATCTAAAACCTAGAATTTTTTGGAGAGATAAAGGAATTTTTTTACGCCAAATTAAGAAGTGGAACCAAAAAAAACTTAAAATTGCTAAAGAAATCGTTAATGAAACAGAGATTGGGATTAAAACTAAATTTAATAACTATAGTAGCATTATAATTAAAAATTTATTACTTAAAATCTTTAATCTTGCCAATTCTACTTTCTAAGTAATTTGGAAATTAATTCAAATTGATCGAGTGATTTATATTTTATTACGATTTTCCCTGAATTATTTTTTTTATTTGAGATATCAACAGCCATGCCAAGTCTACTCTCAATTTCATTTTTAATAAATGTAATGTTTGGGTCCTCAATTTTACTAGTTTTATTTTTCCCCTTTGTTTTCTTTGCCATTAACTCTACATCTCTAGCTGCAACTTTCTTTTTTACAATGTTTTCAGCAATTTCAGAGGAATTAGGCATGCCAATTAGTGGCCTAGCTTGACCAGCTGTTAATTTGCCTTCTTCTATCAATCCAATTACATCCTCGGGCAAACTAAGCAACCTTAAGGTATTACTCACATGACTCCTACTTTTAGACATGAATTCTGAAATTTTTTCGTGATCATAGCCAAACTCCTTAACTAATCTTTGATAACCTTTGGCCTCTTCAATAATATTTAAATCCTGCCTTTGGACGTTTTCAACGATAGCAATTTCCAAGCTTTTTTGGTCATTAATGTTGAGTACTACAACTGGAACATCGTTTAGACCGGCTTTTTGCGCTGCAAGCCATCTTCTTTCACCAGCGACGATTTCGAATTTGCCAGGGTTATACCTATCTGGACGCACTGCTATTGGCTGAATAATTCCATTTTGTTTTATCGAAGAAGACAACTCGGTTAATTTTTCTTCATCAAAAATTATACGAGGTTGGTATTTGCTACGGTTAATATCAGAAATAGGTAGCTTAGTTACTTCCATTTTTTGCGAATCTGATTTTTTTTCGATATCACCAAATAGAGCCGATAAGCCCCTACCTAGCCCTTTTTTAGCTGGATTCATGCTGCACTCCCCATTGGTTGATTACCTTGATTAATAAATTCCTCAGCTAATTTAATATAAGACTTGCTACCCGAACAATTTTTATCGTAAATCAGACATGGCATCCCATGCGATGGAGCTTCGGATAATCTAACGTTTCTTGGAACAACGGTTTTATAAACCTTTTCTTTAAAATGTTTTCTAGCTTCAGCATCTACTTGTGAAGATAATTTATTTCTTTTATCGAACATGGTTAGTAAAACTCCTCTGATACCAAGTCTCGGATTTAAATTAATTTTAATTCTATCTATCGTTTTAACTAGCTGAGTAATCCCTTCTAATGCAAAAAATTCCGATTGAAGAGGTATTAATAGCTCATGTGCTGAAACCAAAGACATCACTGTTAACAAACTTAATGAGGGCGGACAATCTATAAAGATATTTTCATATTTATTAAAATAAGTCTCGCCTTCTTTGTTTAAAATCTCTTTTAGTAAAAAGGCTCTGTTAGCATCATTAGCCGTCTCAACTTCTAGGCCAGATAAATTTACATTTGAACCAATAATATCTAATCCAGACACACTACTTTCTTGAATTGCGCTTTGAGGGGATGTTCTACCTATAACAACATTGTAGATGCTTTTTTCCTCATCATTGTTTGACTTACCCAAACCAGTCGTAGCATTGCCCTGGGGGTCCAGATCAATTACTAAGATTTTTTTTCCTTTTTTGGCTAAAGCTGTTGCTAAGTTTATAACAGTCGTAGTTTTACCTACTCCACCTTTTTGATTTATTACTGATATTATAGATCTAGCCACAATTTATTTTGTTGCATCAACTAAAAGTATTTTTGAATCACTTTCGGTGATACTGGATACTAGCTTATACTTATAAATCATACCCTTTGAAGCTTTATTTAATTCATCCTGTGCACTCTTTCCCAGCATAACAATAAGTTTATGGGGTTTTTTCATAGTTTCACGTGAAATTCTTAATATTTCAGGTAGCTTTTTGAATGCTCTACAAACTATATAGTCGGTATCTATAATATGAGATTGATAATCATTATTATATACATCTACATTCGATAATCCTAATTTACCTATAACAAAATTAATAAATTTAACTTTGACTTGAGATTTTTCATAAAGTTTCACGTGAAACGTGAGAATATCATTATAAAAAATAGATAGCAAAATTCCAGGAAAACCGGCCCCTGTGCCTAAATCAGCTAAACTATTATAATTTTTATGATCTATATGCTTAACTAGTTGAGCAGAATCAAGAACATGTCTGTTCCAAATGTCTTTTTCAGAGCTACGTGAGATTAAATTATATTTTTGGTTATAATTAAGAACCTCCTGTGTAAATAATTCGACAAGCTCTAATTTTTTATCATTAAAATTGAGATTTTTAGCTAAAACTAGCTTTGATTTTACCTTAGAATCACTCGAATTCATGAGGATTCTAGGCTGGGACCCTGTGTTTTGCCTTTTTAATAGCTCCTAATAGAATTATTGCTGCGGCTGGGGTCACTCCATCGATTCTCAGAGCCTGTCCTAAGGTCTTTGGTTTAATCAATTTTAATTTTGACTTAACCTCATTAGAGAGTCCACTGAAAGAGTCATAATCAATCTCATTAGGTATAACCAGGCCCTCGTCTTTTTTGAAAGTTTTAATATCGCTTTCTTGCTTAGGTAAGTAGCCAGAATAGTGGGCATTTATTTCAACTTGCTGATCAATTGAATGTCCATAATGGGGTATGTCAGCCCAAATCCTCCTTAAATGGCTTAAGTTAACATTTTTTATTCCCAAAATATCAAGTCCAGATCTTTTGACTCCATCCATCGCAATCTTAATTGAGTGCTTCGCAGCAGCGTTTGGTGTTATAAATTTTTTCGATAAAGAGATTTCTAGACTATTTATTTTTTTTCTTTTCTCATTAAATAATTTTTTTCTTTCATCTTTTACTAAATTCATTTTTATACCAATAGGCGTAAGCCTTTGATCTGCATTATCTGCTCTTAATGACAATCGGTATTCAGCTCGAGACGTAAACATCCTGTAAGGTTCTGAAACACCCTTCGTGATAAGATCATCTATCATCACACCAATATATGAACTCGATCTGTCTAAAATAAACTCATCTCCTTTTTTAATTTTTAGAGCAGCATTAATTCCGGCTATCAATCCTTGGGCTGCTGCTTCCTCATAACCTGTTGTGCCGTTAATTTGACCGGCTAAGAAAAGAGAGCCTATTTTTTTGGCTTCTAGAGTCGCTTTTAGCTCCCTTGGATCCACATAATCATACTCTATGGCATATCCTGCTCTTACCATTTTGACGTCTTCCAGACCCTTAATTTTAGCTAATATTTGAAGCTGAACGTCCTCTGGTAGGGAGGTCGAAATGCCATTTGGATAAACTGTATGATCCTCTAGACCTTCAGGCTCTAAAAAAATTTGATGTTTTTGTTTTTCCTTAAATTTAACAATTTTATCTTCGATGGACGGGCAGTATCTTGGACCTACCCCTTTGATGTTACCAGAGTACATCGCGCTTCTTGAAATGTTATCACTTATAATTTTATGTACGGTGTCGTTAGTATAAGTCATACCACAACTAATTTGTTTATTGATAGCTTTAACAGTTAGAAATGAAAAAAAATACGGTTCCTCATCGGCTGGCTGCATTTCAAGATTTTTATAATTAATAGTTCTACCGTCTAACCGTGGAGGTGTGCCGGTTTTAAGTCTTCCGATTTTGATGCTAAATTTTTCCAATTGTTCACTTAATCCTGTAGAGGGTTTTTCATCATACCTGCCAGCTGGTATCTGTTTTTCCCCTATGTGTATTAAACCATTTAAAAAAGTTCCTGTGGTAAGAATTAGCTGACTACACTCTACCTCTTTTCCGCTTTGACAAATGAAGCCTTTAATTTTGTCTTTCTCGAAGATGAACTTCACAACAGGATCAGCTATCACGTCTAAATTTTCATAGTTGAGCAATAGCTCCTGCATATATTTCTTGTAAAGCTTTCTGTCTGATTGAGTTCGAGGTCCTCGGACTGCAGGGCCTCTACTTCTATTCAACAATCTAAACTGAATGCCTGATTTGTCAGCTACATCACCCATGACACCATCCAAGGCATCAATTTCACGAACCAAGTGACCCTTGCCTAGTCCTCCGATGGCCGGATTGCACGACATTTCGCCTATAGTCTCTATTTTATGTGTAAAAAGACCAGTATTTACGCCCATTCTGGCCGATGCTGCTGCAGCCTCACATCCAGCGTGTCCACCACCTATTACAGCCACATCAAAGGTCATTTTATTGTTCATTTATAGAATGTATCGATGAAATATGATTTTACAAGCTCAAAGATGAGTTATTTACCGATACAAAAGTCCTGGAATATAGATCCCAGTATTTCTTCCACATCAACCTTGCCTACTATGCTTCCAAGATGTCTTGTGGCAAGTCTAAGGTCTTCTGCGGCTGTCTCTATCTCTTTTTTTTGATCTTTCTTTAAAAATTTTTCTATTTCCTTTAATGCTGCATTAAGTTTTGCTCGATGCCTCTCTCTTGTAACTAAAATATTGTTCGCTTTCATAAATTTTTTACTTAGCTTCTCTTTTATTGTCTTTATGAGTCTGTCGATGTTTTTACTATTTTTAACCGATATTAAAATTTGATCATTCTTCTTAAATTCATTTTTTGGGGTTTTTTTGCTTAAATCGGATTTATTAAAAACTAATATACAGTCTTTATTAATTAATTTTTTGACATCCTTATTAATTGTTTTTTTTGATACATCAACCATGACTAAGGTCAAATCAGCCTCTTTTGCTTTTTTAATAGCTCTTTTAATACCCTCTTTTTCGACCTTATTTTTGGCCTTTCTTATACCCGCCGTGTCAGCCAAAATAACAGGATATCCATCTATATTTAAATAGGTTTCAACCACATCTCTTGTAGTACCTTCCTCCTCCGAGACGATTGCAGCATCCCTTTTTGCAAGAAGATTTAATAAAGATGACTTCCCAGCGTTAACGTCTCCTATTATAGATATTCTAAAACCATCTCTAATTTTTTCCCCAACTTTTTGGTCCTCCAGAATTTGTTTAATATCAGTGTGGACTTGTTTAATTGATTTCTGAACTTCCTTTAAAACACTTCCAGGAAGGTCATCTTCTGCAAAGTCTATTTTAGCCTCTATATAGGATAATGATTTTACTAGTTTTTCTCTTAAGTTTTCATAATATTTGGATGCATGTCCTTGAACTAAATTTGCTGCTTGTTCCCTTTGAAGCTCAGTTTCAGCATGAATTAAATCTCCTATACTTTCTGCCTTAACTAAATCTATCTTATTATTTTGAAAAGCAATTTTAGTGAACTCTCCAGGTTCAGCTAATCTACAGTTTTTCTGATCTGATAATACTTTTAAAAGATAACTTATTACAGCATTACTTCCATGGATATGTAACTCCGCCAAATCATCACCTGTAAAGCTATTAGGCTTGGGGAACCACAATAGTATTGCTTCTGGATCAATAATTTTTTTACTTTTTGGATCAATAAATTTGCATAAATTTATCTCTTTTGACTTTATATTTCTTTGATCTGTAATAGTTTTGCATATATCTAAGGTTTGCGATCCTGATATTCTAATAATGGCTATGCCACTCGGGCCTTTTCCTGTTGATAGAGCATATATATTCATTTGTATTTTTTCTGTTTTTTCATAACATAAAATATATGGAAAATACTATTTCTTTTAATACTAAGTTTGGCTGGATTTCTGCAACTGAAATAGACAATAAAATAACAAAAATTCAGTTTAATAAGGAAAAAAATAAGGGCAAAAACAGCAAAAATCTTAGGATTCTAAAAAAAAGCGTAATCTCTTATTTTAAATCAAAGAAACAAATTAAAATTCCAATTAAAATTAATGGAAATAAAATGCAAAAGAAGATTTGGAACGAATTAAAAAAAATTAGAACAGGTAAAACAAAAACTTATGGTGAGATTGCTAGAAAGTTAGGGATTTCACCAAGATATGTTGGGCGAGTATGTGGAGAAAACAAACACATTTTAATAATACCCTGCCACCGAGTGATTAGATCCGACGGCTACTTAGGTGGTTTTTCTGCAGAGGGAGGGTTAAAACTAAAGGAAAAACTACTTAAATTTGAAAGATCTGTAAAAGACTATTTGTTCTGAAGACTGTCAACCATATCCATCCACTTTTTATTACCATCAGTATGCCTATGATATCCTTTTCCAATTTTAGCTTCAGGATAAACTTGAAGATTTTTTTTATTTAAAGTGTGAAGTGGAGCACCTTCTATTTCGGCTGTCCCGGACTCTTGGATTGTAGTAAAACCGACGTCAGAAATATATTTTTTAGTTTCAAGCATGTTCTCTTTAGTTTCACCAGGCAAACCGTATGTAAATGTTCCATGTACTGTCATGCCTAAAGATTGGATATATTGAACTATTTCTTTTGTATAATTTAAATCTAAATGTTTGTTTACTATTTTGTCGACGACATATTGACTGCCGGACTCCACTCCTATTTTTACTCCTTTACATCCACTCTCACTCATAATTTTCCAGGTATCTTTTCTAATGGTGTCAGCTCTACACATTGCATACCAGGGTATTTTAAACTCGCTCATTATTTCACACATATCAGTAGTATGCTTGTTTCCAATATTAAAAGTATCATCATCAAAATATATGGTTTTAAATTTAAATTTTTCTAACAATTGCCCAATAAAATTTCTCATATAACTTTTCGAATATTGTCTCACAGTTCTTGATTTGGTACCCTCGGGATCATTTCCTGTCATTGAGGCCGGCCAAACACAAAAAATACATTTAAATGGGCATCCTCTACTACTCCAGATATGCGCTTGCGGAAAAAAAGCCCCCATGGTTGCAGGATTTCCATCAAAATAATTATCGTAATTTAATTCGTCAAAGTAAGGAAATGGAGAATTATTCATTTCCTCAAGAGTTAGAAGGTCATGTTCTAAAATTCCTTTTTGACCATTGAGAACCTTAATTGTATTTTTTTCATATTCTCCCTTTAAAGCAGCGTAAATTTCTTTACAATTTTTAAATTTTTCTGGTTCTGAACTTATGGGCCCAGCTACTATTATTTTTAAATGAGGATATTTAGATTTTATTTCTTGTATTAAACTATAATCGTGTTTCCAGCTTGGAGTTGCAGTTTCAATTAATAAGTATTCAATTTTATTTTTTATCTTATCCAAATAATTAAAATAACTTTTATAAGACTCAGATATTCCAATACTGTCTCTAAAAAAAACATTATTTTTTCCAATTTTTTCTTGAGCATAGGTAGTGGCGTAACCTAAAAAATAAGGGTAGGGTGTATAATCTTTAGGATGTCTTTTATCTGGTCTAGATTTATTGACCATTGTAAGTGGCCACCTTGAACCTGCTCTTACTCCTCTTCTCCATCTTTTTCTTTTAAAAAGCTTCTTCCAGCCTGGACGACTTTCTTTCCCTTCCCACCAAGGTGGGTTACTAAAAAATATACTCATAAGAATTAACTATATTACAATAATTAGAACTTAAAAATTGATTATTTCTTTTGTTTAGCCTGGTTTGTTCATTGAAACAAAGAAGTCGGCGTTATTTTTCGTGTTTTTAAGCTTAGACATTAAAAATTCAATTCCATCCATGGTCCCCATTGGACTTACTATTCTTCTTAGAACATTTACTTTTGCTAAATCTTCTTTTTTGAATAATAGCTCCTCTCTTCTTGTGCCTGAACGTGTAATATCAATTGCCGGGTAAATTCTTTTATCAGCAATTTTTCTATCTAAAATTAATTCAGAATTTCCTGTTCCTTTAAATTCCTCGAATATAACTTCATCCATTCTGCTACCTGTATCAATTAGAGCTGTAGAAATTATTGTGAGAGAACCTCCTTGCTCGACATTTCTGGCAGCTCCAAAAAATCTTTTTGGACGTTGAAGTGCATTTGCATCTACACCTCCAGTTAATACTTTGCCTGAGCTTGGAACAACCGCATTGTATGCCCTGCCTAATCTAGTGATTGAGTCCAGTAAAATTACTACATGTTTTTTATGTTCAACTAATCTTTTTGCTTTTTCAATTACCATTTCTGCAACAGCAACGTGTCTCGATGCAGGTTCATCAAAAGTAGAACTTATAACTTCACCTTTAACTGTTCTCTGCATGTCAGTAACTTCTTCGGGTCTTTCGTCTATAAGCAATACCATTAGATAACATTCTGGATGATTTGTTGCGAGGGAATGAGCAATGTTTTGAAGTATAATTGTTTTTCCTGCTTTAGGAGGAGAAATTATTAAAGACCGTTGACCCTTTCCTATCGGGCTAACTAAATCAATAAGTCTAGCAGTCTGATCGGGTTTTTTCTCTGTTGTATTTTTTTCAACTTCCATTTGAAGTTGTTTATCAGGATACAGTGGAGTTAAATTGTCAAAGGCAATTTTATTTCTAACCTTTTCGGGACTTTCAAAATTGATTTGACCAACTTTCAATAAAGCAAAATATCTTTCTGCATCTTTTGGTGCTCTAATTTCTCCTTCAACTGAGTCGCCAGTTCTTAATCCAAATTTCCTAATTTGGCTTGGACTAACATATATATCATCCGGACCTGGAAGATAGTTAGACTCTATAGCTCTCAGGAAACCAAAGCCGTCCTGCAGTACTTCGAGAACTCCTCCTCCGGTAATTTGCTCATTTTTTTCTGCTAATTTTTTAAGTATTGAAAAAAGTATTTCTTGCTTTCTTAAAGTGCTTGGATTCTCTATACCAAGCTTCTCAGCTTTCGAGATAAGCTCTGATGGCGAATTTTGCTTGAGTTCTTGTAAATTCATATAGATTATTTGTAATTAAGGAATGTCCTATTAATATAGTGATTATAATAAAAATTTCAAGCCTAAATAGGCTTAAAAACAACAATAAATATTATCGCTATTAGTAAAACTGTTGGGACTTCATTAATGATTCTAAAAAACCTGGGTGAATGATTATTATTATTTTCATTAAACCTTCTTAAGCATGAAAAAAGATAAAAATGGTAAAAAGTGAGAGAGATTACTAATACAAATTTTATTATCAACCAAAATTCCCCTAAGGTTGAAAGACCAATTGAGTGCAAAAGTAGTAACCCAAAAATCCAAGAAAGAATCATTGCCGGATTCATTATGTAAAAAAAAAGTCTTTTTTCCATAATTTTAAAAGTATTATTTTGATCCTCATTTTTCGAATTTTCAGAATGATAAACAAAAATTCTTGGCAAATATAATAAGCCTGCCATCCAGGAAATAACTGCTATTAAGTGAAGTGCTTTAAAAGTTAAATATGTATTCATTGTTAAATTAAATATTTCTTAACTAAATGTAATAAAAGATCGATATGTTCCTCGTTATCATTTAGACAAGATACGGTTTCAAAATTTTTTCCACCGTGCTTTATAAAGGTTTCTTTTCCTTGAATAGAAATTTCTTCTAAAGTTTCCACACAATCAGATGAAAAACCGGGACAAATTACCAAAATATTTTTTTTACCTTCATCTGGAAGTTTTTCTAAAGTTTTATCGGTATAGGGTTGTAACCATTCTTGAGGTCCAAATCTAGATTGAAAAGTTGTTTTTATAGGTATATCACTCTGGAAGCTCTCGGATAAAAGCCTTGTAGTTTTTTGACAATAACAGTGATAAGGGTCGCCTTTTTCAAAATATTTTTTTGGAATTCCATGATACGATGCTAATATTAAGTCTGGTTTCCAATTTAATTCATCTATCTTTTTTTTTAGTACAATATTTAAAGCTTTTATATAAAGGGGCTCAGACTCATAATGTGGGATTACTTGTAAACTTGGTTGCCATCTCATTTGCATTAAACATCTATAAACTTCATCACAAACAGTAGCGGTGGTTGCAGCTGCATACTGTGGATACAAAGGAAGTACGATTATATTTTCGCAACCTACTTTTTGAAGTTTGTTTAATTTACTTTTGATACTAGGGTTGCCGTACCTCATTGCGTAGTCGACAATTATTTTTTCATTTGATAATTTCTTATCAAGTTTTTTTGTCTGCATAATTGTGTAATATCTTAATGGCGACATATTTTCTTTTTTCATCCAAATTTGTTTATATGCCTTCGCAGTTTTTGAGGGTCGTAGATTTAGGATAAATAAATTTAAAATAATTTGCCAAATTATTGGGTTAAGCTCAATTACTCTTCTGTCAGATAAAAATTCTTTTAAATACTTTCTAATATCTAGCCATTTTGTTGAATCCGGGGTTCCCAAGTTTATAATCAGTATACCTGTTTTTCCAAAATTTACTTTGGGATGATTTTTATCCATTTAAAAACTTTATCAATTTTTTATAAATGATACAAAGTAAAGTAAATGATTCGTAAAATGAAAATTGACAGAAATATTTACAACGGTATGCTTAATTTTTTTAAAAGAAGATTTATCGAGCTTTTTGGCCTTATATTGGTAAGTATTTGTTTGGTTTTTTCATACTCCTTATTTAAATACTCACCTGAAAATGCGACTTTAATATACAGTAATAGCTCTATAAGCAATCAGGGATTTTTTAACACTTATACAAATACCGTTGCTGATTTTTTCTTGCAATCTTTTGGCCTGGTTTCTTTTATGGTTGGGGTTAGTTTTTTTTCGTGGGGAATAAATTTAATTATAAACAAAAAAATTAATAGTTTTTTAAATAAAATTTTTTTTACTGTTATTTATGTAAATTTGGGATGTATTTTCATATATCTAACTTATAATAATTCTTTTTGGTTAATTGACAACGGAAATTCAGGGTTTGTTGGAGAACGTGGGTTTACAATCATAAATAATATCTTTCCTTTGTTCGAAAATAATATTTCAAAGGTTTTACTTCTTTTACTAACAATAATTTTTTTTAGTCTAGGATCAGGAATAAATGCAAGTTACATATTAAAAAAAATTTTTATACGAAATAAAAAAGATTTGGAGATAAAAGAAAGAACTGAAACAGAAGTTTACACTTCTTCTGAAGAACAGTCTGTTGAAACAAAACAACAATCTTTTTCTTTCAAAAACCCTAGGCATGAAAGAAAAGGAAAGTATGAGTTACCAACTATTAACTTGCTTGAAAAAAAACTAGCCTCAAAAAGCTCAACATCAAAAAATCCTAGCCCAGAGTTTATTGAAAAAATTCTACTTGACTATGGAGTTAAAGGAAAAATAAATAAAGTGAGTAATGGTCCAGTTGTAAGTTTGTATGAGTTTGAACCTGCTCCGGGTATTAAAGTTTCTAAGATAATTAATTTATCAGATGATATTGCTAGAAATACAAGTTCAGTATCAACTAGAGTATCCGTAATACCAGGAAAAAATACAATTGGAATAGAAATTCCAAATACAAAAAGAGAAGGAGTAGTTTTATCTGAAATTATAAAATCTGATTCTTTTGATAAAAAAGAGATTAAACTCCCTATAGCACTTGGTAAAAGCATTTCCGGGTCTCCAATAATTGCAGATTTAACTTCTATGCCCCATTTATTAATAGCTGGAACAACAGGATCAGGAAAATCTGTTTGTATAAACACTATTATATCATCCCTACTTTTCAAACATGGTCCAGAAAATTGTAAGTTTATTATGATAGATCCTAAAATGTTAGAGCTCTCATCATATGAAGGAATTCCACACTTATTATCTCCTGTAATAACAGATGCAAAAAAAGCAACTTCAGCTCTTAGTTGGACTGTTAAAGAAATGGAAAACAGATATAAACTTATGAGCTCTGAGGGTGTAAGAAATATTGATGGTTACAACCAAAAACATAAATTAAAGATGCCTTATATTGTTGTAGTGGTCGATGAGATGTCAGACTTAATGTTAATTTCAAGTAGGGAAATTGAAAATTATGTTCAGAAACTTTCTGCTATGGCGCGAGCGGCAGGTATACACATTATCATGGCTACGCAAAGACCAAGTGTAGATGTAATTACAGGAACAATTAAGGCGAATTTCCCAACTAGGATATCTTTTCAGGTAAGTTCTAAAATAGATAGTAAAACTATTTTAGGAGAGCAAGGAGCAGAACAATTACTTGGAAAAGGGGATATGTTGTTTATGTCCTCAGCTAATAAAATCTTCAGAATTCACGGTCCTTTTATATCTGAAGCAGAAATTGAAAAAATTTCTAATTTTTTAAGATCTCAAGGAAATCCAGATTATATCGATGAAATAACTGAATTTAATGATAGCCAATCTAACAAAGAAGATAATAATGGAAACCAAGATGAATTATATGATGAGGCTCTTAAAATTGTAAAAACTGAGAAAAAAGCATCTACTAGTTTTCTGCAAAGAAAATTACAGATCGGGTATAATAGAGCAGCAAGAATAATAGATCAAATGGAGAGCAATGGTGCGGTAAGTAGCGCCAACCATACAGGAAAAAGAGAGGTTTTATAATTTTTGACTAAAAAAAATTATATACTTTTTACTATACTTTTTTCTTTTTTTGTTTCTTCAAATTTAAATGCTAATGTTCAATTAAAAATTATTGAAAGTTTTAATAATTTAGAAACCCTAAAATTTAATTTTGAACAGATGTCTTATAATAAAAAAGAAAGGGGGTTTTGCTTTCTTAAAAGGCCACATTTTTTAAAGTGTATATATACGGACGATAAACAAAAAGAACTGATAATAAATAGAAAAAATCTTGTTATTTATCATAAAAAATTCAATAAAGTATATTATTACCCTGTCTCAAATTCATATTTTGCAGATGTTTTAGATAAAAAAAAATTTAAAAATTTGATTAATAAAGGTCAAGTAATATTTAAAACTGGAAAATTCCAAATAAAATATTTTGATAATAGTAAAGGTGAAATAATTTTACTTTTTGATGAGAATTTTGATCTTGAAGGTTGGGTGGTTAAAGATTTGAGTGGTAATTATACTGAATTCAAAATAAATAGTATTGAAGAAAATCTTAATTTAGATAAAAAAATTTTTTTTATTCCAGAAACTAATTAGAAACCATTTTTCCAATTTTTTCTCCACCAAAAATATGAAAATGTAAATGAGGGACTTCTTGACCACCATTTGTGCCAATATTTGATAATGTCCTGTATCCTCCCTCTACATTTGATACCTTTAGTAATCTAGCAACATGGGAGATAGCTTTAAAAAATTCTGTAATTTCTATTTCTTTTGCGTTTTGAATAAAATCATCTAAATCCACATATGACCCTTTAGGAATTATAAGAGCATGTATTTTTTTTTGAGGTTGAATATCGTAAAATGAAAGCACAAAATCATTCTCAAAAATTTTTTTGCAGGGGATCTCATTTCTTAAGATTTTGGCAAAAATATTATTTTTGTCGTATTTCACTTTATTTCTTCTGCCTCTTTTTTAACTCATCCATAACATCTTCAATTTTAATGCCATTAGCTTCTAAAAGTACCACTAGATGATAAAAAACATCTGCTGCCTCGTGAATTTTATTTGAATTTTTTTCAATTGCACTGATTAGCTCTGATATTTCTTCTTTTACTTTCTCAATATTTAATTTTTTATCATTTAATAATTTAACTGTGTAAGATTTATCTGAAGGAGTCTCCTTTCGTTGACGAATAATAGAAATTAATTCTTCCAAAGTTTTGAACATTTTTAAATTCTTACAGGAATTCCCTTTAAGTCTAAATATTTTTTTGCATCTTGTATTGAAAACTTACCAAAATGAAATATTGAAGCCGCTAATGCTGCACTAGCTTTGCCTATACTAAATCCATCATATAAATGATCAAGATTTCCAACTCCGCCAGATGCTATAACAGGAATATTAACTGAATTAGTAATTTTTGAAGTTAATTCTAGATCATATCCTGTTTTTGTACCGTCTTTATCCATCGAAGTTAGAAGGATTTCACCCGCACCAAGCTCTTCCACTTGCTTAGCATAGGCAATCGCGTCTTTTCCTGATGGGTTTCTTCCTCCATTTGTAAAAACCTCCCATTTATTTTCTCCTGTTTTCTTTGCATCAATAGCTACAACAGTACATTGGGATCCAAAATTTTCTGCTGATTCTTTTACGATACTTTTATTGTTTACAGCTGCTGTATTAATTGAAACTTTATCCGCACCAGAACTTAAAAGATTTGAAATATCGTTAAGATTTCTTACACCTCCGCCAACGGTTAAAGGAACGAAACATTTTTCAGAAGTTTTCTTCACTACATCTAAAATAATATTTCTATTTTCATTTGATGCAGTAATATCTAAAAAACAAATTTCATCAGCGCCACTTTCACTGTAAAATTTAGCTTGTTCTATTGGGTCGCCCGCATCGATTAGGTTGACAAAATTTATTCCCTTAACCACTCTTCCGTTTTTAACATCTAAGCATGGTATAATTCTCTTAAACACTTAGGTTATCCTTGATAGTTCTTTGAGATCAATACTTTCATCGTAAATTGCTTTTCCAACTATTATTCCCTCAATTTTTTCTGATTTTTTTTGCTTTATATTTATCACATCTTGAAGAGAAGATATACCGCCAGAAATAATCATTGGTATATCGACTGAGTTTGAAAATTTAATAGTTCCTTCGATATTAGCTCCTGATTTAGTTCCGTCCCTATCTATATCAGTATAGATAATTCTTGAAATTTCAAATCCATATACTTTTTTTATAAAATCAGAAGCCAGAATATTAGTTTGTTTTTTCCATCCTGAAAGGGCTATAAAACCATTTCGTACATCTATAGCAAGCGCTATTTTTCCAGTAAATTTTTCACATGCATTTTTCAAGAAATTTATATTCTCAATACCTTTTGTGCCAATTATAACTTTATCTACACCGAGATTTAATAGTTCTTCTATTTGAGCTAAAGATCTAACTCCACCACCAACTTGAATTTTTATGTTATTTATTTTTGCTATATTTTGAATGATACTTTTATTAACAAGCTTTCCCTCTAAAGCACCGTCCAAATCAATTAGGTGCAGGTTTTTAAAGCCAAAATTTGCAAAAGTATTAGCCTGTTCTAATGGAGAATTATTATATTGTGTTAGATTTTCAAAGTTACCTTTGAGGAGCCGGACACACTTCCCCCCTTTAATATCAATAGCAGGAAATATTTTCATTAATTATTTATATTTTTCCTTTTGTAGAAGGAATAATATTTTTAATTCTTTTGTCTATTTCTAAGGCTTCTCTTAAAGATCTGGCCAAAGCCTTAAAACATGACTCGATTTTATGGTGACTATTGTCGCCATAAATATTTTCAATATGAAGAGTTATGCCTGCAGCTTGGGAGAAGGCCTGAAACCATTCTTTGAACAATTCAGTATCCATTTCTCCAAGTTTCTCTACTTTTAAATTAACTTTCCAAATTAAATATGGTCTATTTGATATGTCCAAAGAAGCCCTTGTTAAAGTTTCATCCATAGGAATTATTGAGCTAGCGTATCTTTTTATTCCCTTTCGGTTTCCTGCAGCTTTTTTTATAGCTTCTCCTAGAGCAATACCAGTATCCTCTGTTGTGTGATGTAAATCAATATGCGTATCACCTTTTGCTAAAAGATTTATGTCTATAAGTGAATGTTTAGAAAGCTGTTCTAACATGTGATCTAAAAAACCTATATTGGTCTTAATACTATATTTGCCTTTTCCATCTAAATTGACTGCGACAGAAATATTTGTTTCTTTAGTTTTTCGTAAAATTTTAGCTTTTCTGCTCATAAACTTTAAATTTCACTTTAAGATATATAGCTAAAATTACTATTTAGCAATAAATGCAGTTAATAACCTTGAAGATTCAAATTAAATCTCCACATAGTAAAATATGAACAAAAATGAAAATTGGCATGGAACAACCATTGTCCTTATTAGGAAGGGAAATCAAACTATTGTAGCGGGTGACGGTCAAGTTAGTTTAGGTAACACAGTATTAAAAAGCAAAGCTAAAAAAGTCAGAAAGATTGAGAAAAGAAATGTGATTGCAGGTTTTGCTGGCTCAACAGCAGATGCTTTAACTTTATTCGAAAGATTAGAGGCTAAATTGGAAAAGCATGCCGGAAATTTAACCAGAGCAGCGGTTGAATTGGCAAAAGACTGGAGAACGGATAAATACTTAAGAAGATTGGAAGCTTTAATGGCAGTGGCAGACAAAGAAAAGAGCTTTATAATTTCAGGCACCGGCGATGTGTTAGAGCCAGAAGATGGAATAATAGGAATAGGATCTGGAGGAAATTATGCTCTAGCAGCAGCAAAAGTTTTGATGGAAACAAATATGACAGCAGAGGAAATTGCTAAAAAATCACTGAAAGTTGCTTCAGAAATTTGTGTATTTACAAACAATAATATTACAACAGAAAAAGTTTAAAGATGGTACAAAAAGTTTCAAATCTTAAAGTTGTTAAAGTTGGTGCAAAAAAAAGCGCATCTAAAGTAAGTGCTCTTTCACCCAGAGAAATTGTATCAGAATTAGATAGATATGTTATCGGTCAAAACCAAGCAAAGAGGGCCGTAGCAGTTGCATTAAGAAATAGATGGAGAAGACAGGCTCTTACAGATGATATGAAAGAAGAAGTTTTACCTAAAAATATTTTAATGATTGGCCCAACAGGAGTTGGGAAAACCGAAATTTCAAGAAGATTATCAAAATTAGCTCAAGCACCTTTTATAAAAGTTGAAGCAACTAGATTCACTGAAGTAGGCTATGTGGGCAGAGATGTTGAACAAATAATCAGAGATTTAATTGAAATTGCAATTGCAATGGAACGTGAGAAAAAAAGAAAAGAGGTTCATACAAAAGCTCAACAATTAGCGGAGGAAAAAGTATTGGACGCTCTTGTGGGAAAAAAAGCAAGTTTAGCAACCAGGGAAAGTTTTAGAAAAAGACTAAGATCTGGGGATCTAGACAATAATGAAATTGAAATTGAAGTTAACGAAGTAAAATCCGGTATGCCAAGCTTTGAGATTCCTGGCATGCCAGGCGCAAATGTTGGGATGGTAAATCTAGGAGAAATTTTAGGTAAGTCTATGGGCCCAAAAGGTAAGAAAAAAAAGATGACCGTTAAAGAATCTCATGAAATTTTAATTGCCCAAGAGTCCGATAAAATGATCGAGGAAGACAAGATTATTAAGGAGGCTAAGGATTCGACTGAAAATAATGGTATAGTTTTCTTAGATGAGATTGACAAAGTCTCTGGAAGAACTGATAGAGTTGGTGGGGACGTATCAAGGGAAGGTGTCCAAAGAGATTTACTTCCATTAATAGAGGGAACAACAGTAAATACAAAATATGGACCTGTTAAAACTGATCATATTCTATTTATTGCATCAGGCGCTTTTCAATTAGCAAAACCGTCAGATTTACTACCAGAGTTACAAGGTCGTTTACCAATAAGGGTTGAGTTAAAAGCACTTACTGAAGATGATTTTATAAGAATTCTTAAAGAACCTGATAATAGTTTAATCAAACAATATAAAGCTTTATTAAAAACAGAAGATGTTGATTTAGAATTTTCAGACGATGGTATAGATATGCTTGCAAAACTATCAACTGAAATAAATTCTACTGTAGAAAATATAGGGGCAAGAAGACTTCACACAATTATTGAAAAAGTCCTGGACGAAATTAGTTTTACAGCATCTGACAAAGCTGGGCAAAAAGTTTTGATAAATTCAGATTATGTCAGAAAGAATCTTGGTGACTTAGTAAAAGATACGGATTTATCCAAATTTATTTTATAAAACACTTAATTTAATTATAAAAGCACCCTCACCTCCAAAATTTTTTGGTGCCTCTACTATTTTTTTAATTTTAGATTTTAAAATAGCATTATTTTGAATGTATTCTTTAACAGTATTTCTTAGTGTACTATATTTGCTAGATGAATAAACATCATTTACTTTTTTGGAATGCATTCCTTTTCCTGTTATAACCAATATCTCTTTGTAACCGTTTCTGTGACAGTCGAAAATTAATTCTTCTACTTTTTTATTCGCATTTTCAATGGAATATCCATGTAAATCAAATTTAAAGATTAAATTTTTTTTTTTTTTGATTTCGAGATTTTCTTTATCAACGATATCTCTAGGATCCTTAAGATATTCTTCCCAATGATCTTTGTTTGATTTATTTTCTTTAGGATCTTTTATCAAGGAGCTTTGATTTCAGCTAAATACCAATTCGGACTTGAGCTAGATATTTTTTTGGTGAATTTCCAATGGTCAATTACCGTTTTAATTTTATTAGGATCTCCCTCAACTATCTTATTATCTTTATCTTTTTTTACAGAAATAATTTCACTCACAAATTTAACTGTGAAATAAAGTGCCTCTGCAGTTTTTTCGAACTTCTCAATGGCAGAAGATTTAATCCCAATAAAAGTTAATTCAGATTTAATTTTTTTAGATTTCCTATCTTCTATGGCTGACGAAAAACTTGACTGCATTTTTTCTGTTAATAAACTTTTCAAGTTTTCTTTATCCCCTTTTGAAAAAGAAGTGATTATTGTTTCGTATGCTATTTCTGCACCTTTCAAAAATTCTTTTTTTTCGTTCTTATCAAATTCAGTTTTTGATTTTTTCGATTTTTGGTCTGGTTGGGTATTAAATTTTTCAAACTTTTTTTCCATAAAGTCAGAATAGACTTTTTCCTCGTGACCAGTTTTTCTGCCAAGTATATTTCTTAATCTTAAGATTATAAACCCAGCTATCATGGCTAGAAGTATGATATCTAAATATCCAAAATTATTACTCATTGTTTGATAAATATACATTAATAATATAATTTAAGAACTGCCAAATGAACACACTTTTATTTTTTTTAATTGCAATTCCTGCCATTGAGATTTTTGTAATGATTAAAATTGGCCAAAATATAGGGGCATTGAACACGGTTGTTCTTATATTTGCTACAGCAATATTGGGGTTGTACTTTGCAAAAATCGAAGGCCTGAATACCCTAAGATCCGGTGTTCTTAATATTTATAAAAATAAACATCCTCTGTTTGAGATGATCTCGGGTGCATCTATAGCACTTGCTGCGGTTTTACTTATATTGCCAGGCTTTGTAACTGATGCTTTTGGTTTTTTGCTGCTTATTCCATTTACTAGAAAAATATTTATAAATTTATTTTTAAGGAAAAAGAAGGTGGACATAGAGAAACAAAAAAATTTCATAGAGGGCGAAATTTTAGAAAAAGATAAAAAGGATGAGTTATAAAATTTTAACAAAATATATCAAAGATGTTTCCTTTGAAATATCAGATCCTAAAACTTATTTTCTTCTTGAAAAGAATATTAAAAATTACAGATTTGTTTGCGATATAAAAAGTAAAAGTATTAAAGAGAAAATTATTCAAATAGATATGAGTTTAAGGTTGGCACCAAAACAAGGCGGAACATCATCGGGTTTCCACTGTTCTGTTGAGCATTCGTCTATAATCCAGTTAGAGAAAGATATCAAAAAGGAGGATCTAGAAAAAATTGTTCTTATAAAGGTTCCGGAAGAGATCTATCCAGATATAACTGATATAATAGTATTCTTATTTAATAAATCTGGATATAACAAAATAAACTTTGGTGAAAAAATTAATTTTGTAAAACTTTATGAAACAAAAAAACTTCAAAAGTAATTTTTTTTTAATTCTGATTTTAAAAATTTCTTGTGTTTATCAAATTCTTCATCTGAGGGTTTTACAATTTTCTTAAAATATTTTATATTTTTACTTATCTTATTAGATAATGAAAAATTGGAAGGTTTAGTATCTTGAAAAATTAAAGTTGGTTCTTTTTCCCCAACTAAATTTATATATACTTTTCTTAATAACTCACAATCAATAAGCGCATTATGTTTGGTTCTTTCGGAAAGATCAATATTAAACCGTTTACACAAACTATCTAACGAATTAGAAGATCCAGGAAATTTGGACCTCGCTAATGCAAGTGTGTCGATAACATTATTTTCTTCTTTTAATACGTTTATATTAACTTTTTTTAATTCATGATTTAAAAAACCAAGATCAAATGGTGCATTGTGAATTATTATCTTTTTATTAGAAATAAATTGGATAAATTTGTCTGCTATTTCACTAAATTTTTTTTCTTTTTTTAATTTATCGTAACTATATCCATGTATCTTGAAAGCATCATCTGATACATCCCTTTCTGGATTAATCAAACAATAAAAAATATTTTTTGTTGGTATGAGGTTTTTGGTTTCTATACATGCTAATTCAACTATTCTATGGTCATCTTTGATTGAAAGACCCGTTGTTTCTGTGTCTAAAAAAACTTCATTCATACTTTTTTTTAATTATCATAACACTCTTTTTTAATTTCTTTAAGCTTCCATTGTTAGAAATAATTATGTCACAAAATTTAATTTTTTTTGCAGGCGGAAGTTGTCTTTTATCTAATAAGTTGAAAAGCTTTTGGTTTTTGCCCCTTTTCAAAAACCTTTTAATTCTAAGACTTTTTTTAGAATTTACAAAAACTATTTTATCGTAATTTTTCATTAATCTACTTTCTATTAAAAGTGGTATTTCGAAAATTATAAATTTTTTTCCTTTATTTTTTTTAGAAAAATTTCTTATTTCCTTTCTTACAAGAGGATGAATAATTCTTTCTAAATCTTTAAGCGACTTTTTATTTTTGGATATAATCTTTTTTAATTTTTTTTTAATATTTTTTTTATTTTTAAGCTTGAATTTATTATATACTTTGTTTTTAAAGGTATTTTTTTTATAGATTCTCCTAACTGCAATATCCGCATTAAAAAGGGGATAATTTCCTCCTGCAAACATTTTTGCTACAGTGGTTTTTCCCGAAGCCAACGAGCCTGTAACGCCTATTTTAATCATTGAATTAAATCAAGAACCTCTTTGTTGATTTCCGGCGTAATACTGTTCCATATTTCAAATGCCTTTATTGCCTGATAAACAAACATATTTTTTCCATTCTCCGTTTTTTTTCCAGATTTTTTCGCATTTTCCAAAAATTTTGTTTTGGGAGGGTTGTAGATTACGTCATAAAACAACTGACCGTCTAGTTTAGAATGATCTAATTTAATTTCCTCATTTTTTTTAATACCTATACTTGTGGCATTAATTATTAAATCAGATTTTATTATTTCGCCCCAACTAACTACCTTTAAAAAGGGGAAATTTTTTTTTAGGTCATCTGCTTTTTTTTTTGTTCTGTTTGATAAAGTTATTTCTGAAGTTTCCATGCTTTTTAGTGCCAATACGATTGAAGGAACTACACCCCCAGCGCCCAGGATTAGTACTTTTTTATTTGTTAGATTGAAATTAGTTAATTTTATTGCCTCTGAGAAACCGTAAACGTCAGTATTATCACCGACTAATTTGTTTTGTTTTTTGAAAATTGTATTTACTGATTGGGTCTCTTTGGCAGTATCTGATAATTGATCTAAGAATGGAATTACCGCTTTTTTAAAAGGCACTGTAACATTTATACCTTCGATCTTGCTTGCCCTCATATCACTAATAATTTTTTCAATATCATTTTTCTCTACCAATTGTTTTTCATAGATGGCGTTTATTCCATACTTTTTTAACCAAAAGTTATGTAATAATGGCGATAAAGAATGCTCTATCGGATTTCCTATTACTATGTATTTTTTCATTTTTTTTCTTTTCTACTTAATCTATCAATAAAAAATAATGCTATTGCTGTTAATAGAGCAAATAATTCTAATGCATGTCCAGAATTACCAAGGACTTTTTGGACTAAATAAAAAATAACACAAACAACGATCCAAACCAAAATTAGCATTAAAGATTATTTAAATACTCCTTTATTTTTTTAATGGGAAGGCCCATAATTGTATCTTCATCTCCTTCAATTTTTGAAAATAAATCTTTTCCACCAGCCTCGATTTGATAAACTCCATAAGCATATAATTTTTCATCATCCACTTTTTTTAAATACGATTTAATTTGGTCTAAATTAAGTTCTTTCATAGTTAATGACGCGGCATCTGTATAGTTCCAAATCATTGATCCATTTTTAGAAATACAAACTGAGCTTATCAATTGGTGTTTTTTTCCATTAAGTTTTTGTAAAATATTCAAAGCTTCATTTCTATCTAAAGGTTTTGATATTAGCTCACCATTAAAATCAATTACACTATCTGCCCCTAGAACCAGTTCATTCGGTCTTTGTAAACTAATTTTATTAGCCTTTAGTTCTGCTAAATTTTTTGAGATCAGCATTGGAGTAGCTCCTTTTGATATTAATGAAATTTTTACTTCTTTTTCATCAATGTTAGAAGGTAAAACTTCTGAGTTAATACCGTTTTTATCCAGAATTATTTTTCTTACTTCGCTTTTAGATGCCAAAACAATTCTCATTTGTTTCTTTTTATTTCAAATATTTTTAATATTGATGCTGCAGTTTCTTCAACCGATCTTCTTGTAACATCTATGATGGGCCAATTATTTTTCTTAAATAGTTTTTTTGACTTTTCCACTTCATTTCTAATTTTTTCTACATCAGTATAATTTTTCAAATCAATTGATTTATTTACATTCGCCCTTGTTTTTCTTATTTCTGAAAGCCTATTTGGGTCTGCTACTAAACCAACAACACAAAGTTTTTTACTTTCTTTCTCAAGAGCTTCAGGAATTTGCTGATCCAAAACTAATGGGATATTCAATGTACTATAACCTCTGTTTGCTAAATATATTGATGTTGGAGTTTTGCTCGTTCTGCTTACTCCCAACAAAATTATGTCTGCGGCAAAAAAATCTTCTGTTTTCTTCCCATCATCGTGGGACATTGTAAATTGAATTGCCTCTATCCTTTTATAATAATCTTTATCCAGAACATGTTGAGCGCTTGGTTTGTGAATAGCTTTTTGATTTAGAAGTTTTGAGAAGCTCAGTATTAAGTTTCCTAATACACCGAAACAAGGGATATTATTTTTAATACTTTCATTAGCTAAATACTTGGTCAACTTAGTGTCTACTATGGTATATAAAATTATTCCATTTTCCTTTTGCTTACATTCTTTAATAATTTTATTTATTTGTTGCTCAGTTCTTGTGAAAACAAACTCTTTTTTTTCATAATCAAAATTTGCAAACTGTGATTGTAAAGCCAGAAATATTCTGTCTAACGTTTCTCCCGTTGAGTCTGAAATTAGAAAAATTTGATATTTATTTGTCATTAATTATGTGGATAGTTTAAGTATAATTTTAAGATATCAACTATTATTCATAAATATATTTTTTTTATCAACTAGAACTAACAAACTTCTCACAATTGATAAGAAATTAATAACTTTATATCTTTTAATTCACACTGTGTATATTAGATCAAAAATCAATATTATAGATATATTTAATTAACAGAAATGTAGATAAAATGAGATTTATTAAGAATTAACTAACCAACATTACCTATTACAACAATAACATATAAAAACTATACTAATATAAATGAATAAATTAATAGAATGTTTAATTGATAAGAATTATTCGTATATTCCAGTATGGTTCATGAGACAGGCCGGCAGATATCTACCAGAGTTTCGCGAAATCAGAAAGAATAATAAGGATTTTATTAAACTTTGTTTAAAACCTAAACTTGTGTCTGAAATCACCTTGCAACCAATAAAAAGATTTAATTTAGATGCAGCAATTATATTTTCAGACATATTAATTGTTCCATATGGGCTTGGTCAAAAAGTAACTTTTAAAAAAGGTTTCGGTCCTCTCTTGGGAAATTTAGATTGGGATAAAATAAATCAAACTAAAAACAAAACTTTTATTGAAAGAGTACAACCGGTTTATGAATCAATCCAAAAGGTTAAAAAAAGACTTAATAAAGAGTGTCTAATCGGTTTTGTTGGAGCACCATGGACAATATTAGTTTATATGCTTAATAAGCAATCACCTAAAAAAAATTTCAATATTCAAAATATAAAAAAAAACAAAACTTTATTAAAAGACATTTTAAGAAAAATTGAAGAAATAATATATTTACATGCTTTTAAACAAGCCGAAGCCGGAGCCGAAGTAATACAAATATTTGACTCTTGGGCGGGTCTTTTACCAGAAGAAGAACTCGACGAATATTGCTTAAATCCTACAAAAAGAATTGTAGATAAACTTAAAAAAAGCAATATACCTGTAATTTGTTTTCCTAGAGGAATTAGAAAAAATTATCTGAAATTTTGTAATATTGTAAAACCAGACTGCGTAAATATTGATTACGAAATTGATCCAGGGTGGGCAAGAAAGAATATTAATAATGTTGTCATTCAAGGCGGTATGGATCCAAAGATACTTCTAAAAAAAGAAACTGAAATTAAAAAAAACGTGGACAAATTTTTGAGAATTTTTAACAATTATCCCTACATATTCAATTTAGGTCACGGTGTATTACCAGAGACCAAACCAGAGTCGATAGAATATCTAGTAAAACTTATTAAGGAAAAAAATGTATAAGAATCGAATTTGTATAATAGGGGACGGATTAGTAGGTCTATCAACCGCACTTTCTCTTTCCGAACTAAACCTTACAATAGATTTGTTTTGCCCCAAAAAGAATGGAAAGATATCCGTTGACGGTCGCACAACCTCAATTTCACCAAGTAACTTTCAATCTTTATCTAAATTAATAGAAAAAAGGCACTTAGAAAAGTTTTGGCCGATAAGACAAGTAGATTTATTCAAAGAAAGTGAAAATGGTTACTTTAGATTTATGAAATTTGAAAAAGATAATAAAAACATAATGCATATAATAGAGAATAATAAATTTAAAGAAATATTTTTCCGTCAAATTAAAAAGAAAAAAAATATAAAGATTAAAAATGGAATTGTAACAGAAATTAATAAACAAGAAACATCAATAACCTTTAAAAAGAGAAAATTTTTTTATGATATGGTTTTGCTATGCACAGGTAAAAAATCTGAATTAAGTAAAAAATTTTTAGGCAAAAGAACCATAACCAAAGATAGCAATGAAATATCTATTACTACATTTGTCAACCACAATAAGGATATAAAAGACGCAAAGCAGTATTTTTTTAACGAAGGTCCTCTTGCAATACTACCAATCAATCCAAATAAATTTTCTTTAGTATGGTCTTTAAATACAAAAATACATCATTTAAATATTAAAAATCTAATAAATGCAAAATTGACTAAAATTATTGGAAAGCAAAGTAAATTCAAACTTGCAAAAATAAAATCCTATCCAGTCTCTTTTAAATTTAACTCGAATTACTCAGCAAATAATATACTTATACTAGGAGAGGCTTCTTATAACGTACATCCAATAGCTGGTCAGGGCTTTAATTTAGTCCTAAGAGATATTGAAAAATTAAAAGATGAAATTACAAAATTTTTAGGCCTTGGAATATCAATTAAAAACTCACTGATAATCCCAAACTTCTTGAAAAATAGAAAACCAGAAAATTTGATATTTGGTTTAGGTATAAATTTTATTAATAATTTCTTTAAATATAATAAAATTACTGACCCAGCTAAGAGATTGATATTAAAAAGTATAAATGAATTTAAATTTTTTAAACGTATAAATCTTAGAATTTCTGATACGGGGATATTTAAATAACTTATTGACGTAATAAAAAATTTTATAATATAATACGTTTAAGATGTGCGGGAGTAGCTCAGTGGTAGAGCGAAACGTTGCCAACGTTTAGGCCGAGGGTTCAATTCCCTTCTCCCGCTCCAAGATAAAAAATATGACTGATTTAGCAGATAAAAAATGTGTGCCCTGCGAGGGAGGAATACCAAGTTTTGATAAAACTGAAATTCATAAGTATTTAAAAAAAGTCGACGGGTGGGATGTTAAAGCTGAAGATGGAAAAACTTATTATCTTGTTAAGGAGTTTAAATTTAAAAATTTTCTGGAAAGTCAAAATTTTGTTAACAAAGTAGGCGCAATTGCTGAAAAAGAGGGACATCATCCCGACATTTGGTTTGGCTGGGGTTATGCTAAAATAAAAATTTTCACGCACGCTATAAAAGGATTACACGAGAGTGATTTTGTTTTGGCTGCAAAAGTTGATAGAATTTCCTAATGATTAAAGTGTCTAATACCAGTAAAAATCATTTTTACTTTTGCTTTATTAGCTGCCAAAATTGAATCTTTATCTCTTATTGAGCCGCCAGGTTGAATTATTACCTTTACACCTGCCTGTATTAACTTTTTAACTCCATCTGAAAAAGGAAAAAAAGCATCAGATGCAGCAACAGAATTTCTAAGTTTCTTCGGTTGGAACTTTTTTGCTTTTTGAACCGCAATCTTACAACTATCGACTCTACTGGGTTGACCAGCACCTATTCCCACAGTTGAAAAGTTATTCGCAATTATAATTGAATTTGATTTAACAAATTTGCATATATTCATTGCAAATTCAGCAGATCGGACCTCTTTTTTGGTTGGTTTAAGTTTGCTTACAATTTTTAAACCTTTCTTTTTTAAAATTAATTTATTTTTGTCTTGTACTAAAAATGAGCTGTCGAATTGTTTAATTTGGTACTCTTTTTGATGCTTAAATTTAGATATATCAATTAATATTAAATTTTTTTTTTGGCCAAGTATTTTTAAAGACTGTTTATCAAACTTTCTTGCCAGAATAACTTCAAAGAAAACCTTTGACATTTCTTTAGCTATCTTCCGATTAATTTTAAAATTACATGCCACGACTCCTCCAAACGCACTTACTGGATCGGACGAGAAGGATTCCCGAAATGATTTTATCGGAGAGCTATTAATTGATGCTCCTGATGGGTTTGCATGTTTAATTATAACCGTTCCCGTTTTTTTGAATGAAGACAAAATTTCTAGACCAGTAAATATGTCATTATAATTGTTATAACTAAGCGCTTTTCCTTTAATTTTTCTTAGGCCCAATTCTTCGTTTAATAAATCATTTATATATATACTACTTTTTTGGTGTGGATTTTCACCATATCTCAATTCTGAAATCTTTTTTCCAAAAACAGTTATCGTTTCAGGAAAAATTATATTAAGTTTTTTATTAAACCAATTTGATACTATCGAGTCGTAATAAGCCGTTAAGCCAAAAGCTTTACTAGCCATCTTTTCTCTAAATTTTAGGCTCGTGGAACCTTTATTTTTATTTAGCTCACTTATTAATAGACCGTAGTCTTTTTTATCAGTGATAATTGAAACGTCATTAAAATTCTTTGCCGCAGCCCTTACCATTGTTGGACCTCCTATGTCTATATTTTCAATAATTTTTTTAAAATTTTTGGTCTTTTGAATTGTTTGTTGAAAGGGATAAAAATTAACAATAATTAAATCAATATTATTAAATTTTTTTCTATTCATTTGTCTTTTATGGTTCCTGTTTGATCTTTTATTTAGAATTCCTGCATGAATTTTTGGATGAAGTGTTTTGAGCCTTCCATCAAGCATTTCTTCAAATCCAGTGTATTTTGATACTTCGATACAATTGAAGCCTAGTTTTTTAATTTCATTATATGTTCCACCAGAACTTATTATTTTCACATTAAATTTCTTTAATACTCTTAAAATCTTTTCTATACCATTTTTGTCAGATAAAGAAATTAAAGCAGTTTTAATTTTTTGTGACATTAACTCAGCTTGCCTTTTTTAAATTCCATTCAATATTTACGTCCTCATTATCTGCTTTTCCGTAAATCACTATACATTGATTTTTCATTACTTTATTACGTCCCAAAAATAAACTATTTTCAATATTGATGTTTTGATTGTTAGATGAAAATACCCAAGATTTATTTTTATCTATTTGTAAAAGAATACTTTTCCCACTTATTGTTTTTACGGTACTAATACCAGGATAAAGATGGAATCGCACACTAAATTTAATATTTGTATTATCGATTTTTTTTATTAGGAGATCATTACCAAAAATTTCACAGTTTTTTTTACGTAGAGTTATACTTCTCTTATGTAAATATCCATACTTTCCTAGATAAGCATTATGAGTTGCGGATATTTTTATATTTGTTTTGTCTTCTAGTCTTTCAAAATCTAATATTTTAAAAGTATCACTAATCGTAGATCCATAGGCTTTATTAATTAAATTGTTTCTTTTAAACTTTACAACCGATGTATCATTTATACATAGTGTTGATTGTGCCGATGTAAATTTACTCAGTAGCTGCAATTTTTTAGAAATTTTTCTTCCATATCCACAATTTGTAATTATTTTTTGATCATCATTAGAGTACTCAAATGATAAAGGCCCAGATTGATAATCTTTGGATAATTTATAAGTAGGGGGCTCGCCTGAGTCAAAATATAATGCGGATTTTTTATTTTTAACTATTTGCACCTCACCCACGGATTTAATATTTTTTCTTCTGCTATAATTGAGTTTATTAAGATACAATAAAAATTTTTCGAGATTTTTTTCGGTAGAACCATTGAAAAGAGGTAACTTTTTAAGTGGATTGTCAAGTGAGTTCAAA
>CACIJX010000002.1 GCA_902587085.1 uncultured Pelagibacteraceae bacterium
AAAAAAACTTTATTTATAATTTTATGGCCACAAAAAAAGTAACCGATGAAAGCTTTGACCTAGATGTCATTAAATCACAAAAACCAACTATTGTAGATTTTTGGGCAGAATGGTGTGGCCCCTGCAAACAAATTGGTCCGATACTTGAAGAGATTTCTAACGAGATGTCCAACGAAGTTGTGATTGCTAAGCATAACATAGATCAGGAACCTAACACCCCAACTAAGTACGGAATTAGAGGAATTCCGACAATGCTTTTATTTAAATCTGGAGAACTAAAAGCAACTAAAGTTGGTGCTACTACTAAATCAAATATTGTTTCTTGGATAAAAGAAAATATTTAGTTCATACTCAAAGCGTTTCCTACAAGATATAAGCTGCCAAATATAACGATTATCTTTTTTTCATTTGTTGAAATTTTTTTTAAGGCATCTTTAATATTCTTTGACTGTATTGATTGAAAATTATTTTTTTTAGCTATTTTGCAAAGATCAGAAGAATCAATAGAACTAGGTTCGTTTGGAATTTCAACAGTAACGATCTTTTTAAAAATACCTTTAAAATTTTTAATAAGTTTATCTGGATTTTTATTTTTAAGACTCCCCCAAATAGCATAAACAGGTATTTTAAATTTTCTTAAATATCGAGCTAAATTTTTGCAAGATTCATCACTGTGACAGCCATCTACAAGTATTCTTGTTTTTCTCAAATTTTTTGTGAGTTTTCCCCTGATAAATTGAACGCGACCCTCAAATAGTATCTTTGGGATTGTTTTTTTAATTGTTTTAGTATCCACACCTAGATCTATAGCTACTTTAATAGCCAAACCTACATTTTCCCATAAACCCTCAGAAAAAATATGTTTTGAATTAAGGCTGATCAAATTTTTTTATCTTTGTAATATTTTTTATTATTTTTATTAATAATTTTCCAATATCCATAGTTTATTCTTTTACTTGGGTTTTGTTCTAAAATATTTTTAATTATTTTAGAAGTTTTTGGTTTTTGCTTACCTGTATAAATTTTAGTATCTCGACTCAAAAATCCTACTTTTTGTCTGCAAATTTCTTCTATAGTCTTTGGATGAATCCATTCTTGATGTTGATAGTTGATATTTGTAACCACTTGAGACAAAGGGCTAGACCACAAGTTTGTGCTATCTTTTTTAAAAAATAGACCGCTTTCAATTAAATTATAGGAGTCAGGATCTGTCTTAGAAGCTGATAAAATATAAATACACGTAAGCAGCTCAAACAAAGTAAGTTTATGCTTTGTTAGTTCGATAACTTTTTTGTAATTTTTAATTTCCTTTAGAGAAATAAATCTATTTCCCAGCCAAAATCTTTGCCGAACATCATATAAGTGCGGACTTGTGAAGGCATTTACTTTTTGATTGTTTGCTTCAAGAAAATATTTTAAGGAAGTCAAAACACTATTTTTTCCATCACTTCCAATTATATTAATTACATTTTTAATTTCTTCATGAGGATTATTTAATTTTTTTAAAACCCTTTTTATTCTTGTAAGATCTAAATTAATTCTGCGGCTATACTGCTTTTGAAGTTTTTGATAAAGTTTCTTGGATTGTTTCAACATCACTTGTAGATATAGCTTGAGCTTCTTTTTTCTTCAATAGAATTGATAAAAGAGTTGAAACTGTAGATCTAAGATATTTTCTTTCTACAACCATATCTATTCCACCATGTTCTTTAACAAACTCAGCAGTTTGAAATTCTTCAGGAAGTTCCTCTTTGACTGTATCTTGTATAACTCTACGGCCAGCAAAGGCGATTATAGCTTTAGGTTCCCCAATTAATATATCACCTAATCCCGCAAAAGAAGCTGTGACACCTCCGGCAGTTGGATTTGTCATGATCACTATATAAGGAAGATTAGTTTTTTTGAATTCATGTACAGCCAGAACTGATCTGGTCATTTGCATTAAAGCGATTGCACTCTCCTGCATTCTTGCTCCACCACTGCAGCTAAAAAAAATAAATGGAGTTTTATTATCAATTGCATGTTGAATTCCATAAATAAACGCTTCTCCTGCTGCAGCACCTAATGATCCTCCGATGAATGAAAAATTTTGTGCCCCAACTGTTACATCCATACCTTCTAATTTTCCATATGCAACAGAAATTGCATCAGACTGATTGGTTTGTTTTCTAGCCTTATTTAATCTTTCTGTATATTTTTTAGTATCTGAAAATTTTAAAGGGTCATCTTTTGGGAGAGGTGTATTCAAAACTACATATTCTTTATTATCAAAAAAAATTTTAAATCTATCCTCCGGTGTTAACTTGTGATGTGAACCACAGGTAGGGCACACACTTAAATTTTTAAAAAGATCATCCTTGTAGACAAGATTTTTACATTCACAAGTGGTCCAAAGAGTGTCCTTACTGTCTGAAGATTTTTTTTTAAATAATGATTTTATTCTTGGTTTAATAAACTTCGTAATCCAATTCATGTAATTTTCCTTTTAAGTGCTTTTACCATCTTATTCACCATTATGACAGGATTTTGACGTCGTTTAATTGACCTCGCTATTTCTTTACAAAGTGCACTTCCAACCACTAATCCATCAGCTTTTTTAAACGCTCCTATAGTTTTTTTTGTTATTCCGAAACCTATTACTAAGTTTTTTGACTTATTGATTCTTTTTATTTTTCTGTAATTTTCTAAAATTTTTCTTGGAGAAATTTTTAGTTTACCCCCTGTAGTTGACAGCATGCTTATATAATAAGCCATATCATGGGAGTCATTTAGAATTTTTTTTGTTCTTTCTTTAGAAGTAGTTGGAGATAAAAGCTGAACAAAATCAATTGAATTTTTTTTACACAATTTTGAAAAATTTTTATTTTCAGGCCAGGGTAGATCAACAATTATTAGCCCATTTACACCCGAATTTTTACATTGCTTAATAAATCTTTTTTCTCCATATCTATAAACCATTTGATAATAGCCCATAAGAATACAAGGTTTTGGATTTTTAATTTTTTTATAATTTTTTACAATTTGAAAAACATCTTTAAGTTTAATTCCGTTTGTTAAAGCTCTATGAGAACTATTTTGAATCTCAACCCCATCAGCAGTAGGAGCATTATGTGGGAAACCAATTTCCAAAATATCAACATAGGATGAAATAGATTTTAAAATCTCAAAAGACTTTTTTTTGGTATTATCTCCAGCTACAGTGTAAGTAAGCAATAAGGGCCTATTTTCTTTTTTACACTTTTTAAACGCCAAACCGATTTCAGAAATCATCTTGAATAACTACCTAATCTTTTTTTAATTATATCAATATCTTTTAAACTATCGCCACAGCTATTAACTATTACAGTAGTAGACTCATCAAATCTCGGAGCAATTTTTATTGCCTCAGCAAAAGCATGTGATGGTTCTAAACTTGGTGAAATATCTTCAAGCTCAGTAATTAATTTGAATGCATTCAGGGCCTCCTCATCGGTCGCAGAGCTATATCTAGCTCGTCTACTATCTTTTAAAAAACAATGGATTGGGCTTACAGAAGGATAATCAAGTCCACTTGAAATCGACTCTGTCTGATTTATTTGTCCATCCTTGTCTTGTATGCAATATGCTGCAGCGCCATGTAAAATTCCAATACTTGAATTTTTACTTAAAGGTGCAGCGTGTAGCTTGCTATTTTTTGGCCCACCCGCTTCAACTCCTATAAATTCAACATGATTTTTTTTATAATCAACAAATTCGCTCCAAAAGCCGTAAGCACTAGAACCGCCACCAATACAATTAATTAATTTTGTTTTTCTTGGAATTTCACCAAATTCTTCAATTAACTGTGCTTTGAGCTCCCTGGAAATTTGAGCAGTACTCCACCCACAAATTTTAACAAAAATGTTTGGACCTACTAGGCTTCCAATACCCATGTGTACTTTATCACAATTGGATACCCAATAACGAATACACTCACTCACGGCATCAACCAAAGTTTTGCTCCCGGAATTTACTTGAATAATTTCGGCTCCATTCTTTTTTATAGCTTCACAATTTGGCTTTTGTCTTTCGATATCTCTCTTTCCCATAAAAACCTTACAACCCAAACCAAATTTTTTTGCAACCATCGAAAACATTTTTCCGTTGTAACCAGCTCCAGTATCTGTGCAAATATATTTTTTGTTAGCTCTTTTGCAAAGCATAGCGTGAGTAATTGCATTATATATTTTGTGAGCTCCACCATTTGCATCACTGACCATCTTTGCATAAATTTGAGCGCCACCTAAGTAATTAGTAAGATTCTCTAATTTAATAAATCTTGTAGGTGTTCCAACATAATTCCTATATAGATTATCTCTTTCCGTGATAAAATTTCTATCTTTTCTATATTTTTGAAAAAGTTTTGTTAGGTCATCTATTGGCCTCTTTAATGTTTCAGCAATATAATTTCCACCGAATTTACCACCATAGAAACCATTTTTATCGTGTTGGTCAATTAAAGGTATTCCTTTTTTAATTTTCATTATTATTATAAAGATTAATTTTTAATCTACTGACTGTATTATTTTTTTTATGTTTTGAACAGGGTCACCATCAATAATTGGTCTTCCTATGACAGCGAAGCATTTATCATCCGCAATTTTGCTGAATTCAGCATAACTCATCACTCTTTTTTGATCCTGAATTTCATCGCCTCCTCTTATACCGGGGCAAAAAATCTTAAGTTTTTTTGATAGATTTCTAATTTGAGCAATATCTCTAGCTGAGGAAATAACTCCCTCAAGTTTAGCTTTAATTGCTGTAGTTATTAAAATTTTAATTTGATCCTCTAAAGAGTTCATTAAACCTAAAGAGACTAAATTACTTTTGTCCCATGAAGTTAAAATTGTCACTCCTAATAGTTCAATAGTGCCGGAAGACTCTTTAGCTGCTTTTAACATTTCAAGGCCACCCATCGTATGAACCGTCAAATAATTTATATTTTTTTGAGAAGAAATTATCGAAACAGTTTTTTTAATTTGATTTGGAATTTCAGGACCTAGTTTAAGGTCTAAAAATACATTTACACCTAAATCTTCAAATTTTTTAATACCTTTCATACCGCAAATTGTGAAAAGTTCAGTACCAATTTTAACACCAGCGATATAGTCCTTAATTTTTTTTGCAGTTTCTAAGGCTTTTTCAAGAGAATTAAAATCTAGTGCAACAAAGATATTTTTTTTCAATGTAATTCTCCGTTTTGATTTATTTTTTTTTTTAAATCTTTTGCCATTTTGAAACTAATTGATTTTCTGTTTCTTAAAATTATTTTTTCCCCAGTTTTTGGATTTTTAGCATTTCTATTTTCTTTTAGATTTTTCACAGAAAAGCGACCAAAACTTCTGAGCTCAGTCGCCCTATTTTCTTTAATGCCTTCTATTATCGCATTCAATATCAGTTGGAAAATTTTTTCTAATTCTGGTTTGTTTAATTTTTGGCCGATTTTTTTGGATAATTCAGAAATTATCTCTGACCTGACCATTAGTCTTCTTTTTTCTTCTTCTTTTTATTTTTCTTACCTGTGCCCAATACTTTACCTAATATGTCCCCAAGCATTTGACCCGAGCTAGTCCCATCTTTTCCGTATTTTTTTTATAGCTATTTTCTCATTTTTAATTTCTAATTCTTTTATTGATAACGATACTTTCCTTTTTTCTTTATCTAAACCAGTTATCATACAATCAACCTTTTCGCCCCCACTATAAATGTTAGTTCTTTGATTCTCAATATCCTTTGCAA
Organism: uncultured Pelagibacteraceae bacterium; assembly: GCA_902587085.1. Lineage (GTDB taxonomy): Bacteria > Pseudomonadota > Alphaproteobacteria > Pelagibacterales > Pelagibacteraceae > Anoxypelagibacter. Next base: position 5,758 of record CACIJX010000002.1, read on the forward strand.
GATCACTTTTCTTAATTAAATAAAGTTGATTTTCATCACTTCCAACTGAAACTTTTATTCCATGACTTAAAACTTCTTTAACCGTGGCTGTAATAACTTCATTATTATTTTTTGTTAAGAAAAAGTTAAAAGGGTCTTTTTCAAGTTGTTTAATACCCAGTCTGATTTTCTCTTTATCTTTGTCAAACTCTAGAATTTTTGCTTTAACATTGTCATTTTTTTTAAATTTTTTTAAATCTCTATCATTTTCGTTCCATGAAATATCTTTATAGTGAACCATTCCAACCAGGTCAGAATTCTCTAATGAAACAAATAAACCAAAGTCCGCAATGTTTGTGACTTTTGTTTTTATAACAGAGCCAATGGGATTTTTATCCAGGAAAGAAGTCCAGGGGTTTTCAAGAGTTTGTTTGTAACTTAGAGATATTCTTTTTTTCTCAATATCTAGTTCAATAATTTTTACTTTTATTTCTTGAGAAGGAGATAATATTTTTCCTGTTTGAACATTTTTCTTGTTCCAAGATAATTCTGATTGGTGTATCAAGCCTTCTAAGTTTTCATCAATCTTTACAAAAACTCCGTAATCTACACATTTAGTTACCGTTCCATTATAAATTTCTCCTACTTTAAATTTTTTATCTACATTTTTGTATGGATCATCATACATTTGTTTAATACCGCAACTTATCCTTTTTGCTTCTCTATCAATTTTTATTATTTTAACTTTAATTTTTTGACCTAATGATAATACCTCAGATGGTTTTTTTACTCTTGAGTAAGCAATATCAGTAACATGAAGCAACATATCGCAACCTTTATATTCTAAGAAGCATCCCCAGTCTACTAAAGCCCGAACTTGTGCTTCCAGTACATCTCCTTCTTTAATTTCTTTTAAAACTTTATCTAAATATTGGTTTTTATTTTTTTCAAGAATTGCTCTTCGAGAAACAACAATATTTCCCCTTGCCTTATCAAGTTTTACACATAAAAATTTGAGAGGTATATTCATTAAACTATCGATATTTTTTGGTGGTTTAGTATCAATTTGAGATCCAGGTAAAAAACAAAGACAAGAGTCAACATTGACTACCATTCCACCTTTAACTTTGTTTGTTATTATTCCTTGAACTTCTTCTTGAGTTTGAAAAGCCTTTTCCATCTTTTTCCAAGAGTTCATTCTTCTCGCTTTTTCTCTGGATACAATTATTTCACCTTTAAAAGTTTCTATTCTTTCTAAGTAAACTTCTATTTTTGAACCAATCTTTAGGTCTTTAAATTCTTTTGATAATTTAAATTCTTCAATAGGTATAATGCCTTCACTTTTTGCCTTTAAATCGACAAACACATGTTTCTTTCCTATTTCACTCACAACTGCTTGAATGATGCTTCCCTCTTTTAATTCTCTTTTTTTGAAATCTTCTTTAAGTAGGTTCTCAAACTCTTTTGTACTGGTCTTTTTAATATTTTCAGTTTTAGCTTCCATACTTACTCATAATTTTTTTATCTATAATTTTTGACATTTTGTTTATCATATCCGGAATATTCCTTAATTTTCCGGTGTCCACAATTACCGCATCAGGGCTTTTTAGTAAAGGGCTGTTTTTGCGTGTGAGGTCCCTATAATTACGTATTTGTAGTTGTTTTCTTACATTGTTAAATTTTATTTTTTTTATTTTTTTTTCTAAGCTCTTTAAACCTTCGTTTTGCAGCAGTATTTAGATCACATTTAAAAAAAAATTTAATATCCGCCTTAGGTAGAATTACAGTTCCTATATCTCTGCCCTCAATACAAATCTTATTAAATTTTTTTTGCAAAGTTTCTTTGAAAGGATTTAAGTATGAGTCTAATATCTTTTTTTTTGGCAATAATAGATGTATTTTCGGAAATATCTGCAGTGTGAAGATTTATATTTTTTAATTTATTATAATTAAGTTTTTTAAAACTTTTTTTTAAAAATGTGACTTCATTTTTTGGTTTATATTTTAATAATTGATAACTAGCAAATCTATACAATAAACCAGACGATAAAAATTTTAATCCATATTTTTTGGAAATTTTTTTTGCACCAGTTGTTTTACCGCTTGCAGCTGATCCATCAGATGCAACAATTAATTTATGATGCTTTTTTAGTCTCAAATTTACCTCCAAGCAGCTTTATTGTACTTAAAAAATTAGGTGAAGAAGTTTTTACAGTTTCAAAGCCTTTAATAGAGGCAGGACAAGATGAAACTAAAGATAAAACAACAGTGCTCATACAGATCCTATGATCACCAAGGCTTGAAACTTTTATCAATTTTCTTTTAAAATTCTTTGTGCCAAAAATTTTAAATTCATTTTTTGTTAGTTTAGATTTTATACCAATTTGATCTAAAATTTTTTTCATTTCCTTTGCTCTCGAACTTTCTTTGTTAGAAAGTTCTGAAATACCCTTAAAGGTATGAATTCCCTTCGTAAGTGCCGCTATCACAAATGAAATTGGATACTCATCTGGCATAGAAGGATATATGTTAGCTTTTGCTTTTATAGGCCTCAATTTACTACTCTTAATTTGAATATCTCCATATATCTCATTGATTTTATTTTTTTTAATATTTTTAAAAATGATTTTTGCACCATGCTTTTTCATTAATCTATAAAATCCTATTCTTTTAGGATTAAGTCCAACATTTTTAATTTTTAAATTACATCCAGGTACTAACATAGCAATTGAAGCATAAAAAGCTGCGGTTGAAGGGTCTCCCATTACAGAATATTTAGTACTCTTAATATTATTTTTTCCATAAATATTTATAAAATTTTTGCTTTTAGTTTTTTTAACTTTAATCATCTCAGAGTTTTTTATCAAAATATTTTCAGTATGATCACGACTTTGAATATTCTTATTTTCAGTTATTCTGGAATTTCCAAAAGCATTTAAAGATGCAAGTATAACTCCGCTTTTAATTTGGCTACTTACTCCAGCTTCGTAAAAAATTCTTACTGGCATATCAGAAGAAATCATATTAAGCGGTAAAGTTTTTTTATTTTTAGGATAGAAATTTGCACCAAATTTTCTCATTAAATTTATTATTTCATCCATATTTCTCTTGTTTAAAGATTTGTCTCCAGTAAATTTCAGATTTAAACCTGGTGTAGTTGATAAAATTGATATTAAAAGCCTAGCAAGGGTGCCGCTATTTCCAAAATTTAAAATAGTATTTTTCTTTGCAGAAAATGAACCAAGTCCTTTACCAAAAACTTGAAATTTTTTTGGACCAATTTCTTTTATTTTAATATTTAATTTTTTAAGGCAACTAATAGTGGAATACACATCATCACTTTTAAGAATATTTGAAATCTCGGATATACCCTCACTTATTGCACCAATCAAAAAAGCCCTTATGGAGATAGATTTATCACTATCAGCCTGTATTACTTTATTAAAACCATTTATTTTTTTTTTTTTAGAATAACGGAATAGCTTCCCCTATGCATATTTTATTAGTTTTCAAAAGAGCCAAAATATAACTCTCTAGCCTTATTAGATTTCAACACATCTTTTGGCTTTCCCGAAGCTACTATAGTTTGCTCACCAATTACATATGCTCTGTCCACAATTTCAAATAAGTTTTGAACTTGGTGATCTGTTACAATGACACCACATCCGTAAGATTGAAGCTTTAAAATAAATTTCTGAATATCCTGTACTACTATTGGATCTAAAGCAGCCATCGGTTCATCAAGCAAAATAACCTTTGGATTATTAATCAAAGTTCTTGCGATTTGAAGCCTTCTTACTTCTCCACCAGATAGAGAATTTGCATCGATATTTCTTAAATGTTGTAAGTTAAATTCATTTAAGAGTTTTTCGACTATCATTTTTTGTTTTTCACTTCCTTTTACCGAGATTTGACATATAGCAAGAAGATTATCGTAAACTGTCATATTAAAAACACTTCTGTATTGACTCAAATACGACAAGCCCATTTTTGCTCTTAAATGAATTGGCATTGATGTTATCTCTTTTTGACTCAAAAAAATGTTTCCAGTATCTACTTTATACTGACCAATTACTGCACCGTACAAAGTTGATTTACCGGATCCATTAGGTCCAATTAAACCTACAATCTCACCCGCATAAAGATCTAAGTTAATCTTTTTTAGTATTGGCCTTCCCTCGAAAGATTTACTCAGATTTTTAACCTGCAATACTGGCTTATTTTTTTTAAATTTAATTATTCTAAATGATTTTTTCATTAATAGTTCAATTTTATATTTACTTTATCTTGATTGTACATACTTATTTTAAGTTTTTTTTCATTTAAATCAAAATCAAGTTTATCAGCAACTAAATTACCTTCAGGAGCCTCTCCCACAACACTATCTTCTACAAGCAGATAATTCTCAGAATTTTTATAGAATGCTTTTTCTGAATAAAGTCTATTTTCAAGATAGTACATTTCTACATTTTTTGTGAATTCCATGTCACTAGTGATACTATCATAAATACCTTCATCACTTGTTATTCTTAGTACCGTTCCATCCTTAAAGAAAAATTTACAACGCATCTTTTTCATATAAATAATGTTTGATTCTTCCGATGTAAATTCAGCAACATCTGAATTAATTATAAATTTATTTTCATTATTATCTGTTCCTTCATACTGGACATTTTCGAAAGTACTAATTCCCTCATCAATTTCTTCAATTTTTTCTTCATCAATTAATTTTTCAGAAAATTTTTTTTCACCTTTTTCGTAAAAATAAGTGAAAAATATTATTGCTATACCAAGTAAAATTAAAATTATTTGAATTGTATTTTTTTTATCGATTTTAATTTTATTTAATGCCATATTTCAATAACGAATGTATGTGAATTATTCCAATTGGTTTGAAGTAAGCTCTTTTTTTTGTGTGATCCTCATCAGTTGATACTAATAAACTCGTTATTTTTTTTTGGCTCATAATAGATAAAGCTTTTTCAGCTGAGGTATTTTGTCCAACATATAATGGTTTTTTTGTCATAAAATTTTCTATTTTAGTATTTGTAGAAAACTTTCTCGCACCTCTTCTTATATCTCCATCTGTTACAATTCCTACCGTTAGTTTATTTTTTAAAATTATACCTATACCCAAGTTTTTTTTGCTTATAATTTGGATAGCCTTCAACATACTGCTTTTATAATTAATTAGCGGAAGTTTATTTCCAGTTAACATAATATCTTTTACTAGCAGTAAGGTCTTACCTATACTGCCACCAGGGTGAAATATCTTAAACCTTTCTTTTGAAAAACTGGCTTTTTGCATAAGCGCTGAACAAAGACAATCACCAAAAAGTAATGTTATGCTTGTAGATGTTGTAGGAACTAAACCTGTAGGATCCGACTCTCTTACTTGCGGGATTAATATTGGAACGTCACTAGCTTTCAAAAGTAAACTGTCTTTTTTTGAAGCTACACCTATTATCTTAATATTAAATCTATTTGAATACTTCAACATATTAGTTAACTCTAAAGTATTTCCGGAATAAGAAAAAACTATAAGGATATCCCTTTTATCTATCTGACCTAAATCACCATGATTAGCTTCACTTGGATTTAAATAAAAAGAGGGAAAACCTACTGAAGAAAGTGTAGCCGATATTTTTCTAGCTACTAATCCACTTTTTCCTACACCAGCAGCAATTATTTTTCCTTTGCAATTTGAAATAAGATTTACAGCTTTAATAAATTTTCTATCAAAAACCTTATTTATTTTCTTTAACTCTGAAATTTGAATTTTAGAAGCCTTTTTAGCTATGTTAATATAATTTATTTTCATTATTAATGTTCAAATACATCAAATTTAAATCCAGACTGATCCAACTTAATTCTTGTATCCAAAAAATTTATACAATTTTTATACAAATCCATCCTCTTTTCTCTAATTAACATTTTTTCCAATTCTGACTTAATTTTGTGAAGAAAAATTACGTCATTAGCCGCATACTCTAACTGCTTATCACTGAATTCATTAATATTTTTGTTCCAGTCACTGCTTCCTGCTCTTTTATCTAAATTTTTATTACAGAATTCATAAACTAAATTTTTAAGACCATGTTGGTCTGTGTAAGTTCTCACAACCTTACTAGCTATTTTTGTATCAAAAATATTTTTAACTTTGCATTTAAGAAAGAACTCTAGCGCACTTTTATCAAATCTTAAGTAATGGCCGATTTTTAATATTTTTTCATTTTCTAATATTGATACCAAATTAGGAGCTTTGTATGCTTTTCTATCAGGCTGAATAACATATACTTCTCCCTTAAGGTCACAAATTTGTATTAGGCTTAACTTGTCTCTTTCAGGTATCTTCAAACCAGTTGCTTCAGTATCTATAGCTACACTATCTTTAATTTTTGCGACAATTTCCTTAGGCAAATCGTTTGAAAATTTATTTATCTTCATATATTCATTCTAATTACCATGAATAATTACCCGATAGCAACAATTCTAGGCGGTGGGGGTTTTATAGGCCGGTATCTTGTCAGAAATTTGACGAAGAAGAACTATAGATGCATTATTCCTACTCGTAACCCATTTACTAAGGTTTATTTGAAGACACAGGCGCCTCCGGGAGCAATAGAATTAATTAAATTTGGTCAAAATAATTTTGAAGAAATTAAAAACGCTGTAGAAAATTCAGATGTAGTTATAAATCTTTGTGGAATATTATTTGAAAATAGAAAACAAAAATTTAATAGTATTCACGGAGATATTCCTGAAAGCATCGCAAAACTTTGCGCACAATCAAAAGTAAAAAAGTTTATTCATGTTTCTGCAATTGGTGCTAGCAAAGATTCTAAATCAAAATACCAGCAATCTAAATTTTTAGGGGAAGAAAAAGCTTTAAGTAATTTTGATAAAACAGTTATCATAAGACCAAGCGTTGTAATTGGTAATGAAGATAATTTTACAAATTTATTTGCTAAATTAAGCCTTTCTCCAATAATTCCTGTAGTGAATGTAAATTATAAATTTGAGCCTATTTTCGTAAATGATGTAGCAAAAGCAATTTTAAAAGCTATAGAGACAAAAAATAATGAAGGAAAAATTTATGAACTAGGTGGCGGCAGGGTGATTAGTTTTGGGGATATGATAAAACTAATTCTAAGCACAATTGGAAAAAAAAGAATAGTTGCTGATGTGCCGATGACTTTAGCTAAAATTCAAAGTTCGCTTTTGGGCCTTTTACCGATTGATCCAATTATAACAAAAGATCAATGTCTAATACTTTCTGAAAAAGATAATGTAGTATCTGGCGATCACTTAACTTTAAAAGATTTAAATATCAAACCGACGGATATTGAAAAAGAAATGGAAAAGTGGCTGTGGCGTTACCGATCAGGTGGAGAATTCGCAAAAGTCTAGGGTACTAACAAGTTAAAAGATTTATCACTTTTTCTAATTATTAATTTGTCTTCAAAACCAAAGTCCTCACCATCTATTTGTGAGAGAACTTTATTTTCAAGTTTATCAATTTCTAACTTATCAAGCTCTTTAGTAATAATACTTTTTGCTCTACTTAAATCCCCTTTTGATAATATTAGCCAAAGGTAATATAAAATTTTAATTCTTGAAAGATCTTCAAATATATAAGCAATAACTTTATTATCAAAAATATTTGTTTTTTTCGTAATAGAGTGTGGTCCTGCATAATATTTTGAATTTGTTACAAGTACCCAATCGGCTTTAATTATTTTTCCATCGACATTAACTTTCATCTTTTTATTTTTTAGAAATATAAAATGTTGCAGACCTTTAAGCGCAAAAATTATCTTACCTAAATATTTTTTAATTTGAGAGTCTATTGAATGCACAATCTCTGAGTCAAAACCAATCCCAGCCATAAGAAAGAAATATTTATCATTAATTTTTGCAAGATTAATTTTTTTGGTGTTTTCTGAAACAAGTACTTTATAAATTTCTTTAGCTTTTTTTTCTATTTGTGTTTCAATCTGAAGTATATTTGCTGTTCCTGCAGGTATGTAACCGATAATAGGCTTATCAATGTCTTTGTACTTATTTATGATCTGATTTATTCCAAAACATACTGAACCATCACCACCTGCAATTACGACTCTATCTGTGTTATTTTTTGATAATTCACTAAAAACTTTTTCAGCATCTTTTTCAGAGCTGGTTTTAAATAACTCTACCGAATGATCTATTTTAAGAAGCTCTATTACTTTGTTGATAAGCTTTAATTTTCTTCCACCTGCTGCGTTAGCATTAAAAATGATGGAAAATTTTAATTTTTTAATCATTTTTTAACATTTCTGTAACATATTTATGATTCAACTAAAAGAAGAGATTCGTTTTATAAAATGAAACAAATAAAATCTACCGCCGAAGGAAAAATACTTACATTTAAAAGTATATTCATCTCAGATGTTCATCTAGGAACAGTTGGTTGCCAAGCAAATAAACTCTTAGAATTTTATAAACACACAAGATCAGAAAATCTTTATTTGGTGGGAGACATCTTCGATATTTGGGCTCTCAAAAAAAGTTTTTTTTGGCCACAAGAACACAATGATGTCATTCAAAAAACTCTTAGAAAGGCAAGACACGGTACAAAAGTAAAATATATTACAGGAAACCACGATGAGATTTTTAGAAAGTTTGTTCCAATAAATTTTGGTGATGTTGAGTTAATAAACAAATGTATACATGAAACAGTTGATAAAAAAAAATATGTGGTAATTCATGGAGACCAGTGGGATGGTGTTATGAAATATGCACCCTGGTTATCTAAAGTGGGTGCCATCGCTTATAATTTCTTATTAAGATTAAATAATTTAGTAAATTTTATTAGAAACATTTTTGGCAAGGAGAAGTGGTCGCTTGCAAAATTTTTAAAAAATAAAGTAAAGAATGCAGTTAAATATATAGGTGATTATGAAAAAACTGTATCAAGCTACGGTAAAAAGAAAAATGTCGACGGAATTATTTGTGGACATATTCATAAAGCTTCAAATCAAAATTTTGATGGAGTGAACTATTTAAATTGTGGTGATTGGGTAGAGAACTGCACTGCTCTTGTAGAGCATCTAGATGGAAAAATGGAAATTATTAAGTGGGATGAAATTAGACAAGAAGTAGTAAATTACAGAACTCAGCTTAAAGAGGTAGTTTAACATTTATGAGAATATTAATTGTTACGGATGCTTGTCCGGAACATGTTTTAAATGGTGTGACCAGATCTTATTCAAGATTAGAAATTGAATTAAAAAAAATGGGTCACAAAGTTAGCTACATTAAACCTACTCAATTTTTCACAGTTCCAATGCCCAAATATAATGAAATCAAATTAGCCATAAATGTATGGAAGGTTGGTAAATTAATTAAAAAAGAAATGATCGAAGCACAAAATAATAATGAACAGTTTAGAATACATATTGCTACAGAGGGACCTATAGGACTATCAGCTAGAAGATATTTAGGTAGAAATAAGATAAAATTTACTACAAGTTTTCACACTAGATTTGATAAATATCTAAAATTATATCTCCCTATAATACCCGAAAAAATATCCCAAAAATTTTTAAGTAACTTTCACAACAAAGCTGAAAGGGTATTAGTCACTACAGAGTCGATGAAAAAAGAATTAAGCGATATAGGGGTAATTAATGACAAAATGGTTGTTTGGACAAGAGGGGCAGATCATTTAGGAGAACCAAAGAAAATGACATTAAATTACAACAAACCAATTTTTGTTTATGTAGGAAGGATCGCATTGGAAAAAAATATTAAAGATTTTTTAGACCTTGATTTACCAGGTAAAAAAATATTAGTTGGTACAGGCCCCCATTTAAAAAAACTCACAAAAGAGTATCCCGATGCTAAGTTTGTTGGTCAAAAAACGAACGGTGAATTAGCTTCTTATTTTGCATCAGCTGACGTTTTTGTTTTTCCATCAAAAACGGAAACATTTGGAATTGTATGTATAGAGTCTTTGATGGCAGGAACACCCGTAGCAGGTTACGCTGATTGCCCAGGTACAATGGATATTTTTAAATTAGCTAATGGAAAATCAATTGGTTGTCTTGATAAAGATTTAAAAAAAGCGGCTTTGACAGCTTTAAAAGCAGATAGAGACAACTGTAAAGAATTTGCTAAACAATTTACTTGGAAGAGATGTGCAGAGATATTTATCAATAACACTGCAGTAAACTAGGACATATCTCCCCTTTAAATTAACCTTACTTCAACTATAATTAATTAATGGATTTACTATTTATATTAATAGGCGCAGGTCTTGCTATATTTGTTATATTCGTATCTTTTAAAAGCATCGGAGCAGGTATAGCCGCAAAATCAGAAATAAATAGACAAAAAGACAAACTAAAATCAGACGAAATTAAAAAAGAAGAAGAAATTTCGGAAGAAGAAGAATTAAATGGTAATGAAAAAGGATTATCGAGCAATACTTTTAATCAAATAGATGATGTTTTATTTGAGATTGATAAATTTAAAAATATAAAATTTTTAAACACAGCAGCTACAAAAAAATTTGGGAAAAAACTTCAAGGTAAACATATAGCTACAGTTTTAAGGGTTCCTGAAATTTTGCAAAATATTGATGTTGTCTTATCAACAAAGAAAAATAAAAAAATTGATATTGAACTTAATAATCCAACTTTTCAGTTCTTTTCTTCCTACATAATTTTAAATAATCAAAATTCAGTAGTAATTTTTCTAAAAGATTTAACAGAAATTATTAAGACGCAAAGGCTAAGATCTGACTTTGTTGCAAACGTATCTCATGAATTAAGAACACCTCTTCAAAGCATAAAATTAGGCCTAGAAACGATAAATAAAGGACATGCATCAAATGATTTTGAAAGCCAAAAGAAATTTTTACCTATACTTTTTCAACAGACGGTTAGAATGGAGAATATTGTTAGAGATCTACTCTCTTTATCTAAAATAGAATTACAAGAGCATATTAGACCTGAAAAAAAGGTAGATATTAAAAAAATTATATCTTCAGTTATTGAAATGAATAACGAGATACTCAAAAAAAATGAAATACAGGCTGAATTAAAAGCCCCAGATAATGAATATGAGATTTTAGGAGAACAAGATAGATTAACAGAAGTGTTTTCTAATTTGATCGATAATGCTGCAAAATATAGCAAAAAAGGTAAAAAAATATTTGTTAAAGTTGAAAACAATGAAGAGTTCGTAATCGTTTCAATCAAAGATCAGGGAATTGGTATTCCAAAAGAATATATACACAGAGTCACTGAAAGATTTTTCAGGGTAAATCCCTCTAAAAGTAAAGATGTAGGCGGGACAGGACTCGGTCTAGCAATTGTAAAACACATTATAAATCAACACAGAGCTGATATGGATATTAAAAGCGAAGAGGGTGTTGGTACCGAATTTATCCTTAAATTTCCCGCAATTTAAATACTCACACAACTAAAAAGTTAGTCTTGTAACAAAACTTTCATATTCCTGAAACAATTTTTAAATCCTTTTTTAATAGATTGACCATGTGAACAATAAAAAAGGAAAAAATATGAAAAAAATAAAAATAATTCTTTTAGCTTTTGCTGCTATGATTTTTACATCAACAGCTCAAGCAAGAGATCAAATCAAAATTGTAGGTTCATCTACAGTTTATCCGTACGCAACAGTTGTTGCTGAGAAATTCGGAAAGGGTGGTAAATTTAAAACTCCAGTTATTGAAAGTACTGGAACTGGTGGTGGAATGAAATTATTCTGCGCTGGTGTAGGAACTGGACATCCAGATATCACAAATGCTTCAAGAGCTATTAAATCAAAAGAAAAAGCATTGTGTGAAAAAAATGGAGTTAAAGATATCGTCGAAATAGTTGTAGGAAATGACGGGATAACTTTCTCTCATTCAGTCAAAGCAAAAGACGCTAATTTTACAAAAGAGCAACTTTGGAGAGCTTTAGCTGCTAAAGTAGATATAGACGGTAAATTAGTTGAAAATCCATATAAAAAATGGAGCGATATTGACAAAGGTCTACCATCTGAAAAAATTGAAATCTTAATAGCACCGCCAACATCTGGAACTAGAGATGCTTGGAATTCATTAGTCATGGGTAAAGGATGCACAAAAACAGCAAAATCTCTTTACGAAGCTGATGGAAAAAAAGCTAAAAAAGAATGCGCTAAAATGAGAGAAGATGGTTACGCAGTTGAAGCAGGTGAAAACGATACACTTATTGTACAAAAACTTGCTGCAAACCCATCAGCTTTTGGTTTTTTTGGTTACAGCTATTTAGTAGCTAACAAAGACAAAATTAAAGCTGCAGGTATCAATGGAGTTCAACCAAGCTTAGAAGGTATACAGGATTACTCTTACCCAATAGCTAGACCATTGTTTTTCTATGTGAAAAAAGCACATATTGGAGTTGTTCCGGGCATACAAGAATTCATGAAGGAATTTACTTCTAAAAAATCAATGGGATCTAGAGGATATTTAACAGATATCGGCCTAGTACCTTTAGCTTCAGACAAATACAAAACAGTAAGAACCGCTGCAACGGATCTTATAACAATTAAAATTAAGTAATTGTTCCCTCAAAAAAGGCCAGGTTTTCCCTGGCCTTTTTTATTTACCCATAAATTCAATTTAAAGTTTTGTTTTGTAATAAAATTGTAACAGTTTTGTAATACCGTCCTTCTGCGATGAATTTAGCAATTCTTTTACTTATAGTTTTATTTAGTACTTCCTGTTTTTTTTTCGGTAGAAAAAAAATCATAAATATTACAGCAGCAAACAAAATTAGAATGAATGCTTTGCCTGATTACTATGGCTATTATTTAGCCCTATGGTGTGCAATTCCAGCTGTATTAATTTTAGCATTTTGGACAGTATTTGAACCCACAATAATTAAGGCTTTTATAATTAACAATATTACCTCAAGTAATTTAAAAGAATTCAATTCTGACGAATTAAACCTAATTTATCAGCAAATAAAGGCGCTTTACTTAGGTAATTTTACTGGAACTCTTACAGAGGAAATTAGACGAGGAGCCGAAAATTATAAATCTTTTTTATCTATCGCTGAGGGCTCGAAAATAGTGATCCTCATTAGTATTGTGATAGTTACTACCCTTTATTCTTATAAGAAATTAATAAATAATAATAAAGCTAGAGAAGATGTTGAAAAAATTTTTAAAGCAGTCCTTTTTACATGTTCTTTAGTCGCAATACTTACGACAATTGGTATTATTTTTTCACTTTTATTTGAGAGTATTAAATTTTTTACCACAATTAATATATTTGACTTTTTGTTTGGAACTTCATGGAGCCCACAAAGAGCATTTGTTAGGGATGCCACTACTATTACTCCAGAAGAATATAATGAACTTAAAGATGCCTTTGGATCTGTACCCTTATTTGCTGGTACAGCATTTATAGCTTTTATTGCAATGATAGTTGCTGTTCCGATAGGTCTTTTTTCAGGAATATATTTAGCAGAATATGCAAGTAAAAAAGTTAGAAAATATTCTAAACCAATCATAGAAATATTAGCTGGAATACCAACCGTAGTTTACGGATTCTTTGCTGCATTAACCGTTGGTCCTTTCTTCAGGGAATTCGGCGAAAGGTTTGGTCTCGAAGTATCTTCTGAAAGTGCTTTAGCGGCTGGTTTAGTAATGGGTGTAATGATAATTCCGTACGTTTCCTCTTTATCAGATGATGTAATAAATGCAGTACCTCAATCTTTGAGAGATGGCTCTTACGCAGTTGGTGCAACCAAGTCAGAGACAATAAAAAAAGTAGTTATACCTGCCGCGTTACCAGGAATTGTAGGTTCGGTTTTACTCGCTGTATCAAGAGCAATTGGTGAGACAATGATCGTAGTTATGGCAGCTGGACTAGCAGCAAGACTTACAATCAATCCTTTAGAGTCGACCACAACGATTACCACACAAATAGTTATGATTTTAATTGGAGACCAAGAGTTTGATAGTCCAAAAACACAATCTGCTTTTGCTTTAGGTTTAACACTATTTTTTGCAACATTAATTCTAAACTACATTGCTCTAAGGTTTGTTAAAAAATATAGGGAAAAATATGAGTAAAGAAGAATTATTAAAAAAAAGATACAGAGCTGAAAAAAGATTTAAATTTTATGGTCTTACCTCTGTAATTTTAGCAATCTTATTTGTTCTCTTCTTAGTAAATGTTATTTTCTCAAAAGGAAAAGGTGCATTTTCTAGAACAACAATATCTGTAGAGGTAGATTTCAATACAGAAAAACTTGAACTTAAAAACAACCCAACAAATGAAGAGATTCAAGACACAGACTTTTATGATTTATCCATTGAAAGCTTGTTAAATGTTTACAAAACAAAAGGGCTTAAAGAAGAAAAGGACTTGATAAGAATATTTAGCCCTGATTATGAAATTGAAATAAAGAATTTCATTATCGAAAATAAAGGATTTTTAAATAAAACAGCTATAATCGAACTCACAGCTTCAGATGATATAGATCAATTAAACAAGGGAAATTATCCAAGGCACTTACCCGAAGAGAGGAGAAGAATCTCTGATTTCCAGCTATTGATTTATGACAAACTTGTTGAGGATAATAAAATTCAAAAAGCTTTTAATACATTTTTATTTACAAACGGCGACTCTAGAGATCCAGAATTAGCAGGTGTCGGAGGTTCATTATTAGGTTCGTTTTTTACAATCATAGTAACTTTGCTTTTATCATTTCCTATTGCGATACTTGCATCTATTTACTTAGAAGAATTTGCACCTAAAAATCGAATAACAGATTTTATTGAAATCAATATAAATAATCTTGCAGCAGTCCCATCTATTGTCTTTGGATTACTTGGATTGGGTATTTTACTAGGTACTTTTGATTTCCCTCGTTCAACACCGTTAGTTGCAGGTATTACCCTAGCTCTAATGACTTTGCCTAGAATAATTATTCCTTGCAGAGCATCTTTAAAAGCAGTGCCACCATCTATTAGAGAAGGTGCTTTAGCTGTTGGTGCATCTAAAGTTCAATCAGTTACACACCATGTTGTTCCGCTTGCTATTCCGGGAACACTTTCAGGAACAATAATAGGTTTAGCCCAAGCTTTAGGTGAAACTGCTCCTTTAATTTTAATTGGAATGGTCGCATTTGTTGTGGACTTGCCTTCTAGTCCCGTTGATCCCTCAGCATCATTACCCGTTCAGGTCTATCTTTGGTCAGAACAAGCAGAGAGAGGTTTTGTTGAAAAAACTTCGGCAACAATAATGATTTTGCTTACATTTTTAATTACAATGAATGCTTTTGCAGTATATTTAAGACAAAAATTTGAAAGAAGATGGTCATGACAAATAATAAAGTTAAAATAAAAACTGAAAAATTAGATGTTTTTTATGGGCAAAAACAAGCTCTTAAAAATGTTAATTTAGAAATTTTTAATAGAGAAGTTACTGCCTTAATAGGACCTTCGGGTTGTGGTAAATCAACATATATAAGATGTATAAATAGAATGAACGACGTAATTGAAACATGCAAAATTTCTGGTTCAATAAAAATTGATGGACAAGAAATAAACAATAAACAAATTGATGTAGTAAGACTAAGGGAAAGAATAGGTATGGTTTTCCAAAAGCCAAATCCTTTTCCAAAAAGTATTTACGATAATGTAGCTTATGGTCCACAAATTCATGGTTTAGCTGATCATAAAGATAAATTGGATCAGATTGTTCAAACAAGTTTAAAAAAATCTGCACTTTGGGAAGAGGTTAAAGATCGTTTAGATGAACCAGGAACTTCTTTATCAGGAGGACAACAACAGAGACTTTGCATCGCCCGTGCTATATCTGTTAATCCAGAAGTAATTCTAATGGATGAACCATGTTCTGCATTAGATCCAATTGCTACAGCAAAAATAGAAGAACTTATGGAGGAGCTTAAAAAAACTTTTACCATAGTAATCGTAACTCACTCTATGGCTCAAGCAGTAAGGGTCTCACAAAGAACTGGCTTTTTTCATTTAGGCAATTTGATTGAAGTCGATACTACTGATAAGATGTTTAAAAATCCTAATAACAAGATGACACAAGATTATATTACAGGAAGGTTTGGTTAGATGTCTGAAGAAAAAAGAATAGTAAAATCTTACGAAGAAGAGATGCAAAGTTTAAACGATGATCTTGTGAAAATGGGAAGTCTAACCGAAAGTCAATTGTCAGATACTATTCAAGCAATTGTAAAAATTGATAAAGAGGCGGCGGAAAATATCATAAAAAATGATGCTCAAATAAATGAGCTTCGAGCAAAAATAGATGACCAAATTTCAACTGTTTTAGTTAAAAGAGCACCCATGGCTATTGATTTGAGAACAACTATATCCTCACTTAAAATATCACACGATTTAGAAAGGATCGGAGATTTAGCTAAAAGTGTTGCCAAAAAAATTGAACCACTTCCTATAGATCTACCGCAAGAATTAACTGGCAGTTTAAAAAGATTAGGTGAGCTTGTACAAAAACAGCTCAATAATGTTTTAGATGCTTATATAACAAAATCTAAAGATAAGGCCGTTGACGTATGGAGAAATGATGAACAAGTAGATGATTTAACTCATATTGCCATGAATGAGGTAGCAAACTTTTTAGGAAAAAATAAAAAAAATTTAGAATTAGCTACACATTTACTCTTTGTTACTAAAAATATCGAGAGAGCTGGCGATCACGTTACAAATATAGCTGAGTCACTTTATTATTTGATTGAGGGTGAATATTTAGAAGGCGCAAGGCCAAAAGGAAAAGAATTTGTAAAAGATAAATGAATGCAAATATTCATATAGTTGAGGACGAACAATCAATAGTAACACTTGTAGAATACAACTTAAGCAAAGAAGGTTTTAAAGTAAACTCTTCAACTAATGGAGAAGATGGTTTCAAAGCAATTAAAGATACAAATCCAGATTTAGTTTTGATGGACTGGATGTTGCCTGATTTATCCGGAGTCGAAATTTGTAAGCTACTTAAGAAAAATGAAAAATATAAAAATATTCCTATTATAATGCTTACAGCAAAAGGTGAAGAAGAAGATAAAGTCAAAGCACTGAATATTGGTGCTGACGATTATATTACAAAACCTTTTAGTTTCCCTGAACTATTAGCAAGAATAAAAGCTTTGCTGAGAAGATCAAAACCATCAGTCGCGCAGGATGTAATTACATTCGACAATTTAAAAATAGATAGAATTACAAGAAAAGTTTATAGAGGAAATAAACAAATAGATTTAGGACCAATAGAGTACAAACTTATAGACTTTTTTATTAAGAACCCAAAAAGAGTTTATTCCAGAGAACAATTGTTAACCAATGTTTGGGGGGATAATATTAACGTTACAAGCAGAACAGTTGATGTTCACATAAGAAGACTTAGACAAGCGATTAATCTTGAAGGTACAAAAGATTTAATAAGAACTGTAAGGGCAGCCGGTTATTCTTTAGACAATTAGTTCTTTAAATTCCTCAAAATATATATTGCAAGTATAGTACCGATTAACTCAGCAATTATAAAAAACGGTGTATTAAGATAATTTATTCCAGTAAAAGTATTGGTAAAAGTTCGCGCTATCGCAACCGCAGGATTTGCAAATGAAGTAGATGATGTAAACCAATAACCTGCGGTAATAAAAGTTGCTACTGATGTAGCTACAAGGACTTTACCTCCTTTTATTGTTCGAAATATTATAAAAATTAATCCAAAAGTTGCTATTATTTCTGATACAAAAACATTTATTCCAGATCTACTTTTAGAAGATAATTCGATTAAGGAATAATCAAAGAAAAAATTTGCTAACATTACACCAGTTAAACAACCTAAAATTTGTGCAGTAAAATAAACTGGTAGAAGTTGGGATTTAATCCTTTTTGAGAGGTACATTGCAAGAGTTACAAAAGGATTAAAGTGTGCTCCTGAAATATCAGATATTGATACAATCAAAAAATATAAAGCCGCACCGGTTGCAACTGCATTAGCTAACAACATCACAGCAGTATCATTTGTAAGACTCTCTGCCATAATACCCGAGCCTACTATTGCCATCACCAACAAGGCACTTCCTATAAATTCACCAACAAATATTTTATTCTTCATTTGCGACCCATTCTTTAATCTTATTAGATAATATTTCATAAGTTTCATCAATTACTTTTTCAATCTCTGTATCAGAAGTAGCAGATTTAATTTTTTCAACTGGGTCTTCAATATCCCAATGAATTATATCTTTTTTTTCAGGCCAGACCGGACAGACCTCATTATGGGCATTGTTACAAACTGTTATAACTTGATGAATTTTTATTTTATTTTTTAAAAACTGGTCAAAATTCTTTGAAGAATAATTTGATATATCGAAATTTTTTTTTTCTAAATATTTTTTTATATTAGGGTTTATTTTCCCTGTAGGATTGCTACCTGCGCTAAAAGCTTTAAATTTTAAACTATAATTTTTATTGACCAAAGCTTCTGCAAGAATACTTCTTGCTGAATTGCCCGTGCACACAAACAAAATATTCCTCATAAATCTATATCGAATACTTTATTATACCCGCAAACATTATAGGTATTTGCAATGCAAAGTTTGTAAGTAGCGGTTTATCCTTTGTTATGGTTCCTACAACTGTCCATCCAATAATACCAAGTCCGTGGGGTATCATGCTGTAAGGATAGTAATCTAAATAGAATGCTAATATTCCAAATAAGGTTAAAAACGTACTTATCCATTTAAGATATTTTATAGTTATTTTATTCATATTTTTTCTCCTGATTATTATATTAAAGTATTGTTAAGGTTTTATTAAAGGATTACTTAGAAGCTTTAACTTTTTTTTCTATAAATTCTGGAACATCATCTTCTTTATCGATGAGCTCCTCTTTTTGATTTTTAGGCTGGAATGCGTAAAGCACGTGCAATTTACAATAAGAAAATCCTTCAATTGGCGTTCTACCACAAAAATAAAAATCTTTTTCATCGGGATGCCCTATTGGCCATCTGCAATTAGTATCTGAAAGTTCCTCTAACTTTTTTGGTTTCTCTGGCTCAAAGTTTTTATCAAGCAGAATAGATTTAAATCTCTCTTTTCTACTTATATAGCCCTGCTGTTTGTTTTGATTAATTTCAAAGTGTTTTTTTGGTTTTTCTGCTTTTTTTGGCGCGACTCGCCCAGCAAGTTTAAGCCTGTGCGCTTTTCCTATAACCGCATTCCTGGTTGTGCCTCCTAGCATCTCTGCGATTTGACTGGCAGTGTGTCCTTTTTCCCAAAGTTCTTTAAGTTTTGCTTCTCTCTCTTCAGTCCAGCTCATAATTTAAGAAAACAACATATAGTTTTCTTGTTTCAACCTATTACATTATTTAGTAGTGTTAAAATAAATAAACTCAAAATTCTGTTGAAAACAAAAGTTTTTCACAGAAATTTTATTTTGCAGTTATAAGACTACGTATGGTTGAAATAAGTACAAAATATAAATTAGGAATAAGAAGATTTGGTTTGATAAACTGGATTGGTTTATGGACTTTATACAAAAAAGAAGTCCTTAGATTTTTAATCGTTTGGATTCAAACACTTTTATCCCCAATTATTACTTCATTGCTGTTTCTTTTAGTACTATCCGTTGCAATTGGCAGCGGTAGGTCAGACATGCTTGGCGTTCCATTCATTGATTTTCTCGCGCCAGGATTGATTGCGATGCAAGTTATACAACAATCTTTTTCACATTCTTCCTCATCTTTTATGATAGGAAAAATGCAAGGGAACATTGTTGATATTTTGTATGCTCCTCTTTCAGCCGTTGAGGTAACTATTGCTGTTACTTTAGCTGCAGTAACCAGAAGCTTTATGATTGCTATTTTCTCAATATGTATATTTTATTTTCTTGTAGATATTGAAGTTAAAAACTTTTATGCTTTAATTTTTTATACCTTGATCTCCTCTTTTATTTTAGGCTCGCTTGGTGTTGTGGCTGGTTTATGGGCTGAAAAATTTGATCATATGGCCTCGGTAACGAATTTTGTAATTGTACCACTTTCATTTTTATCTGGAACTTTTTATACGATAGATAATCTTCCCGAATTTCTTCAAATAATAAGTAAATGCAACCCCTTTTTTTATATGATTGATGGATTTAGATATAGCATGCTAGGACAATCTGACGGGTCGATTTTAGTTGGTGTAATATATCTTTTTATTTTAGCAATAGTTATATGGTTGGCATCTTATTTACTCTACAAAAGAGGTTATAAAATAAAATCATAGTTAATGAGCGCATTAGTTAGAAATTATAATAGAAGAAAAATTGCTTTTAAAAAGGGAAAAGGCAGTTTTTTATATTCTACTGATGGAAAAAAATATTTAGATTTTGTTCAGGGTATAGCAGTTAATTCCTTAGGCCACGCAAATCCTTACTTAATTAAAGCGATGAACAAGCAGGCCAAAAAGGTTTGGCATGTTTCAAATGCGTTTGTTATCCCAGAAGGCGAAAGACTTGCTAAAAGATTAACTCAAAAAACTTTTGCAGATTATGTTGTATTTCAAAATAGTGGAGCTGAAGCAACGGAGGCTGCTATAAAGGCTGCAAGAAGATACTTTTATTCAATAGGAAAAACAAAAAAAAATAGAATTCTTTGTATTAAAAACTCTTTTCATGGGAGAACTTTAGCTACAATTTTTGCAAGTGGATCAAAAAAAATGACAGAAGGTTTTGGGCCAAAAGTGCCTGGTTTCGATCATTTTGATTTTGCTGATCATAAGGGTTTAAAAAAAGCTATTACGAAAAATACGGCTGCAATAATGTGTGAAACAGCAATGGGAGAGTCTGGCATTAAAGTAATACCTGAATGGTGCTTGAAAGGTATAAGAAAAATTTGCAATGAGAAAAAAATATTATTAATTTTAGACGAAGTTCAATGCGGCATAGGTAGATCAGGGAAATTTTTGGCTTTTGAATATGCAAAAATAAGACCCGATATTGTACCAATTGCAAAAGGCATTGGAGGTGGGTTTCCAATTGGTGCAGTTTTGATGAACAAAAAAGTTGCATCTGCAATGACACCAGGATCACACGGAAGTACATTTGGAGGGAATCCTTTAGCTATGAGTGTTGGAAATGCAGTATTGGATCAAATATTTAAAAAGGGTTTTTTGAAAAATGTTGAATTGAATTCTAAATACTTTATTTCTGGATTAAAAAAAATAAAATATGACTATCCAAAAATAATTAAAGAGGTAAGGGGTATCGGATTATTACTAGGTATCCAGCTTTATAAAGATCAAAATAAATTTATAAAAAAATTAGAGGAAAACAAGTTGTTAACAATAAGAGCAGGTGAAAATGTTGTCAGAATTTTGCCTCCTTTAAACGTTAAAAAAAATGAGATTGATCTAGCAATAAAAATTTTTAGAAAAGTTTGTAATCAACTAAATTAATTTATGAATCATTTTATAAATATATCAGATTTATCTATGAACGATTTAAGGTCGATAATAGACAATGCAAAAAAAAGAAAAAAAGATAGAGGCAAAAAGTCAAATTCACAACCAGACTCGGATCAACCGTTTCAAGGGAAAACTATGATAATGCTTTTTGCAAAAACATCTACTAGAACAAGAATCTCTTTTGATTTGGCGGTCAAACAATTGGGTGGATCTTCAATTATTTTAAATGAGGATGAAATTCATTATGGAAAAGGGGACGAAACAATTAAAGATACCGCTAAAGTTTTGTCTCAGTATGCCGACATATTGATGATTAGAACAGACTCACATAAAGATATAATTGAATTTAAAAAACACCTCGATATCCCAATTATAAACGGCTTAACTAATTTGAGCCATCCTTGTCAAATTATGTCTGATATTTTAACTTTCGAGGAGTCAAAAGGAAAAATAGAGGGAAAAACTATTGCTTGGCTTGGAGATGGAAATAATGTCGCGAACTCATTTATTGAAGCTGCAACTAAATTTAAATTTAATATTAAGATTGCTTGTCCCAATAAATATCAACCTGATAAAAAAATTGTAAATTTTGCAAAACAAAATAACTGCGCGATTTTAATTACAGATGATCCCTATAAGGCAGTATCCAACGCAGATTGCGTTATGACAGATAAATGGATTTCTATGGGTGATAAGGGTGATAAAAATAAAAAAAAGAAAGCTTTAAAAAAATATCAGGTAAATAGTAATATTATGAAGTCAGCAAAACCTGACGCTATATTTATGCATTGTCTTCCAGCTAGTAGAGAAGAAGAAGTAACAAGCGAAGTAATGGATGGAAAACAATCAGTAGTGTGGTTACAAGCCTTCAATAGAATTCATGCACAAAAAAGTATTATTGAATGGTGTTTAAAGTAATTAAGGATTCGGTAGTGGAGAATCACTTTTGCTATTCATATAAAGTATTACAGAAGCTCTATCTTTCTCTTTTTTTAATCCAGCAAAAGCCATTTTTGTTCCCTTAATATGTGCTTGAGGTTTAAGTAAATATGAATTCATTTCAGCATACGACCAAACTTTTCCATGAGCTATTAATGCTTTGGAATATTTATAATCTGTAATTGCAGCAGACTTTCTACCAAGAACACCATATAAAACTGGACCGATTTTATTTTTTCCACCTTTCGCAACTACATGACAAGCTGTACATTTTTTAAATACTGTTTCTCCATGCTCAATAGTTCCAAGCGCAAGTAAAGCTTTTATGTCTACACCACCTGTCTTTGATGAATCTGATGTCACAGTTTTGGCAACCGGGGCCTCTACCACATATGCTGCTTCAGGGGGGGTTTTAACCTGGAATATAAGGTCTGTAGTTTTTTCTATACCAAAAACAACTATAACCGTAAAAATAATTGCTGCCAAAATTTTATTTAATTCAAAACTATTCATAAATTTGATAATTAATACATTAGATATATCACGAGTAACAAAAAAAAACTTTAAGTAATTTGTATGATATTGCGTCTTTGAGCCGCATAAATATTTATGAGTAATACAGTCGTCATTATCCCTACACGTTTGAAAGCTAAAAGATTTCCTAATAAACCATTAAAATTAATAAATCAAAAAGAAATGATCTTGCATGTTTATGAATTAGCTAAAAATTCTAATGTTGGCGATGTTTTAGTTACAACCCCCGACAAGGATATTGCCAATCTTATAAATAAAAAAAATGGAAAATCATTTATATCTCAAAATGATCATCAAACTGGAACCGATAGAGTTTACGAGGCGTATGAAAAATTTTATTCATCAAAGCCAGAAGTAGTAATTAATCTTCAAGGAGATATGCCAAATCTAAAACCAGAGGCAATAGTGAAAATTAATAATTATATGTTAAAAAAAATTTGTGATGTAACCACCTTAGCATCCTCTATTAAGAGCAAAGATGAATTTGAGCAACAAAACATTGTTAAAGTTGAAACTAAAGACAATATAGAAAAACTAGATTTTTCTGAAGCAATAGACTTTAAGAGAAATTTAATTAAATACGAACAAAAATTTGTTTACCATCATATAGGCGTTTATGCTTTTACTAGCAGTGCCTTAAAAAAGTATGTAAATTTAAAAAGAAGTAAGTTAGAAGTGAAGAGAAATTTAGAACAAATGAGGGCTATGGAAAACAATATTAAAATTCATGTGGGTTATACAAACTCTCAACCACTTAGCGTTGATACTGAAGATGATTTAGAAAAAATAAAGAAGATAATGGAAGTTAAATGAAAAATTTAAAAATAGCGTTTCAAGGAGAAAATGGTGCATACTCGCATATAGCTTGTGAAAATTTATTTCCCGGTTCAACAGTAAAAGCCTGCCCAACATTTGAAGAGACGTTCAAAACAGCTTTTGATGATGATAATTTTAAAATAGTTATACCAATAGAAAATTCCTTAGCAGGAAGAGTAGCTGATATTCATTATTTATTACCAAAGTATAAACTTCAAATCTATGGTGAACACTATCAGCCTGTTCAACATAATCTTTTAGTTAAGCAAGGAACAGATTTAAAAGATATTAAGTATATTAGGAGTCATGCTCAAGCAATTGACCAATGTCAAAAGATTATTCAAAAACATGGATTTAAAACAATCATTTCTGCAGATACTGCTGGGTCCGCAAAAGATTTATCAAAAGGCAAAGATAATTCAATAGGTGCAATTGCTTCGTTGATTTCAGCAAAAATTTATAATCTAAAAGTTTTAATGAAAAATATTGAAGATGAGAGTAATAATGTAACCCGATTTTTAATCATGGGAAAAAATATTATTCAACCAAATTACGAAAAAAATAAGCAATATATAACAAGCTGCATATTTAGACTGAAAAGTATTCCGGCCGCTCTTTATAAATGCCTTGGAGGATTTGCCACTAATCAAGTAAATCTTACAAAGCTAGAAAGTTTTTCTGTAAAAAATACATTTGATCAAACTAATTTTTATCTTGATTTGGAGGGTCATATTGAAAATTCAAAAGTACAAAAGGCTCTTGAAGAACTGGGATTTCATACTGAAAGTTTGAATATTTTGGGGGTTTATGAGGCTTCACCATTTAGAAAAAAATAGTCCACAAATTTAAGATTCGATACTTGTAGAATTCAATTTGATACTGATATAATAATTTGGAGGCCATTCAGGCGGTTTTGATACGTTTAATGTGTCAGGGTGTAACAACAGCAGCACGAACTTTTGAAAGCGGGTTGTTTGGTCTCCTAGTATGAAAAATATTAATGAAACTAAAATCTTAGCTTTAAAATATAGGCCAAGAACTTTTAAGGATTTGATCGGGCAAGAATTAATTTCTGAGACAATATCCAATTCAATTAAAATAAAAAAAACACCCAATGCTTTTTTACTGACTGGTATTAGAGGAGTGGGCAAAACTACAACTGCAAGATTAATTGCTAAAGGTCTTAATTGTTCGAAGGAATCTGAAAATGGCAACATGTGCAGCACAAGCGATTTATGCAATCACTGTTCTGAAATAGAAAGTTCAAATCATATAGATGTTTTAGAAATGGACGCTGCATCTAAAACTGGTATTGATGATGTAAGAGAGATAATTGAAAATGCAAAATATAATCCAACTAGCGCAAGATATAAAATCTTCATAATAGATGAGGTACACATGTTATCAAAGCAAGCATTTAATGGATTGCTTAAAACATTAGAGGAGCCTCCAAAAAAACTCAAATTTATATTAGCTACCACTGAAGTGAGAAAAATTCCGGTAACAATTTTATCAAGGTGCCAAAGATTTGATTTGAAGAGAGTAAATATAGAAATAATTTTTGATCACATTAAAAAAATAATGGATATAGAGGGTGGAAAAGTATCAGATAATGCATTGAGAATATTGGCAAAAACATCAGAAGGCTCCGTAAGAGATGCAGTCTCCTTACTCGACAGAGCTTTGATGTCGCAAAGTCTTGATAAAAATAAAATACTTAATGATGCAGATATAAGAAAGATGCTTGGTCTAGCTGATAGGTCTAAATTGATTAATCTTACCAGTGATATTTTTAAAGGAAATAAAGATGAAGCCTTAGGTCGACTTAAAGAACTTATTAATGATGGTTTGGACCCCAAAAACTTTTTAAATGATTTTTTGGAAATGCTCTATTTATTTAGTAGAAGAATTACACTTGGATCTTTCGAGAAAGATGCATTTATATCTAAAGGAGAATTAGATTTAATTCAAAAGAGCAGCGAGAACTTAAGCATTCAAGATATTGGATTATTCTGGCAATTAACTTTAAAAACAATTGAGGATTTAAAAATTGTTCCAAATGAAAATATAGCTCTTGAAATGTTCATTTTACAATTGATTCATATAAAAGAATTAGATGAAGATGATAAAGAAGATGAAGTTATAAAACAGTCATCAAAAAATATAGATCAACAAATCTCAAAAAAGAAAATTGAAATTACGAACCAAGATATCGATACCTCTAACTTCACAAAAAACCAGCTTAAAAATACTGAACAAGTAAAAAGTCAAACTTTTAAAGATGTTGAACTAAATAAAAAACATCAAATTAAATCATTTTCAGAATTAATCTATTTGTCAGAAAAAAATAAAGAAATTGAGTTAAAATATGATCTTGAAAAAAATGTAAGGTTAATAAAATTTGAGGAAGGTAAAATTGACATAAATTTTAACGAAAATCTAAATAAAAATTTTATTAAGAAATTATCTCAAAACCTTTACGATTGGACAGGTAAAAGATGGATAATAAGTTTAAGCAAAGATGAAAGTGCAAAAACTTTTAATGATCAAAAAGAAGAAGAAAAAGAGAAAAACTTATTACTTGAAAAAGAAAGCAATATTTCTATTAAAATTAAAAAATATTTTCCAGACGCTGAGCTAATTGAGGTTAAAAAAGAAAATGAATAATTTTTCTGATATGCTTTCAAAGGCGAAACAAATGCAAGAAAAAATGAAAGAGGTTCAAGAAAGTTTAAAAAAAATTGAAGTAGAGGGAGTTTCGGGAGGAAATTTAGTTCGTATTACTTTAAGCGGTGACTATCAAATGAAGTCAGTGACAATAAGTGAAAACGCAAAAAAAGAAACAAACGAAATTCTAAATGATCTTATTGTTGCTGCTTATAATGATGCAAAAGAAAAAATAAAAAAAAAAACATCAGAGGAAATTTCAAAATTTTCTGGACTACCAAACCTTCCTCTCGATTTAAAATTCCCTTTTTAAATGGATAATCAAATCCCAGAAATCCAAGAATTAATAAGACAAATTTCTAAACTACCGGGACTTGGACCTAAATCAGCCAAAAGAATTGTTTTAAAACTTATAAACAATAAAGATAACATGATAAAACCACTCGCTAAATCATTAGCAGTTGTCTATAAAAATATAGTCAGATGTAATGAATGTGGGAATTTAAAAATTATACAAAAGAAATGTAGTTGTGAAACTAATAATCAAAATTACGATAAAATTTGTGTGGTAGAAAATTTAGCTGATATGTGGGTCATTGAATCTTCAAATATTTTTAAGGGATATTTTCATATATTAGGTGGAACTATTAATCCCAATGAAAACTATGAGCAAAAAAATTTGTTAATAGACTCTTTGGTAAAAAGAATCAAAAAAAACAATCTTTCAGAGGTTATTATAGCAACAAGTGCAACAGTAGAGGGTCAAACCACAGCTCATTATATCGAAGATGTAATTAAAAATGATAAAATTAAAATTTCAAAATTAGGACAAGGACTACCTGTAGGTGGTGAAATAGAGCAGTTAGATGATGGTACTTTAGTCTCTGCCTTTAAAAATAGAGTCCCAGTATCTAGTGAATAGATTTTTTTTCCAATCTTCTTTTGTGAAGTAGAGGCTCAGTGTATCCGGATGGCTGAATTCTGCCTTTAAAAATTAAATCACAAGCTGTTAAAAAAGCTTTTGATTTTTCAAAATTTGAAGACATAGGCTCATATTTTTTATCAGAACTGTTCTGTTCATCTACTGTTTTAGCCATTTTTTTTAACACCTTCAGTACTTGGTCCTTTGAGCATATATTATGATGTAACCAATTTGCGATATGTTGAGATGAAATTCTAAGTGTAGCTCTATCTTCCATTAAACCAATATTATTAATGTCAGGTACTTTTGAACAGCCCACACCCTGATCAATCCACCTTACGACATAACCCAAAATACCCTGTACATTGTTTTCAAGTTCTTTGTTTATGTCTTCCAAAGACCAATTAGGTCTGTCAGCTTTAGGTATTTCAAGTAAGTTTGATAATTTTGCCTTTTCTCTAGTTTTTAACTCATTTTGTTTTTTGAAAACATCAAGATAATGGTAATGAGTTGCATGAAGAGTAGCTGCCGTTGGAGATGGCACCCAAGCACAATTAGCTCCAGATTTCGGGTGATTAATTTTTTGTTTCATCATATCGGACATTTTATCTGGCATAGCCCACATACCTTTTCCTATTTGAGCTTTACCGGAAAAACCACATGATAAACCAATATCCACATTCCAATCTTCGTAAGTATTTAGCCACTTAGATTTTTTCATATCCCCTTTGAAAATCATAGGACCCGCTTCAAAGGAAGTATGCATCTCATCCCCAGTTCTATCTAAAAATCCAGTATTTATAAAAACAACTCTTTCCTTAACTTTCCTTATACATTCTTTTAAATTTACAGTGGTCCTTCTCTCTTCATCCATTATTCCAACTTTAATTGAATATTTTTTTAATTTTAAAGCATCTTCTACTTTTGAAAATAAATTATTAGTAAACTCAACTTCTTCGGGGCCATGCATTTTAGGCTTGACTATATAAACTGATTTTTTTCTGGAATTATTATTTAATTTAAAGTCATGTATTGCACATAAAGTAGATACAAAAGCATCCATAATTCCTTCAGGAATTTCAGATCCATCTTTTAAGATTATGGCAGGATTAGTCATTAAATGACCTACATTTCTATTGAGTAGCAAAGCTCTGCCATGCAAAACTAATTTAGAACCATCTGGTCTTATATAATTTCTGTCAGAATTTAATTTCCTAGTAAATGTTTTTCCATTTTTATTAACTTGAGTTTTTAAATCGCCCTTCATTAAACCAAGCCAATTTTTATAACATTTTACCTTATCAATAGAGTCTACAGCTGCAACAGAATCCTCATTATCTACAATTGTAGATATTGCTGATTCAATAATTATATCAGAGATTCCGGCTTTATCAATTTTTCCAATTTTACTATTTTTATCGATGATAATATCAATATGTAAGTTGTTATTTTTAAATAATAAAGATTTTGGATTATTTATTTCACCACAAAAACCAGCAAATTGATTTTTGTTTTTTAGATTATATTTTTTATCACCTGTTAAAAAAACTAAATTACTATCTTCAATCTTTATTTTGGATATTTTTTTCCAACTAATTTTTTCAATTGGAAGAGTTTTATCAAAAAATTCCCTTACATAATTTATCACCTTAATTGCTCTATCTTGACTCCAACTGTTTCCTTTATCTCCAGGTATTACATCGGTACCATAAATTGCATCATACAAACTACCCCATCTGGCATTTGCAGCATTCAATGCGTATCTTGCATTATCAACAGGCACAACTAATTGTGGTCCGGCTACAGATGAGATTTCTTCATCAACGTTTGATGTATTGATTTTAAAACTATCTTTTTCTTCTACAATGTAATTTATAGATCTCAAGAATTCTGCATATTTATTTTTATCCAAAACGGTGTCTTTATTTGATAAATGCCAGTCATCAATTTTTTTTTGTATTTCATCTCTTTTTTTAATTAAATTTTTATTTATCGGAGCTAATTCGTAAACTACTTTGCTAAACTCTTTCCAAAAATGATCTTTATCCAAATCAGTTCCTGGAATAGCATCCTCATTTATGAATTTAACAAGATTCTCATCTATCTTTAAATTATTTATGGTTATTTTTTTCATTCTGGTTACAATACACTAAATATTATGCAATATAGCAAGAATTTATTGACACATTTGAAATTTATTAAGATTAATAATATTGTTTCAATAATCAAAATTTATGAAAAATTATCTTGAGTTTGAAAAAGAAATAAAATCATTGGAGGAAAATTTAGAAAAATCTAAGAATCCATTTGATAAAGATGGTATATCCCAAGTTGATACTGCTAAAATAGAAAAAATTCAGGAAGAAATTAACGATAAATTAAAATCGACTTATTCAGCTTTAAACAGTTGGCAAAAAACTATGGTTGCGAGACACGAGGATAGGCCGAGAGCTAATTTTTACATAAAAGAGATATTTTCAGATTTTACTTTATTATCCGGAGATAGACTTTTTGCAGACGACAGATCATTAACAGCAGGTTTTGGTGTAATTGAAAATAAATCAGTTTTAATATTAGGACAGGAAAAGGGTGAAGATCTCAATAGTAGAATGGATAGAAATTTTGGAATGATGAAACCTGAGGGTTATCGAAAATCCATAAGACTTATGAGGCTCGCAGACAGATTTAAAATTCCAGTAATTACTTTCATAGATACTCCAGGAGCATATCCAGGAATTGGAGCCGAGCAAAGGGGGCAAGCTATTGCAATTGCTAATTCAATAGAATGCTGTATGTCGCTGAAGGTTCCAAACATTTCAATAATAATTGGAGAGGGCGGGTCTGGAGGTGCAATAGCTTTAGCTTCTTCAAATAAAGTTATAATGTTAGAACATTCTATTTATTCGGTTATATCACCTGAGGGATGTGCCTCAATTTTATGGAGAGACCCAAGCAAATCATTAGAAGCAGCTTCTGCAATGAAATTAACATCTAAAGAACTTTTAAATTTAGGAATTGTAGATGAAGTCATAGATGAGCCTATTGGTGGCGCACACCGAGATAATAGAGAAATGGCAATTCAAATTAAGAAATCTATAATTGATAATCTCAAAAGCTTTGAAAATTTATCTGGTGAAGAGATTTTTAATCAAAGAAAATCTAGATTTTTGAAAATTGGTAGAGATAAAGGTTTTAAAAAACCATCAGAGAAATTTAGTGAAAAATTAGCCTACGTTCAGCCTTCCTACTCTAAAATAGTTAGTTTCCTTGAAGCAAGAAAAAATTTGCTTATAACTACAATAGTTATATTGGCAACCATTATGCTATTAAGTGTTTTCCTGTAGTAAATAGGCAATTTTATTAATTTTTTTATTTAAATGATAATCATTCTCTTGACATTTAATGCATAAATCTATTTAAGGGCAATATTAGTAAATTTTACTAATGTAACGTTAATAAACAAGTAAGGAAGAAAAATGAGTCTAAAAGGTAAAGTAAAGTGGTTCAATGGAACTAAAGGATATGGTTTTATTGAAAGAGAAGATAAAGAAAAGGACGTTTTCGTTCATTCTTCAGCAGTAAGAGCAGCCGGTTTAAAATACTTAAACGAAGGTGATGAGCTTACTTTTGATGTAGAGAACGGAGAAAAAGGACCTGCCGCGGTAAATCTACAGAAAACATCTTAAATCTTATTACCAGCAATACAATTAATTGGGGCGAGGACTGAGATCTAAGTTTTTGCCCCAGTAATCTGGGGTTGCAATATATTTTTAATTTGTTAAAAGAACTAGAAATGTTAACAAAAAAAAACATCTCTAAATCTCACACACACTCCCACAGAGTGCACGCTAGGCTATTGCTTAGCTAAATCACTACATATTTAAAATATAATTTTATAAACAATTAATATAAAAAGGAGTTATGCAGCAGTAGCTCAGTTGGTTAGAGCACTAGTTTGTGGAACTAGGGGTCGGTGGTTCGAATCCACCCTGCTGTACCAAAAAATGGTAAAAGATAAAAAAACAAAACCTTCTAAAGAATTACCATTAGGTTTTGTAGATAGACAAGAAAAAGAATTATTAATCCGTGATTTTGTAATTTCTAATATTAAAGAAGTTATGATTAAATACGGTTTTCAATATCTCGAAACGCCTAGCTTCGAGTATACGGATAGTATTGGAAAATTTTTACCTGATAAGGAAAGGCCAGATTCTGGAGTATTTTCTTTTAAAGATGAAAATAAATGGATGTCGCTTCGTTACGATCTCACTGCTCCTCTAGCAAGATATGTTGCAAAAAATTATCTTGAAATACCGAAACCATTTAAACGTTACCAATTAGGCTCTGTGTGGAGAAATGAGAAACCTGGACCAGGAAGATTTAGAGAATTTTTACAATTTGACGCTGATTATGTGGGAACAAAAAATTTACAAGCAGATGCAGAGCTATGTGTATTAATATCTGAGATATTAGAAAAGTGCGGTTTAAATAAAAAAGATTATACTGTAAAAATTTCTTCTAGAAAATTTACAAATAGATTATTTGAAAAGTTAAAAATTACATCAGAAGAGCAAATCTCCACCACGCTAAGAGCTCTTGATAAAATCGATAGACTTGGTTGGCAAGAGGCAAAAAAGCTCCTTGGAGAAGGTCGAAAAGATAAATCAGGAGATTATACAAAGGGAGCAAACCTTAGAAGTGATCAGATTAAAACAATCGAATCCGCTTTGCAAGAAAAAGTTCCTGATAGCGAAGATGTTTTAGAAATTTTAAAAATATTTGAAGCTTATAATTTTAAGAATTATAAATTTGATCCATCGGTTATCAGAGGATTAGAATATTATACAGGACCCATTTTTGAAGTTAATTTAAATTTTGAAGTAAAAAATTCAAAAGGACAAACCATTCAATTTGGATCAATAGGTGGAGGCGGAAGATACGATAACCTTGTAAGTAATTTTGGAAGTTTAGATTGTCCCGCAACTGGAATATCAATTGGTCTAGACAGACTTGTATTCGCCTTAATGCAGAAAAAAGATTTTAAAATAAAGTCTACACGACCAATCATTATATGTGTTTTTGATAAAGATAAAATTAAGCAATATGTAGATATACTTAATAAACTTAGAACCTCGAATATAAGCTCAGAGATCTACCCGGGAGAAGGTAAGTTAAAAAAACAAATGGAATATGCAAATAAGATAGGATCTCCAGCTGTTATCTTATATGGAGATAACGAAATAAAATCAGGAAAAGTGACTTTAAAAAATCTTGAAAATGGAAATGAAAGCTCAGTTAAAATAGAGGAATTGGTAAATGAAATCAAAAAATTATTCTGAAAATATAATAAAAGTATTTAAGAAAGATGGTTTTGTTTTATCAGAACCAGATGTTCTTTTAGACTCAGATTATATAATCGAAAGATCTGGTGAGAATTTTAGGAAGATAATGCTAACTTTTGAGGACGATACCGGGAAAAGCATGTGTTTAAGACCAGATTTGACAGTTGCTTCGTGTATCAAATATTTGAAAGACAATTCTAAAGCAAACTCAAAAATATATTATTCTGGACAAGCTTACAGACGCTCAAAAAATTTAAAAGATAAAGTTATCAATTATCAAATAGGAGTAGAAATTTTTGGATCAAAAAATAAGTCTATCGATGATTTAAAAGTTTTAAAAACAATTACTAATTCAATCAATAAAATAAAAGTTAAAAATACATCAATTAAAGTCGGTGATGTTAGTTTATTCAAAAATTTAATCGAGTCTTTAAAAATACCTGAGAGATGGAGATTGAGATTAAAAAGACACTTTTGGAGACCACAATATTTTCAGGATTTACTTGATAGACTTGAAACAAATTCAGACGTTGATCCTACTACAGTTGAACTAGATAAGAAAAAATTTTTTAAAATGAAAAATATTGATCAAAACAAAGAAATCGCAAACCGTAAGGTTTCAGAAATTATAACTAGATTTGATAGAAAAATTAAAGATCCAAGATCATTTAAAGAAAATAAAAAAACCGTAAAAATTATTAAAGATTTTTTAAAGATCAATTGTCCTATAGAAAATTTAGAAAAAACATTAAATAATTTTACTAACAAAAATAACTTAGGGAAAAATATTTTTAGAGACATATCGAGTTTAAAAAACTTATCAAAACTAAATTCAAAAATAATTTTCTCGACTAATTTTGGAAGGGATATTGAATATTATTCGGGATTAGTTTTTGAGATATATAATTCCTCAAAAAAAGAAATTGCAAGGGGAGGAAGATACGATGGTTTATTAAAAAGCCTTGGATCAAAGAAAAATATTTCAGCGGTTGGAGCAGCAATAAATTTAAACAATTTAAAGATATGAAAAATATAATAACAGTAGGACTACCGAGCAAAGGAAGATTACGAGAAGGAGCAATAGATTTTTTTAAAAAAAATAATTATAACCTTACCTCAAATGGCGGTGAAAGAAATTATTTTGCGGATGTTGAAAATTTTCCGAATATAAAAATCATTTATTTACATGCAAAGGAAATTATTCAAAGACTTGGTGATGGCACACTTGATATAGGAATTTCAGGCTTAGATCTTTTAAATGAGTCGTCATCAAACTTAAAGAATAAAATTGAGGTTAATAAAAAATTAGATTTTGGTTCAGCAAATGTTGTGATTGCTATTCCTGATGATTGGATTGATGTTCAAACTGTTGCAGATTTAGAAGAAGTATCTTTTGACTTTAGAGACAAAAAGAATACGAGATTAAGAGTTGCAACCAAATATCCCAATTTAACAAATACTTTTCTTGTTTCTAAAGGTGTTACACAATACAAATTAGTCCCCAGTCTTGGCGCAACTGAAACTTACCCATTCATTGGCTCATCAGAAATTATTACAGATATAACTTCAACTGGAAAAACACTAAAAGATAATAATCTTAGAGTTTTAAAAGATGGTTTAATTCTTCAATCAAAAGCATGTTTGTTGGTTGCTAAAAAATCTTCAAAAAAAGTAAAGTCATTGAAAATTTTTTAAATTGGGTGTAGAAGTCAACTCTTTTATTCAAATGAGAAAACTTAAAATACTTATTATGGGATTGCCCGGTTCAGGCAAAACTTATCTTAGCGAACGTCTTGCTCCACTCTTAAACGCAGAATGGTTAAACGCTGATAAAGTAAGAAAAAAAGCTAATGATTGGGATTTTAGTACTGAAGGCAGAATTAGACAAGCCAATAGAATGAAGAAGTTAGCGGAAGAAGCACTTAAAAACGATAAACATGTTATCGCAGATTTTGTTTGTCCAACAAAAAAAACAAGGGATGATTTTAAACCAGACTTTACGGTGTGGATGAACACAATAAAACAAGGTAGATTTGAGGATACAAATAAAATTTTTGAAACACCTGAAAAAAATCAAGTAAACTTTGAGATAAAAGAAAAGAACGCAGATTTATTCAAATTTATTGTTGCAGATAAAATTCAAGGTTACCAGTGGGATAATAAAAAACCCACCGCACAAATGTTAGGTAGGTGGCAACCCTGGCATGATGGCCACCAAAAGTTATTTGAGGAAATATTAAAAAAAACTGGACAAGTGAACATAATGGTTAGAGATGTTAAAGGGGTGGGAGATAATCCTTTTGATTTTGAAACAGTTAAAAAGAAAATTGAAGAAAGGCTAATTGATTTTAAAAGTAGGGTAAAGGTTGCTTTAGTTCCAAATATTACAAACATTTGCTACGGAAGGGGTGTTGGATATAAAATTGAAGAAATTGTTTTGGAAGAGTCGATACAAAAAATATCTGCAACTGAAATAAGAAAACAAATGAAAGCAAAAGGTGAATTGAAATAGACTTTTCATGAAAAAGTGCTATCTCCACATAGGAAATTTCAAAACTGGAAGTTCTTCGCTCCAAGCATTTTTGTACCAAAATAGAAAAATTTTTAGAAAACATAGTATAGAACCAGTATATGAAAAAAATTTTTTCAAAAAAACAATTAATAACCTTAAGTTATTTAAGAATTTTAATGATCAAGATCAGAACAAATTGAGAGAGAAATTCAAAAAATATAAAAAATTTAAAAATATAATAATAAGCTCGGAATACTTTTCTTGTATGTCAAATGATGAGTATAAAATTATTTTTTTAAAAAAATTTTTGAAAAAATCAGGTTTTAAACCTATTATTATTTTTTATTATAGAGATGACGATGACTATCTCTATTCTTTTTACTCAGAACAATTAAAGCAACGCAAAAATATAGAGATAGAAAATGTTTTTAAGTTTTTGGAAAAAATTTATAAGTTTGGATATTATTTTAATAAAAAAAATAAAATATATTATTTAAGTCAAAAGTACTTTTTTGATAAAAAGATAATATTCAAAACATGGAAAAAAATTTTTAAATCTGACTTCAAATATTATAAATATTACAAAGAGGATGATAAAAGAATTTACTTTAATTTTTTAAGTTTTGTAAATATTAAAGGAAAGGAAAAATTTAACTTCCCAATAAAAAGAAATATTTCTAGAAAAATACGACCCTGGAATTTAATGAGGATTGGTCTTTATCTATTCTTAAAATTTCATTCTAAGAAATTATTAAATAGGTAAAAAAAAACGCCAGATAAATATATTTATCTGGCGTTTAAAATTCTTCTATTATTATGGTATTACATTCCCATACCACCCATACCACCCATACCACCCATACCGCCCATACCTCCTGGTGGCATAGTAGGTCCAGAGTCTTTTTCTTCAGGTTTATCGGCAATCATTGCTTCAGTTGTTATTAATAAGCCTGATATAGATGAAGCATCTTGCAGAGCAGATCTTACTACTTTCATTGGATCAATAATACCCTTCGAGAACATGTCACAATATTTTTCTTCTTGTGCATCAAAACCTTGAGTAGACTTTTTCCCTTCCAATAGTTTTCCTACAACTACAGAACCATCTACACCTGCATTTGCTGCAATCTGTCTTATAGGTGCTTGTAAAGCTTTTTTAATAATATCTACTCCAGCTTTTTGGTCTTCACCTTTAACTTTTATGTTATCGAGATCTTGAGAGGCATAAAGAAGTGCACATCCTCCACCAACTACGACACCTTCTTCTACTGCTGCTCTTGTAGCATTAAGAGCATCTTCAACTCTATCTTTTCTCTCTTTAACTTCAACCTCTGTTGCACCACCAACTTTAATCACAGCAACACCGCCTGCTAATTTGGCAAGTCTCTCTTGTAATTTTTCTTTATCATAATCAGATGTAGTTTCTTCAATCTGTTTCCTAATCTGATTACATCTTGCTTCTATATCTGCTTTTTTACCCGTACCTGCAACTATTGTACTATTTTCCTTATCAATTTTTATTTTTTTGCAAGAACCTAAATTATTAATTTTAACACTTTCAAGCTTAATCCCTAAATCTTCAGATATAACTTGTCCTCCTGTTAAAATTGCAATGTCTTCTAACATTTCTTTTCTTCTATCACCAAAGCCGGGAGCCTTAACTGCTACAACTTTCAGACCACCTCTTAATTTATTTACTACAAGAGTAGCTAAAGCTTCTCCTTCAACATCCTCCGATATAATCATAAGCGGTCTGTTTGCTTGCACCACCGACTCTAACAAAGGAACCATTGGCTGCAGGTTGGTTAATTTTTTTTCGTGAAGCAAAACTAAAGGATTGTCTAATTCTGTTACCATTTTTTCTGCGTTTGTTACAAAATAAGGTGACAAGTAACCTCTATCAAATTGCATTCCTTCTACAACATCAAGCTCAGTTTGAATACCTTTTGCTTCTTCGACTGTGATCACTCCCTCATTACCAACTTTTTGCATTGCCTTGGATATCATATCTCCGATTTCTTTTTCACCATTTGCAGAGATCGTTCCGACTTGAGCAACCTCTTCATTTGCTTTTACTTTCTTTGATGTCTTTTTAAGATTTTCGATTACACTTTCTACGGCTTTATCTATACCCCTCTTGATGTCCATTGGATTCATTCCTGCTGTTACGTACTTTATGCCCTCACTAACTATTGCTTGGGCTAGTATGCTTGCAGTCGTAGTTCCATCACCAGCATTGTCATTGGTTTTACTTGCAACTTCTTTTACCATCTGAGCACCCATATTTTCGAATTTGTCTTCAAGCTCAATTTCTTTTGCAACTGTTACTCCATCTTTTGTTGTTCTAGGCGCACCATAAGACTTGTCTATAACAACATTTCTACCCTTTGGCCCCAAAGTTGTTTTTACTGTATTTGCAAGAGTGTTCACGCCCTTAAGCATTTTTGCTCTTGCTTCATTATTAAATTTAATTATTTTTGGCATATTTCTCCTTTAAAATTACTTATTTTGATTTTGTAACGCCCATAACATCAGACTCTTTCATTATACTATATTCTTTTCCATCTATTTTTACTTCTGTTCCAGACCATTTTCCAAACAAAACACGGTCGCCTACTTTCACATCCATTTTAATTATTTTACCTTCTTCAGTTTTTGCCCCAGGACCCACTGCCACTATTTCTCCTTCTTGAGGTTTTTCTTTAGCAGTATCTGGTATGATTATGCCGCCTTTTGTTTTTTCTTCGCTATCAAGCACTTTAATTAATACTCTATCGTGCAAAGGTCTAAATTTCATGAAAACTCCTTTAATTTATAATATTCAGAAATATGGTATGTATTTAGAATATTTCAAGAGTATGATAAAAAAAAATTACCTAAAAAAACCTTGAATTTCCTATGAAAATTAAAAAATTAGATCACCTATCTAAAATATACCACCGATATGATGCCTTTATAATCGATTTGTGGGGGGTAATGCATAATGGGATCGTACTTAGCCCATCAGCTGTTGAGGCAGTAAATAAACTCCAAGATAATAACAAAAAAATTATTTTTTTAACCAATGCTCCTCGTCCAGTAAAGAAGGTAACAGAATTTTTAAGGAAATTAAAAATGGAAGAAAAATTACTAAAAAATGTTTTTTCCTCTGGAGAGGCGGCCATGAATTCACTTAAAGAGAATAAATTTGGAAAAAGTTTTTTTCATTTAGGTCCTCAAAGGGATGATTCATTATTTTTTAATATTAGAGAAAATAAAACATCTATTGAAGAATGTGATTTTATTCTATGCACAGGGATGTTTGATGAAAAAGAAGAAGATCTAATTTTTTATGAAAAGCTTTTAAAAAACTTTACCAAAAAAAAATTAGTATGTACCAATCCAGATATTACCGTTCATAGAGGGGGGGAAGAAGAATATTGCGCAGGCAAAATTGCTGAGATTTTCGAAAAATTAGGAGGAGATGTTATTTATTTTGGAAAACCTCATAAAGAAGTTTATCTTTCATGTATTGATAAAAAAAAGAAAACTTTAGTAATCGGTGATAATCTAAAAACTGATATTAAAGGAGCTAATAATATGAAATTAGATTCTATTTTCATAACAAATGGTATTCATAAGTCAAAAAAAATTATAAACGAAAAAAATGCGCAAGAACTAATTGATGAACACAAAGTGTATGCAAATTTTTTTCAAAATGAATTAACTTGGTAAATGAAAATTTATAAAAATTATAATTTAAAAAATAAACATAAAAATTCTGCAATTGCGATCGGTAATTTTGATGGTTTTCACTTGGGTCATCAAAAGGTAATTAAGAATGGTATAAAAATTGCAAAAAAAAATAATTTAAAATTTGGATTACTTGTATTTCAGCCTTTACCAATAATGTTTTTTAATAAAAAATTAAAAAATTATAGAATAGATTCTCTTGAACAAAAAATTTCTTCATCAAAAAATTATGGAATAGATTTTTTAATTATTAAAAAATTTGATAAAAAATTTTCAAATATTACAGCCAATAATTTTATCAAAGAAATTATTTTTAGAAAACTTAAAATTAAGCTTCTCTTTATAAGCAAAAATTTTAGATTTGGAAAAAATAGAACAGGAAATGTAAAATTACTTAAAAAAAATGAAAAACTTTTTGGATATAAAGTTAAAACTATTCAACCATTCTTAAAGAAGAGATTAACTATTTCATCTACATTAATTAGAAAAAAATTATCACAGGGAAAAATTAATTATGCCAATAGGCTGTTAGGAAGATTTTGGACAATCGAGGGTATTGTAGAAAGAGGAGAGAGAAGAGGAAGAAAAATTGGTTTTCCAACATGCAATATAGATTTAAAAAACTATATCATACCCAAACCTGGAGTTTATTCATCTAAAATAATTATAAATAACAAATATAAAAAGAGCGGTATAACAAATATAGGTTATAGGCCAACTTTTGGAAAAAAAAAGCTTATTTTAGAAGCTCATATTTTTAGTTTGAAAAAAAATTTATATGATAAAAGAATAAAAATAATGTTAACTAAATTTATAAGGAAAGAAAAAAAATTCAAAAATATTACACAATTAAAAAAACAGATAAAAAGTGATATTAAGAATGCAAAATAATTTAAATGCCAGAAAATAATTTAAACCTACCTAAGACAGCTTTCTCTATGAAAGCAAATTTGCCGTCAAAGGAACCAAAAATTTTGGAAATATGGGAAAAGATTAAACTTTTTGATAGATTAAGAAAAAAATCAATCGGCAAGAAAAAATTTGTGCTCCATGATGGTCCTCCATATGCGAATGGCCATATTCATATGGGAACTGCTCTAAATAAAATTTTGAAAGATATTGTCACTAAATTTCATCAAATGAATGATAAAGACTCAATTTATGTTCCAGGTTGGGATTGTCATGGACTACCAATAGAGTGGAAAATAGAAGAACAATACAAAGAAAAGAAAAAAAATAAAGACGAAGTTCCAACAAAAGAGTTTAGAAGAGAATGCAGAGAGTTTGCGGAAAAGTGGATAATTATTCACAAAAAAGAATTTAAAAGACTCGGAGTTATAGGAGACTGGGAAAACTACTACTCTACAATGAGCTTTGATGCTGAAGCACAAATAGTAAGAGAACTAGGCAAGTTTCTTATTGAAGGTAGTTTATACAAGGGTTTTAAACCTGTACTTTGGTCTACAGTTGAAAAAACAGCGCTTGCTGATGCAGAGGTGGAATATAAAGATCACAAGTCAAACACTATTTACGCATATTTTAAAATCAAAAAATCAGATAAAGACTTTTTAAATGATGCTTCAGTAATTATCTGGACAACAACACCATGGACAATTCCTGCTAATAAAGCTTTAGCCTATAATAAAGATATAAATTACTCTATTTTAAAAATTGAAAATAAAAAAATTATTATAGCTGAAAAACTAATAAATTCTGTTATTGAAAATTGCAAAATAAATAAATTTGAGGTTTTAAAATCTTTTAAAGGTAAAGAATTTTACAAAACTGTATGTTCACACCCATTTGAAAAATTAGGTTATGATTTTGATGTTCCAATGTTAGAGGCAAATTTTGTCACTTTGGATCAAGGTACTGGAATAGTTCACTGTGCTCCAAGTCATGGCCCGGATGA
This sequence comes from uncultured Pelagibacteraceae bacterium, assembly GCA_902587085.1. Taxonomy (GTDB): domain Bacteria; phylum Pseudomonadota; class Alphaproteobacteria; order Pelagibacterales; family Pelagibacteraceae; genus Anoxypelagibacter. The sequence goes on from CACIJX010000002.1 coordinate 46,605, forward strand.
TTTTAATTTATGTTTGCAAAATGGAATGAAAGCAATTGAAACTGTAAATGATGATGGGAGATACACAAACAATATACCTGTTTTTGAGGGCATTCATGTTTTTAAGGCAGATGAAATTGTTATAAAAAACTTAGATGAACAAAAAAACTTATTAGGCAGCGGCACCCTTGTTCACAGCTACCCACATTCCTGGAGATCAAAGGCACCACTTGTACACAGGGCAACTCCCCAATGGTTTATATCGATGGAAAGTCATAAACTGAGAAAAAAAGCATTAAATTCAATTGATCAAACATCATTTTATCCAGAGAAGGGAAAAGCAAGAATTAGAGCCATGATAGAAACCCGGCCTGATTGGTGTATTTCAAGACAGAGGTCATGGGGAGTTCCTTTACCAATTTTTGTTGATAAAAAAACAAATGAACCTTTAAGGGATACTGAAGTAATTGAAAATATAGCAAGTATTTATGAAAAAGAGGGCTCAGACTGTTGGTTTACCGATGATCCGCAAAGATTTTTGGGAAAAAAATACAAAAAGGAAGATTATATAAAATCGAGTGATATAGTCGAGGTTTGGTTTGATAGTGGATCAACACACTCTTTTGTTCTCGAAAAAAGAAAAGATTTGAAATGGCCAGCGTCAATGTATCTGGAGGGTTCAGATCAACATCGCGGATGGTTTCATTCTTCTCTTTTAGAATCTTGTGGGACAAGGGGTAGAGCACCTTTTGATAGCATTTTATCTCATGGTTTTGTAGTAGACGGCAAAGGCATGAAGATGTCAAAATCTGCAGGAAATATTATATCTCCTGATGAAATTTTAAAAAAATATGGAGCAGATATTCTTAGATTATGGGTTGCATCCTCTGATTACGCTGAGGATTTAAGAATAGACCACTCTATTTTAGATCAACACGCCGAGTCCTATAGAAAAGTTAGAAATACATTTAGATTTCTTTTAGGTAATTTGAGAGATAATTTTAGTCCACAAAATTTTAAAGGAATTAAAAACAAAGAACTTCCTGAACTAGAGCAATTAATTTTACATAAGCTATATATTTTAAATAATGAAATTAAAAAAAATTTAAAAGAATATAATTTTCATAGACTTCAAAAAGAACTTTTAAATTTTTGTGCTTTAGATCTTTCATCGTTCTATTTTGATATAAGAAAAGATATTTTATATTGTGATGATTTAAATTCAAAAATAAGAATATCCTGCATCACTTTGCTTAATATTGTGCTAGAATGTTTGACAAAATGGTATGCACCGGTTCTTTCTTTCACTACAGAGGAAATTATTGAATTAGCTAAAAAAAATAATAAAAGAAGCATCCACGAAGAAAACTTTCCTGAAATACCTGATGACTGGAAAAATCAGTCACTATTTGAAAAGTGGGAAAAATTAATAAAAATTAGACAAGAAGTTAACATTGCGATAGAGGAAAAAAGGTCAAAAAAAATAATTGGATCAAGTCTGGAGGCAGATATAGAAATTGCTTTACCAAAATTAGAGTTTGAAGTTTTAAAAAAGATTGATGCTAAAGAATTATTTATAACATCAAATGTTAAACAAACTATATCTAAAAAAAATGAAATATCTGTGATTGTTAAAAAAGCCAAAGGTATTAAATGTTCTCGATGCTGGAAAATCGTAGAAAAAGTAAAAGACAATAAGTGTGAAAGATGTTCGAAAATAAAATAAAAATACAAAAATTCGATTTCTACAGCCTAGGATTAATTTTAATAATTTTCTCATTAGATAGATTATCAAAATTGTATGTAATTAATTTAATAAAGGACCGCGACAGTGAAATATTTTTATATGATTTTTTAAATATTACGTTGAATTGGAACACAGGTATTGCATTCGGTCTTTTAAGTTCAAACACAAATTTTTTCTATCATTTTGTTTCTGCCATAATTCTGTTAATAATTATCTATCTAATATATTTAATGGTTAAAGAAGATAATTATGGAAAAATAATTTTTGCATTAATAATAGGGGGTGCGGTAGGAAATTTATATGATCGTTTAACCTATTTTGCTGTTCCAGATTTTATTGATTTTCATATAAAGAATTTTCATTGGTTTACATTTAATATTGCAGATGTATTTATTACATTCGGGATTTTTTTTATGTTGATAAAAGAATTTTTTTTTAAACAGAATTCATGAAAATATTTTTAAAAATCATTTTTGTTTTAATTACATTATCTTTGTATAGTTGTGTCAATAATTTTGCAAAACAGACAGATGAGTTTTTGGTAAAAAAAAAGGATCCATTAATTTTACCACCAGATTTTGAAAAGATACCCTTACCTAATAGCAAAAAAAATAAAAATAAAAATAGTTCAGTTCAGTCCGTGTTAAAAACAAAAGAAAAAACTACTGGAAGCTCAAAAAATAAATCAAAATTAGAAACAATGATTTTAAAGGAATTAAAAAAGTAAACAGGCATGCTCTCTGCAAATGAGATAGAGAAAGAAATAAAAAAAAATAGGAAAGAATTATATAATTCATTTTTTAAGAATTATAAATACAGTTATAGTTTAAAAAAAATAAAAAAATATAAAAAATTTCAAACTATTGTTGTTATAGGTATGGGCGGATCCATCCTGGCAGCTAAAGCAATTTATTCTTTTTTGGAGCATAAGATTAAAAAAAAATTTATATTTATAGATAATCTTGATGAAAATTACATAAATAAAACTAAAAAAAATAATAAATTATCAAGAGCTCTTTTTTTAATTATTTCGAAATCAGGTAATACAAATGAAACTATTATTAATTCTAGTTATTTTAAAAACTATTTTAAAAGTTCAAACGTTATAGTTATTTCAGAAAAAAAAAATAATATTCTATTTAATTTTGCAAAAAAAAATGGTTTCGAATTTATCAAGCACGAACCTTTTATCGGAGGAAGGTATTCAATATTTTCAGAAGTTGGAATGATACCAGCTTACTTAATGGGACTAAAAATAGAAAACTTTAAAAAAAATTCAATTAATTTTTTTAATAACAAAAAATTACTATCAAATTCACTTCAAAATTTAAAAAAAATCAATTTTAAAAAATTTAAAATTTTAATTTTTTTTAATTACGTTCCAGAACTAAATGATTTTTTATTTTGGTGTCAACAGTTAATGGCTGAAAGCCTGGGAAAGAATCAAAAAGGTTTTATGCCAGTCATCTCAAGCGCTCCAAAAGATCACCACAGTTTGTTACAGCTTTATTTAGATGGTCCAAAAGACAAAATCTTTTATATTTTTAGTGCAAAACAAAGCAAAAAAACAAAGTTAAACTTTAATATTTTTGATGAAAGAACAGATTATTTAAACAAAAAAAACTACAATGATATTAAGAGATCCCAAAAAGATGCGTTTATTGAAGTTCTTAAAAGAAATAAAACGCCTTTTAGAGAAATCGTTGTAAAGAAATTTGATGAGGATAATTTAGGAAAACTTTTTTTATCTTTTATCTTTGAGACAATATCATTAGGAAAAATTTTTAATTTAGATCCTTTTGATCAACCCGCGGTTGAAGAGGTAAAAAGTTTGACAAAAAGGTTTCTTAAATTAAGAAAGCTTTCCAAAAAAAATCTCTGATCTTCCGTATATTCTTTTTTCTATAATTTTGATGGCTCCAGATAAAGATTTATCAGACCCTTTTTCTCTGTGAATAATTATAATATGTTTATCGCTAAAAATATTTTTATCTATAATTATTCCTAAATTTCTAACAAAATCTCTATTTTCGAAAGGTGGATCAAAAAAAATAATATCAAATTTTCTCTTTAAAAAAACACCCTTTAAGTAATTATTAACATTGCTAGAAAAAATTTTTGTTTTTTTTTCAGTTTTTAAATTTTTTATATTTTTTTTAATACTTTCTAAAGCATCATTGTCTTTTTCAACAAATGTAACTTCTAAAGCATTTCTTGAAATACACTCAAAACCGAACGATCCGGAACCTGCATATAAATCTAAAATATTAGCATTGTTAACTTCCGTTCCTAATTTTGGAGAATGTTCCAAAATATTAAAAATATTTTCTTTTACGCTATCTTTTAGTGGTCTTGTTTTTAAATTTTTTGGAAAAAAAAGTTTTTTATTTCTAAATTTACCTCTTATTATTCTCATTATTTTCTAGTGCTCTCCATCCTATATCTTTCCTAAAAAAACCATCAACCCAATTAATTTTTTTTAAAGTATCAAGTATTTGCGATCTTGCATTAACCAAAGTATTTGCCAAGCTGCAAATATTTAAAACTCTACCACCCGAAGATAAAATCTTATCATTTTTTTTGTATGTTCCTGCATGAAATATTTGATTGTTTTCATTTGATTTTACAAATGATAAGTTTTTTATTTCAGAATTCTTTTTGTAATTACCCGGATAACCCTTTGCACACAAAACTATTGTCATACTTTTTTTTTTATTCAATTTAATTTCCGAATCACTTAAATTGTTTTTAATAGAGCAATCTATAATGTTTAAAAGGTCTGTTTCTAGTCTCATCATTATAACCTGACATTCAGGATCCCCCATTCTAATATTATATTCTATTAAATAAGGTTCATCTTTAAAGATCATCAAACCCGCATACAAAAAACCTTCGTATGGATGACCATAAGCTTTCATTGCATTAAGAGTTGGTTCTAATATTTTTTTTCTAATTTTTTCATCTAAAGAATTAGTTAACAATTTGGATGGGGAATAGGCACCCATACCTCCTGTGTTTGGCCCAATATCGCCTTCGCCGACTCTTTTATGGTCCTGGGCTGAGCCAAAAAATTTATAAGATTTTCTGTCTACAATAATAAAATAACTTAATTCCTCTCCATTAAGGAATTGCTCTAAAATAACTTTTTTAGATGATTTAAATTTTCCATTTAAAATTTCCTTTGTTTTTTCCTTTGCATCAAAAATTGAATTACATATTGAAACACCCTTACCTGCTGCCAATCCATCAGCTTTAACTACTATTGGAGTTCCATTTTTCTTTATGAATTTTTCAGCATCATTAAAGTTATCGAAGATCCCATAACCCGCTGTTGGAATATTATTTTTTTTACACAACTCTTTCATAAAAGCTTTTGAACCCTCTAGTTGGGATGCAAATTTATCTGGTCCAAAAACCTTAATTGATCTTTCCTTTAGGTAGTCTACAATTCCATCAACTAAAGGTTGCTCCGGACCAACAATAACAATATCTATATTTTTTTTCTTAATAATTTTATAAATTCCTTCAAAATTTTTTAAATCCTCGTTAATATTTTCAGCAATACTCTCTGTCCCAGCATTACCAGGTATACATACTAACTTTTTTAATCTTTTTGATTTATGTAATTTGTAGCAAATTGCGTGCTCTCTACCGCCACTTCCTATAACTGCTAAATTCATATATTATTGAAATTTAAAAATTAAATTAACATGACTGAAAATCAAGCAAAAGTTAAATTTTATCAAAACAAATTTGAAGTTATTAAGAATGGAGACCATGTTGTATGTGCAGTTTCTGGAAAGAATATTCCACTTAATGAACTTTTTTATTGGAATGTTGATTTACAGGAAGCTTATTTTTCACCAAAAGAAGTGAAAATTAGATATCAACAAATCAACAAAGAGGGATAATTATTTCCATCTATTGTGTGTCCAAATCCATTGATCCGGATTTTTATTAATCATTTTCTCAATAATTTGATTGATTTGAATAGTAATTCTTTTTTTATCTTCCTCTAAATTATCTGTTCTATTTGTTTGAAGTGGTTCAAGTATTTCCATCTCGAAAGAGTTATCATCTAATCTTTTCAAATAAATTGGAACGATTTCTAAATTAAACTTTATTGCTATTTGAGCAGGTATAGTTGTTGTGTGTGCCGGTATTCCAAAAAAAGGCACCCTATCAGACTCACCCACTCTTTGATCAACCATTAGAGCTATACTGTGTTTATTTTTGACGAAATCAATTATATCTCTTGTTCCTTTCAAACCTTTTTTGATCTGATTTTTACAAATGTATTTCTTTCTTAAGAAAACCATAAATGGATCCAAGAAAATATTATTTAGAGGCCTGTAAATTGTAGCAAGATTGACACCACTTTTTTCTAGTTCCATAGCCATTAATTCAAAGTTTCCAAAATGCCCCGAAATAAATACAACTGGTTTTTTAAGCTTAATTATTTGATCAATTTTTTTATATCCTAAAATTTTAATGTGTTTTTTTTTAAATTTATTTAATCTGAATTTATTTAGATGCACATATTCTGCGAAAACATAACCATAATTTTTCCACATAGACTTTATTATTTTTTTGATTTCAAAACTAGATTTATCTTTAAAAACATTAGAAATATTTTTCTCAACTAATTTTTTATTTCTAAAAAGAAAACCTACTTTTAAAAAAATAAAAGCAGAAATATTTCTTGCACCCTTAACTCCAATTAATTTGAAAATTAAAAATAATAAATAAATAAAGAAAGCTTCGATCAGGTATTTTAGTATCTTCATTTTATATATTTTTCTATGGTCTCTATAAGTTTCTCTTGATTCTCAATTTCAACTTTTATCTCAATCATACTAAATCTTTTTCTTAAAAATTTACTTATTCTCAAGTAATCTTTTTCAGTCGTAACTAATTTTGCATTAAACTTTTTTTCCAAAGTATTTAATTTATCAAAATCTTTATCAGTATAATTATAGTGGTCAGGAAAAGCTACTTCGCTTACAATATTTAATCTATTTGATTTTAAAATGTCAAAAAAATTACTAGGATTTCCTATACCGGCAAAAGGAATCAATTTTTTATTTTTAAAGTTGTTTAGATTTTTTAATAAGTATTTAAAGTAAAAAAAATTTAAATTTTTATTAAATTTTCTACATTTTTCCTCAAATTCTAAATTTTTATTTCCATTAATCATCACAATTTTGCATCTTTCTAACGCAGAGAGATTTTCTCTTAAAGGCCCTGATGGTATCGTTTGTCCATTACCAATTTCCTGATTTTGGTTAAAACAAACTATGTTTAAATCCCTTTTTAATTTAAAGTCTTGAAAACCATCATCTAAAATCACAAGATCAAATTTCTTTTTTATAGCTTGCTCAAGCGAAGAATATCTATCATAATTTGTTATCACTTTTGCATATTTTGATAATAATGTAATTTCATCATTTTGGTCTTTATAATTTTTTTTTATAATTACTGGATTTTTTTTTTTCTTAAAAATTTCATAGAGTTTTAATGCAACGGGAGTTTTTCCAGTCCCCCCAAGATATATATTACCTATACAAATGATAGGTATATTAAATTTTTTTTCATGGGATAGTCTTTTTTTTATATGGAAAATAAGTTGATACAAAATTGATAATGGCCACAAGAGAATTGAAAATATAGTAAAATATTTTTCGTCCCAGAATTTTGGTTTTTTATATTTCATTTAATTAATTTTTCGTATTCACTAATTGTATTATTAAAAATATCTTTACTTAAATTTTCTAATTCTTGATTTGTTTCGTGTTTTTTTTCACCAAATTTACCAGAGTTTTTAATAATATTTTGAGCTAATTCTTCAGGTGTTATTATCTTTTTCGACAAATTTTTGTTCCCTAAAAAATCATAAATTTCCCTAAAATTGTAAACGTAAGGACCATGGTATACTTTGCAACCTAGTTTTGCTGCATCGATAGGATTTTGGCCTCCCCGGTTCTTTAGTTTGCCCAATAATGATTTTCCGATAAAAATTTGGTTTATTTTTTTAAGATATTTTGCAATTTCGCCATAATAATTTACCAATGCAATTTCTGTATTTTTATTAATACTATCTTTTTCATTTTTTAACTGAACATCAAAGCCCATTTTTTTTAAATTTGATGATATTTTTTGAATTTTATTAATGTGCCTTGGTATTAAAATAAGAGTAGATGGTTTAAGTTTTTTTTGTATAATTTTATGGGCCTTTCCTAAAAAGATTTCCTCATTAGGATGGGTACTAATTGCACACCAAACAAAATTATTTATAATTTGATCAAACTGATATTCTTTTGTATTTTTACCAATCTTTATTAAAGAACAATATTTTATATTTCCAAAAAATTTAACATTACTAACATTAAAATATTTTAAATAATCTATTGTCTCTTTGCTTGAAGCTATACACAATGTAAATTTACTGAAAAGCTCTGACGCAAAATTGTTTACAATTTTCCATCTTTTAAAACTTTTTTTTGTAATTCTAGCATTTAATAATAGAAAAGGTAAATTTTCTTTTCCAATTTTTAAAATAAAATTAGGCCAAATTTCTGAGTCCACAAATGACACAATATCAGGTCTCCAATTTTTAAAAAAATTATTTATTAGAAAATTTGTATCATAAGGTAAAAATTGATGAAAAAAATTATTATTATCTTCATATTTTTTTTTAAATTCTTTATAAGAACTTAAAGTTGTAGTTGTAATAAGAAAGTTATAATTTTTATTTTTTTCATTAAAATAATTTAATATAGGAATAATACTATTAAATTCGCCTAAACTAGCAACATGAAACCAAAACAAATATCCGTCTGGTCTTTTAAATTTAGCAGGAAAAATTTTTTCTGTGAATTTAGATTTATCTTCTTTATTTATAAAAATTCTAAAAAAAATTATTAAACAAAATGGTATATAAAAAATTTTTATTAAAATGGTATATAAAAACTTTGACATATTTCATTTATATAACTTGTTTGTTATAAAGGTTCTTGTAATCTCCAGACGTTTGCATTAGTAAATCATGTTTTCCAGAACTCACTATATTTCCATCTCGCATGACAATAATATTGTCTGCTTTTTTTATTGTTGATAATCTATGAGCAATAACTAGTGTCGTTTTATTTTTTGTAAGATTAAAAATAGCGTTCTGAACTTTTTGCTCCGACTCAGTATCAAGTGATGATGTAGCCTCATCGAGAAGAATAATGGGAGCATTTTTGAGTATAGCTCTTGCAATAGATAGCCGTTGTTTTTGTCCCCCAGAAAGTCTTACTCCATTTTCTCCTATTGTTGTTTGATATTTATCTGGTAATTCATTAATAAATTCATCCGCAACAGCCTGTTCGCAGGCTTCATGCATTTCTTCATCTGTTGCATCAATTTTAGCAAATTTGATATTATTCTCTACAGTGTCATCGAATAAGATTGTATCTTGGCTTACCATAGAAATTTGATCTCTTAATGAGTAAAGAGAAACCCTATCAATATCTTGGCCATCAATTACAATTTTTCCTTCCTGTTGTTGGAAGAATCTTGGAATTAAATTCATAATAGTACTTTTTCCAGCACCGCTATGACCAACCAATGCAGTAATTTTTCCACCTTCAATGTCTAAACTAATATTTTTAATAGCACTTACTTTCCCGGCCTTATACTTAAAATTTACTTTTTCAAATTTTATATCTCCTTTTTTTATTTTTAGCCCAGGAAACTTTTCCTCATCTCTTATTTGGATTTTTTCGTCAATTATCGCAAAAATCCTTTTAGCTGCAGCTGTTCCTTGGTAAATTGTCATATTTAAAGTAGCTAAGGATCTTGTAGGTTGATAAGAGAGCATCATTGCTGTCAAAAAAGAAAAGAAATTATTAATACCTAATTCACCATTTGATATTAGAAATCCTGCAAAATAAATAAAACCAGCTATCATTATACCAGTTAAGGTTTCCATTATGGGCGTAGCTCTAATTAGTGTTTTTCCTATTTTTATACCTTTTTGTGTAACATCTTTTATTGCAGCCTCAGATCTCTGTTGTTCAATTTTTTCTCTTCTATAAATCTTTATGATTCTTGCGCCCTTAATAGTTTCTAGAAGCAAAGTAGAAAATGATCCAACAGAACGAGCAGCCTGGGTGGTTACTTTGCCCATTCTTTTTCCAAGCGATTTTGCAAAAATGGCTGCTAATGGAATCATTAAAACAGCAAACAAAGCTAGTTTCCAATTTTGATAAAACATTAGTGAAACCAAAGCTACTAATGTTAAACTATCTTTGAGCATATTAAGAACCCCAGTGCTTATTAAATTTTGAATTTGTCCCACATCATATAAAAAGTCAGAAATGTACTTTCCAGAATGTTTTTCCTCTAAGGTTTGCGTGTCAGACAGTAGAAGATGTTCAGCCATTTGGTTCTGTAAGTTTTGAACGACTCGAAAACCTACTACAATCACGAGTAATCTTCCCATATATAATGAAATGGCTTTAGCAGTAAAAACTAAAATTATTGCTATGGGAATTAAAGCCGCATAAGTTCGATTATTTTCAATAAAGATTTTTTTGACCGCTGGATCTAATAACCATGCAATTGCAGCAGTTGTTCCCGCAACTACCAAAGAGAAAAATAAAGCAGCTATAAGTCGCCCAATATATTTTATGACGTATTCTCTGTATAATCTTTTTAAGTAATAAATTATTTCACTAACAGTTAATGACATTAAATTTTTGTAACCTCTATTAAAATAGCTAAAAACACAAATAATCCAGATAAATTATTCAATTTAAATGCTTTTAATGAATTTTTTGGTTTTTTTATACTAAAAATTTTTATTTGGTAAAAGAGACTCGCCATAAATAAAAAAATAAATAAAAAACCAAAATTGATATCCATTTTAATCATAACAAAAGATATGAACAATGAACTTAAGAAATAACACATACCAATAAATAATTTAAGGTTTTTCTTAAATTTAATAGATGTAGATTTTACTCCTATCACCTCATCGTCAGATAAATCTTGTAATCCATAAATCGTGTCATAGCCTAGTGTCCAAAATATGGCTCCAATATAAAGAAGTACCGGCAAGTATGTAATCTCGTTTGAAATGGATACCCAACCCATTATAATTCCCCAATTAAAAGTAAATCCTAAAAATAGTTGTGGCCAGTAAGTAAATCTTTTCATGAAAGGGTAACTAAAAGCAAATATCATTGAAAAAATTCCTAAATAAATTGTTAATTTGTTGAATTGAATTAAGACTAAAAAAGCTAATGAGCATAAAACCAAAACATAAGTCCATGCTAAGTTTTTACTCAAAGATCCAGAAGCTATCGGTCTATTTTTTGTTCTTGAAACCCTTTTATCTATTTTTTCATCAACTATGTCATTAACTATACAGCCAGCACTTCTCATTAATACTGAACCACACAAAAAAAGAAATAAATAATATATAAAATTTTGTAGATCTTTCTGAAAAAAATAAGAAAGTGATAAACCCCACGAACATGGCCAAAACAATAAAAAAAAACCAATCGGTTTATTTAATCTAGTTATATTTATGAAATTTTTAAGATGTACTGACATTATTAGTTCTTGTAAATATCAAACACTAAATACATAATCAATTTGATTCGATATGAATATAGATTATACGGTTACCGCCCTTATGTTTCCAGCCATACCCCTGGTGATGACTGTCTATAGTAATAGGTTTCATACTTTGAGCGCACTGATCAGAAAGTTGCATGACGAACATGTATTTGAAAAACACATTCCTCCTGAATGGGAAAAGCAACTTAAAAACCTAAGTAAAAGAATAAATTACTTAAAATTTGCCATTGGTGCAGCTAGTTTAGGATTTTTGTTTAATATGCTAACTGTCCTAGGACTATATTTAGATGCTGTGATTATTGCTAGGCTTATTTTCGCATCATGCTGTATATCTATGATTATTTCGATACTTTTATTTTTACTTGAAATTTTTCTTTCTACAAATGCGCTGAAACTGCACTTGTCTGATATGAAAATAGATAATAAAAAGTAATTGCTATGAAGATTAATGCAATGAGAGCCTTTATAATCGCCTCGATAATCATTATACTTCTATATGCGTTAGGTTTATTTTTACCTATAATTTTAACATCAAATTAATTATGTTTAGTAAACCAGTTATACTTATTATTATATTAATTTTGCTAATTTCATTTTATTTAGTAATTCGAATTGGGGCTGGTAAAAAGAAAGAAATAGAAAACTCACAAAGTTTAACGAGATATCTTTTTGGTGTAAGAATATTAGTAATTATATTAGCTGCTGTAGGTTTAATCTTATGGCTTTTTCTCTAATTTTTTTGAATACACTAGCTTTCCAAACTCAATTTTCTCTTGATACGATCGCTCAAAAGTTTTTAATTGTGTATCACTCATTCTTTTTCTAAGAACTTTAAGATTACTCATTTTCCAGTCGTCCAAAGTCGTCGGATTCTTCCAAATTTTTTTTTCTTCCTCAGATCTTGCACAACCAAAACACAAACCTGTAACCGGATCACTTTTACATATACTTATACAAGGACTTAAAATAGATTTTTTTTTTGAATTAATCATTTGGAATCAAAATTGCTGGTCCTATTATTTTTCTTGACTCTAGGTCCTCGTGGGACTTTCTTGCATCTGATAACAAATATTCTTTAAAAATTTTAACTTTAATTTTGCCAAATTTAATTTTTTCGAATAGGGTCTTGCCAGCATCCTGAAGTTCACCTTCGTCAGAGTGATGCCCTAAAACTGGACGAGTAAAAAATAAACTCTTTGGCTGGATGTACTTTGGAACATTAATTGGTTCTAAAGGCCCAGATGAATTACCAAAAGAAACCATCATTCCTCTTGTTTTTAATGAACCAACAGATCCAGTGAATGTATCTTTCCCAACTCCATCATAAACCACATCTACTCCTTTACCATTTGTAATTTCTTTGATTCTTTTTTCAAAATTTTCTTTTTTATAGTTTATTACAAAGTCACAACCATTATCTTTAGCTATGCCTACTTTTTCTTCTGAACCAACTGTTCCGATTAATTTACAACCTAAACTTTTTGCCCATTGGCAAAAAATTTGTCCGACCCCACCGGCAGCTGCATGAAAAAGAATTGTTTCGCTAGCACCAGGTTTGTAAGTTTTATACAATAAATAGTGTGTTGTTAAACCCTTTGTCATAACTGATGCAGCAATTTTATGATTTATTCCATCTGGAATTTTAACCGCAATCTTTTCTGGAATAATTCTTTCTTCAGAATATGATCCTAAAGGTGTAGATGCATATGCTATATTATCACCTATACTAAAATTTTTAACCTCGGAACCAATTTCCTCTACAACTCCCGCACCCTCCATACCAATGCCACTTGGCAGTTTAAGAGGATAGAGACCTGATCTATGGTAGGTATCTATAAAGTTTAATCCAATTGCTAAATTTTTAATTTTAATATCTTTTGGTCCAGGACTTCCAACTTTTGTTTCTTTTTGTTGTAATACCTCAGGTCCTCCATGCTCATTAATTATAATTGATTTTGCCATTGCAGCTTATATAAATTCTTCATGACTTCAAAAGCAAGACTTTTTTATCACAAAGAATTAAAAAGTGACCTTATCTCTAAACTTTCTGAAAGCCAATCTCATTATACCAAAAATGTTATGAGATTAAGACCAGGTGACAAAATATCTCTTTTTAATCCAACAAATGGAGAGTGGGATGCTTGTATACTTAAACACGATAAAAACTTAACTGAATTTAAAGTAGAAAAATTATCTAGAGCAATAATGGAAGAAGCTAATTTATGGTTGGCCTTTTCTCCTATAAAAAAAAACCCACAAGATTTTATGCTACAAAAAACAACAGAACTTGGAATTCAAAAATTTTTTCCACTTTTATGCCAAAGAAGTATCACAAAGGAAATCAATCTTGATAGAGCAAAAAAAATTATTACCGAGGCGAGTGAGCAATCTAATAGAATATCGGTTCCAGAGATATTAAAAATTCAAAATCTAGAAAATTTCATTAAAAATTTTCCAAAAAATGGACACCTAATTTTTTGTGACATTAATTGTAAAGACACTGATTTAAAAAATATTTTATTAAAAAAAAATCCAGTTTGTTTATTGGTTGGTCCAGAGGGAGACTTTTCTGAAAATGAAAGACAATTAATAGTTGATAACAAAAAAACCATTTCTATCTCATTAGCTAAGAATATTTTACGTGCTGAGACAGCAGCAATAGCTGCAACTACAATTTTAAGTTATAAGTTAAATTTTAAGTAATTTACCCTTTAAATTTAAGCAGAATTTTACCTTGCAAAAGTGTCGCAAAACCTTATTAAACATGCATAAAGTATTTATATATAGTAAATTAAATTATGAGCACATCATACGCATTACTTCTAGGGCTAGTCATTTTTTTAGTCTTGTTCATTTATTTCGTATTTTTTTCGGTGTCACTTAGACTCGAAAAAAACGAAAATGAGGCAGAACTTGCAGTAAAAAGAAAATCAGTGCCATTTAGGTGGAGAGATTTAGTTGACTCTAAAAACAAGAAGATGGGTTTTATAGATTTAGGAAATCACATTTTAATTGCAGGGATCATACTATTAGGAATTTTTATTATTATAAACGCATAAAATGATAGTTGCTTTAAGTATATTTTTAATAACAGTTGGATCAATAGCCTTTCACTTTTGGTCTCCGTGGTGGTGGACAGAAGTAGCATCGAACTGGGGTAATATGGATGATACCATAATTCTAACCTTTTGGATTACTGGCGTTGTATTTGTTGCTATATGTTTTTTTGTTGCATACTGTGTTTGGAAATTTAGTTATAATAAAGATAGAAGAGCTGAATATAAACCAGAGGATAAAAAATTAGAAAGCAGATTAACCTGGGCCACTGCTATCGGAGTTGCGGCTCTATTAGCACCAGGACTAGTTGTTTGGAATCAATATGTGACTGTGCCGGACAATGCTTACAAAGTAGAAGTTTTTGCATATCAGTGGGGTTGGAAATATAGATTACCAGGTGATGATAATATTTTAGGAAAAACAGACATTAAATATATAAATGATGATAATCCGTTTGGATTAATTTTAGAAGATCCAAATGGTAAAGATGATCTTTTAGTTGATGCTCAAGAACTTCACTTATTATTAGACCGACCAGTTAAGTTTGAGCTTAGAACTATAGATGTTTTACATAATTTTTACGTTCCTCAATTTAGAGGAAAGATGGACATGGTACCCGGTATCGTGACATATTACTGGCTGACACCAACCAGAACAGGTGATTTTGAAGTTTTGTGTGCTGAGTATTGCGGGTCTGGACATTATGCTATGAGAGGAAGAGTAATAGTAGATGAAGAGAAAGATTACAAAAAATGGGAAGCAAATCAAATAACTTTTGAAAAAATGTTAGCAAAAAACAAAAAAAATGACAATTTGCAACTAGTAAAAAAAGATAAATTAACTATAAAGAAACAGAAAAATGTCAGATGAATACGAACATAAGTTAGAAGCAAAATCAGATTATGCTACTGATGCATCTTCTGTTTCTTCACCAGATTTAGATGCAGTTCCAGAAGCGGAACTGCCAGATCAGGAGCTTTATCACTCTCATAGCTGGTGGACTACATATGTATTTTCACAAGATGCAAAATATATTGGTATTCAATACGCTTTAACAGCAGTGGGTACAGGTCTCTTAGGATTAGTTTTATCTTGGCTAATGAGAATTCAATTAGCCTTTCCTGGCCTTGGCTGGCTCGACCCAGCAGCTTATTATCAGTTTGTAACAATGCATGGAATGATAATGGTAGTTTATTTACTAACTGCATTATTTTTAGGAGGTTTTGGAAATTTATTAATACCACTTATGTGCGGTGCAAGAGATATGGCTTTTCCATATGTAAATATGCTCAGCTATTGGGCATTTGTTGTTGCTGTTGTAGTTTTATTAGCAAGTTTCTTCGTGCCTGGCGGACCAACCGGAGCAGGTTGGACACTCTATCCTCCACAAGCAATCACTGCCGGAACTCCAGGAAGTGATATGGGAATAATTTTAATGTTGGTTTCACTAATACTTTTCGTAGCAGGTTTTACAATGGGAGGATTAAATTACATAATTACAGTTTTACAGTTGAGAGCTAGAGGTATGACGCTTATGAGACTTCCACTAACGATTTGGGGAATTTTTACTGCAACAGTTCTAGCGATGTTCGCTTTTCCTGCTTTATTAGTAGGCTGTTTGATGATGACATTAGATAGTCTTCTTGGAACAAGCTTCTTTATGCCGGCTATGGTTTCACTTGGCGAAACATTAACACATGAGGGCGGAAGTCCAATCTTATTTCAGCATCTATTTTGGTTTTTTGGTCACCCAGAAGTTTACATTGTTGCTCTACCAGCTTTTGGAATAGTTTCAGATTTACTTTCAGTGCACTCAAGAAAAACAATTTTTGGTTATAGGATGATGGTTTGGGCCATAGTTGGAATTGGTGCTTTGAGCTTTTTTGTTTGGGCACACCACATGTACGTGAGTGGAATGAATCCTTGGTTTGGCTTCTTTTTTGCAACTACAACACTTATAATCGCGGTGCCTACAGCAATAAAAGTTTATAATTGGATCTTAACTTTATGGAGAGGAAATATTCAACTATCGCTTCCAATGCTATTTTCTCTTGGATTTATTGTGACTTTTTTGAATGGAGGATTGACGGGATTATTCCTTGGAAATGTAACAGTTGACGTTCCATTATCTGACACATATTTTGTGGTTGCTCACTTTCACATGGTAATGGGCATAGCACCTATCCTTGTTATTTTTGGAGCAATTTACCATTGGTATCCTTTGATAACAGGTAGGATGATGAATGAAACTTTAGGAAAAATTCATTTTTGGTTTACATTTATAGGTTCATACGCAATCTATTTCCCAATGCACTATCAAGGTTTTGTTGGTGTCCCAAGAAGGTATTTTGAAATCTATGATAGTCCTTACATTGACACATCCACACTTCTTTTGAACAAGTTTATAACTATTGCAGTTTTAATAGTTGGTGCAGCACAATTATTATTCTTGTATAACTTAATTACTAGTGCTCGACTGGGAAAAAAATCAGAAAAAAACCCTTGGAAAGCATGCTCCTTAGAATGGCAAACACCTCAAATGCCCCCAGAACACGGTAATTGGGGTAAAGAACTTCCTAAGGTTTATAGATGGCCTTATGATTTTAGTGTGCCAGGTGCAAAAGAGGACTATATTCCGCAAAACCAACCTCCGAGCGAGATAATAGGTGCGAAAGTTGAGAAAACGTGAGCAATAAGAAAAGTATTTTTCAATTACTAACTGAAAAGCCTTGGGAAAAAGATCAAATAGAGGTAGATAACAAACACCAAGGTCAAACAGTAAATTTGAGCAAACAGAAGTTAGGTTTAAGAACAATAATGGCTGCTAGCACGGTATTGTTCTCACTATTCATAGTGGCATATTCTGATCGTATGTTAATAAGTGATTGGAAAAATATGCCTGAGCCATGGTTACTATGGTTAAATACCGGCATTTTAGTAATAAGCAGTTTAGTTTTTCATATGACAACAAAATATGCTCAAAAGGATAATTTTGATAAAACTAAAAACGGTTTATATTTTGTTGGTTTTCTTGCTTATTTTTTTCTGATTGGTCAGCTTATAGTTTGGTATCAACTTATGAATACCGGATACTACGCTACTACTAATGTAGCTAACGCTTTTTTCTATTTATTTACAACAATTCATGGCCTTCATATAGTTGGAGGTATATATTTTTGGGGTAAAACTACATCAAAATTTATTAAAAGAACGTATAAAAAAGAAGAAATAAATAATTTAATTGATACTTGCGCTGTATATTGGCACTTTTTATTAGCTGTTTGGATTGTGCTTTTTGGATTAATGCTATCAAGTTAAGGGATATTTATGTCAGACTCTTCATTTCAAAATCTTCCTAAAGGTTGGAAAAGCGTTCCGAGTGATTTAGGTTCAGATCAGACTGCGTTTAAAGGTGTTCAATGGGGTAAAGCAATGATGTGGATCTTTTTATTGAGTGATACTTTCATTTTTAGTTGTTTTTTAATCTCTTATATGAAGGGCAGGGCATCAACTGTGGTTGATTGGCCAAATACAAGTGAAGTATTTTCACTAGATTTTATGGGAGTCCCTGTACCATTACTTTTGATCGCTATAATGACCTTTGTGCTTATTACAAGTAGTGGAACTATGGCTTTAGCAGTGAAGTATGGGTATGAGAAAAACAAAAAAATGTGTGGCTGGTTCATTTTTGCTACTGCAATTGGCGGATTAACCTTTGTAGGTATGCAAGCCTACGAATGGTCTAAACTAATACATGAAGGAGTAAGACCTTGGTCAAATCCTTTTGGCGCTGGTCAATTTGGCTCATATTTCTTCATGATAACAGGATTTCATGGTACGCATGTATCTATAGGTGTAATATTTCTATTTATATTTGCCAGAAAAGTATTTAGAGGAGATTTTGATACCGGAAGGCGCGGATTTTTCACTACAATGAAGTCAGATTATGTTTCAATTGAAATACTTGGCCTTTATTGGCACTTTGTTGATTTAGTCTGGGTTTTTATTTTTGCCTTCTTCTATCTCTGGTAAGATAATATTATTATGAATGAAAATACAGAAATAAACAAAGACAAACAAAAGGCCTCAACAACACATAAGATAGGAATTTACTTATGGATATGGGGATTGTTATTTGTACTAAGTTTTTTTTCCTACATGGTTGACTGGTACCAGTTTCAAGGTTTACTTAGATGGTCTTTAATTTTGTTTTTTATGTTTTTAAAAGCAGGTTTAATTATGGCTTTTTTTATGCATCTCTTTTGGGAGCGCTACGCCCTTGTAAATGTTTTGCTATGGCCGATGACTGCGATAGCCTGTTTTGTCGGTCTAATGGTAGCCGAGGGAAAGTACACTGTTTTTACAAGACTTATTTACTTTGTTCTTGGAGAGTAATTTAATAAAGGATCAAATTGTTTAACACACAGACAAAAACACGAGAATTTAAACTAGATATTAACAATTATCTAAAGGCTCTTTTTGACTTAATGAAACCTAGAGTGATGTCTTTAGCGGTTTTTACTTGTGTAGTTGGATTAATAATTGCTCCAGACTCAGTAAGTTTATTCACCGCAACTCTATCTATTATAGCTGTTGCTTTTGGATCAGGTGCTGCAGGTGCTTTAAACATGTGGTATGAAGCCGATCTAGACTCTGTAATGTCAAGAACGTGCTTGAGACCAATTCCAACTGGCAGATTAACAAAAAAACAAGCACTTATTTTTGGAACATTAACCTCCTTTGCTTCTGTCATAGCTTTATATTTTTTTTCAAATTTAATGGCTGCTTCTTTATTGGCCATAACGATTTTGTTTTACGTTTTTATATATACAATTTGGCTTAAGAGAAAAACACCTCAAAATATCGTTATCGGCGGAGCTGCAGGTGCACTTCCACCAGTTATAGGCTGGTCAATAGCAACAGGGGGAATTGACATAGAGCCTATTATATTGTTTTTAATTATTTTTATTTGGACGCCATCTCATTTTTGGGCACTAGGATTGTATAAATCTGATGATTATAAGAAGGCAAAAATACCTATGCTTCCTGTAACCTCAGGTATTCAGGCAACTAAAAAAAATATATTAATTTATTCCATTCTTTTATTCCCAATAGCTCTAGCACCTGTACTTTTAAAGTTTTCAGGTATCATATATTTTTTATTTTCTTTTCCACTAAGCGCATATTACATTTTAATTTGTTATAAACTTTTTAAAACAAAAAGTTCAAAATTGGAAAAGAAAATATCAAAACAAATATTTGGTTTCTCAATTTTCTACCTGTTCTTAATATTTGTATCAATTCTAGTGGATAAAGTTGTCTAAAAAAAAAGAAAATAAAAATAAATTATTAATTTTTTTCTTATCTATAATAATAATATTTTCATTATCCATTTTTTTTTCGAAGGAAAATATTTCAAATAAACAGGAAATAAGCACCAAGTTGATAACAAGTGTTCATAAGGATTTACCATTTAAGTTTGAAACAGAACAGCAATATATAACTATAAAACCTGGTGAGATTAAAACAGTAAACTATACAGTAACAAATTTAAGTGAAAACAGTGCATCTGGCATGGCCACCTTTCAAGTATATCCCAGTGAATTAAAAGAATATATGACTAAAATGAACTGCTTTTGTTATGAACAGCAGACTTTGAATGCAGGTCAAAAAGAAAAGTATGCTCTAGTTTTATTAGTTGACCCTAATGTGACAAAGAATATAAAAGAAGCTATAATTCAATTTGTATTTTTTAAAAAATGATTATTAATATTTCAAATTCTGAAATCCTCGAGATGTGCGCAGTGTGTATTTCTGAAACATCAGGTGGTCAAATGGCTTTGTTAGTTATTGTGGTTTCACTTACTCTTATGGGATTGCTAAATAGATCTTGGAAGAAAAACTTTAAAAAAGAAGAAAAATTATCTAGATAGTGGAATATATCAGCACAAGGAATAAAAATCTAAAATACAATTTTAAAGATATTTTTTTAAGAGGGTTAGCCCCTGATGGGGGACTTTTTATTCCTAAACAAATTAAAAAATATAGTAAAGATGAAATTAAAAAATTGAGCGTTTTGAGTTATGTTGATCTTGCAACAGAAATAATATTTAATTTTTGTTCATCAAGTATAGAAAAAAAAAAACTTAAAAATCTTATAAAAAAGTCCTACCAAAGCTTTTCATCCGAAGAAGTTATAAAACTCAAGAAGTTTGGAAATTTAAATTTAATAGAACTTTATCATGGACCTACGCTGGCATTCAAAGATATTGCAATGCAAGTTCTTGGAAACATGTATGATGAATTTAATGTTTCTTCTAATAATAAAGTAAATATTATAGTTGCTACTTCTGGCGATACTGGTTCAGCAGCTATTGCAGCTTTAAACGATAGAAAAAATATTAATGTATTTATTTTACATCCATATAAAAAAATTTCAAATATACAAAGAAAAATTATGACAACTATTGGATCTAATAATATTTATAATATTGCCGTCAAAGGAACATTTGATGATTGTCAAAAACTTGTCAAAGAAATGTTTTCTGAAAATAAATTTAGAGAAAAAATTAATATGTCTGGTGTAAATTCTATAAATTGGGCAAGAATAACTTGTCAGATAGTTTATTATTTTTATTCTTATTTTAAATTTCAAAATAAGAAAGTTAGTTTTGCAGTACCAACTGGTAATTTTGGAGATGTTTTTGCAGGATATGTAGCTAAAAAAATGGGACTACCAATTCAAAAATTAATAGTTGCTACCAATGAAAATGATATTTTAGAGAAAGTTATTAATACAGGTAAATATAAACCAACTAAAGTAAAACCATCATTGTCTCCAAGTATGGATGTTCAAATATCAAGTAATTTTGAAAGACTACTTTTTGACGTGCTTAATGAAGACGATAAAAAAGTATCAATTTTTATGAATGACTTAAAATCTAAGGGTTCGTTTTTGTTAAATAAAGAACAGATAGATTTTATAAAAAAAGATTTCAGTGCTAAAAAAATAAATGATAAAGAAACTATTGAAATAATAAAAGGTTTTTCGAGAGAACATAATTTCGTAATTGATCCCCATACAGCAACTGCAGTTGGGGCCTCTAAGGATGTAAAAGATGGTTCTGAAATTTTGATTCTAGGCACAGCCCATCCTTATAAATTTTTAGAAACAATTAAAATGGCAACATCTCAGAAAGTCGAGATTCCAAAACAAATAGCGCATTTAATGGATAAAAAAGAAAATTATGATATTTTAGAAAATAAAATAAACGATGTTAAAAATTATATATTAGGCAAAATATCATGAAAATAAAAACTGGAGATAAATTACCTCAGAGTGATTTTTTTTATTTGGACGATACAAATGTAGTAAAAAAAATTTCAACAAATGATTTATTTAAAGCTGAAAAAATAATCATTTTAGGAATGCCCGGAGCTTTCACAAAAACTTGTTCAGCGATTCATTTACCGGGCTATGTCAAAAACTATGATTTAGCAAAAAAAAAGGGTATTGCTAAAATAATTTGTTTGGCGGTTAACGATCCAAACGTAATGAAAGCTTGGGGTCAAAATCAAAATGTAGGTAATAAAATATTCATGGTTGGAGACCCATTTTGTAAATTTACTAAAGCTATTGGGGCTGAAGTAGATAAGTCAGCAAAAGGTTTAGGAATTAGATCAAATAGATATACAATGCTATTAGAAAATGGAGTTGTTAAAAAAATCGAGGAAGAAAAAGAAACCGCAACCTGTGAATTGTCTGCTGCAGAAAATTTCTTAAATAGAATTTAATTACTTAGTTGGAAGTTGATTATTTTTCCAGCCAATTTTTTCTCTGTCGTCACCTCTAAAACCATCTGAAACATTTAAGCATTTAAAGCCTTTTTCACTTAATAATTCTGCTGCTCTTTGAGATCTATTACCAGATCCACACATAACAAGAATTTCACAATTCTTATCAATTTTAAAATTTTCAAATTCTTTTACGAAATTTTGATTAACAATTCTACCTTGGAATTGGGATGATAAAAAATATGTTTTAATTCCTATTTTATCACCATCGGGTTTTCCTATTTGATCCCACTCTTCTTTTGTTCTTACATCTAACAAAATACTTTTTGGTTTTTCTTTTATGAAGTCTTTGATCTTATTACTTGGAATTTGTTTTATCATTTATCTTTTTATAGCTCCTTTTGCGAGTTCATCAACAATATTATTATATTCATTTTGAGCATGCCCTTTTACCCAAATCCACTTAATAGAATGTCTTGACGATAAATCTCTTAACTTTTTCCATAACTCTATATTTTTAACAGGTTTTTTTGTTGCAGTTTTCCACCCATTTTTTTCCCATTTTTTTATCCAGGTTGTTATCCCTTCTTTTAGATAAGTCGAGTCTGTATAAATTGAAATTTCTGATTTTTTCTTGAATTTTTGCATCGCTTTTATCGGTGCTAATAGTTCCATTCTATTATTTGTTGTGTTTTTTTCACTCCCTGAGATTTCATCTTTAATTTTATCATCTATTAATATTATTGCTGCCCAACCACCTGGACCAGGATTACCTGAGCATGCACCGTCGGTATATACTTTATATTTCATATTAAATTAGATAATCCTCAAAGCTCTTCGCATTTTTATGAAATTCTAATCTTTTTAAATATTCTTCAGGGTCTTTTATTTTCACAACGGCATCGTTAACAGTATTAATGTAATCGAAAACCCTTGTTAAAAGAAATCTTAAAGCAGCACCTTGAGAAAGAACCTTAATAGCCATTTTTTCATCTTTAGATATTTTTCTAACTTCGTTATAACCCTCCATCAATTTTTTGGCTTTAGTTACATTAAAACTTAAATTTTGCTTTATTCCATCAAAACACAATGCATTAAAACATATTGCAATCTCAAAAGCATAAAAATCATTACATGAAAAATAAAAATCAATGAATCCAGAAAACTTATTATTTTTGAAAAAAATATTATCACTAAACAAATCTGCGTGAATAATTCCAGAAGGTAAGTTTTTTGGCCAATCTTTTTCTATAGTCATTAAATTTGCTTCAATTAATTTTGGTAGTTCAGGATGAATTTTATTACACTTATCTTTAACTTGTGAAAATATATTTCTCCAAGATCTCACTGATAAATCATTTTTTCTCATAAATTTAAAATTTTTTGTAATTTGATGTAGCCTAGCGATCTGATTACCAACAATCTTACACTCAGAGGGGGAAAGATTATTTTTTGACTTACCATCTAAAAAACTCACGATCATAAACTTTTTATCATTTAAATCTGATATATAATTATTATCTTTATTTGGTATTGGCTTAGGACAAATAAAACCGTTTTTGCAAAGTTCAACCATCAAATTTGAAAAAAAAGGGAGATCATTTTCTTTAACTCTTCTTTCATAAATTGTTAAAATATATTTACCTTTTTCAGTTTCAACAGAGTAATTTGTATTTTCAATACCTTCCTTTATCCCCTCAAATTTTCTGAGTTTACCTAATTTATAATTCAATAAAATATTATTGATCTGTTCTTTTTCTAATTTCGTATATACAGCCATTTAATTTAATTCTTTAGGCAATTTAAAAACTACTTTTTCATTAGCAGTGATAACTTCCTCAATTGAAACAATCATGTTTTTTTGAATTTCAGAAATAAAGTTTTGAACTAATTCTTCAGGTGCAGAAGCACCCGAAGACAATCCTATGATTTTGCAGTTTTTTATTTTTTCTAATGGAGCTTTTTTCCCATAAAATATCAGTTCAGAGTTTTTACATCCTGACTTTTTAGCAACCTCAACTAATCTAGCTGAATTTGAGGAATTCCTACTGCCTATAACAAAAAACATTTCACAGTTAGGAGCAATTTTTTTAACAGCTGCTTGTCTATTTGTAGTTGCATAACAAATGTCTTCTTTAATTGGACCTTTTATTTTTGGAAATTTTTCTTTTAAAGCATCAATTATTTCCTTTGTGTCATCAACAGATAAAGTGGTTTGTGTTACATAAGCTAGTGGTTTAGAAAATTTTAAATTTTTAACTTCTTCGATATTTTCTATGAGTTTAATCGAACCTTTAGGTAATTGCCCCATTGTACCAATAACCTCAGGGTGATTCTTGTGACCTACTAAAACAATATCAAATCCTCTTCTATATAACTGCTCAGTTTCTCGATGCACCTTAGAAACTAGTGGACAAGTAGCATCAACATAAAAAATTTTTTTAAGCTTTGCTTCCTCAGGCACTTTTTTAGGAACTCCATGAGCTGAGAAAATGACAGGTCTAGATACATCTGTAATCTCAGAGATCTCCTCGACAAAAACCGCACCTAATTTTTTGAGTGACTCAACCACATTTTTATTGTGCACAATTTCATGTCTAACATATACTGGTGAACCATATTTGTTTAATGTTTTTTTTACTATTTCAATGGCCCTGTCTACTCCTGCACAAAACCCTCTGGGCGCCGCTAGAAGAATTTTAATTTCGTTTTTCATTTATTTCTAATAAATATTCCAGCAATATATGCGGAAATGTTAATGACGCCAAACCAATAAATATCACTTTTATAATTACATCATTTATACCAAAGGATTTTGATAAAAAAACCGTTGCTATCAAATATAAAATTGCTGTTACAATTGTTAAAGGTAAGGCTTTTTTAAAAAAAACTCTCACACCATTTGAAAAATCATCTTTATCAAGTTCAAAAGATATCGATATAATATGCCTTATCGAGTGGAGAAAACAAAAATAAACAGTAAAAGCAATTAATGGAGAAAATATATAATTTAAAATAATAATTGATAGCATATCTAATAATAAAATCTCAAAGTCTATAAATTTATTTTTATATATAAAATAAAAATAACCCACGATACTTAAAAATAAAAAAACATTTATTATCCAGTGCTCATATTCTAAGAAAATTAAAAATTCTTTTTTTACCATTAAAGTTTCAAAAATATTTAATGTTTGATCAAAATGAAAAAAAAGTGGTGCAAATACTATTAAAGAACCTTTAACTAGGTAAAATATTTGATCTAAATAAGAGTTTCCCACATGCAAAAAAGAAGTATCCTCTCGTCCAAAGTGATAAGAGGCAATAATTAAAAAAGCCAACAAGGTATATGAACTATATAAACTCCAAACAAAAATTGTAAAGGCCGCAATAAATACATATGCTGCAAAAAAAATAGTTTTATTTTTAATTTTGTAAATGGAGAGTAATTTATTTGCCTTATAATTATCTAAAGCTCCATGCGAAATTCCAATTGATAAAATTAAAAATAAACAAATAAATAAAATAGTCAATTCATTAGAAAAAGAGAAATTATCTCTACTTAAAAGCGCAATTACTGAAAGTATTGTCGTGAAAATTGTAAAATAAAATGTATGTTTGCCGTAAATTTTCTTTATCATTTTAGTTAAATATAGATTTAATAAATATCCATTTTGGCATTTTTAAAATTATTAATAAATCTTCAAAAATATTGCTTTTATTTGATAAGAATTTTATAGCAGCAATATAAGAGTTACCAAATATTTTAAAAAATATATTGGGCATTTTTTCAGGATATTTTTTTAAAACCCTTAAAAAGACTTCATCTAAAAACCTATATTTTTTATTTATTTCATAAATTTTAACTTTTTCGATATTTTGAATATTTTTACGTATATATCTCGAGTGTTCCTGAATATTTAAGAAAGTATAACCCGTGCTAAGTCTTGTCATACCACCAGCAGTTCCAATATTTATTTTATTTTTTTCTTTTTCGTTTATTGGATAAAAAAGTGGTATGGAACCTTCTTCCTTATAATTTATTTTGTAATCTTTAATACCAAGATTATTTAAATATATTTCTATTTGCGCGTTATAATCTTTTAGAGAATTATCCTTTTTAGATAACCACGTAGTTTCAACCATTGCCTTATTTTTACTGAAAGGTAAAACATAAAAGAAATGTACATTATTCCGCTGATCACAATTAAAATCCATTAAATTTACAAGACTCTCATTGAAAAATTCTTCTTTTGTCTCAATTTCTACTCCATAAAAATGCTGCCAAATATTTGAATTAATATCCTCTTTTAAAGATGGCAAACTATTAAATATAAAAGAGTTACTTAAATCTAAATCCTTAGTATCTTTAAAAAACTTTATATTTTTATTTTTTTTTAATCGAGTAATTATTTTGTCGTAAAAAAGTCCACTATCAATACTTTCATATGGAAATTTGCCACATTTTATTATTTTGGACCCTGACTTTGTATTTATAGAGAACTCTTTCCATCTATTCTTTATGCAGTCCTCAAAGTTATGTTGATTTACTTTCCAAAAAGACCAGGTTTTATCTCTCTTATAAGTTTCTCTAGGCTCAATAATTGCGAGCGTTCTTTCATCAAGTTTATTATGAATATCAAGTTCATATGCTAGTGATAAACCAGCACAACCCCCCCCAATAATTACATAATCAAATTCTTTCATTTAAACCTATTTCTTCACTTATTAAATTATATTCAACTTCTTTTTCATATTTCTTTTTTCTTACAAAGAAAAGAATTAATAAATCTTTTAATGAAAATAATGTTTGAATAAATTTACCAAAATTGGTTACATAAATTTTTCCAGCCCGACGGTAGTTATCAATATCTCTTTTTTGTAAAATTTTTCTTCCTATTTGCCTATAAACCCTCCTAGCGACGATTATTGAAAAACGGCAACCTAATGGTATATCTTTAATACCCTCAAAAGAGCTATCATAAAAGGAGTCTGCTTTTAAAATAGTATTTTTTATACTTGAGAAAATATCTTTAGAGTTATTTATATAATAAAATCTATTTTTTTTTTCATCCTCAACCACATCTCTCGCAATGTTTGTTAATTGCATTGCTATTCCTAAATCTATAGCTCTTTGTAAAGATTCTTTTTTTTTAACACCAAATATTTTTGCCATCATCAAACCTACTGTTCCTGCAACTCTGTACGAATAAATTAACAGTTCTTTCTCAGTTTTAATTCTGACCTCCTTTTTAAGATCAGAATTTACTCCATCGAACAGATCATCAACAATTTTCTTAGAAATATTTCTTTCATTCATTAAATCCCACATATTTTTTATTACACTGTCATTTTTATTTTTATCCTCAAATTTTTTTTTAAATTCCTCAAGTTCTTTTTTTTTAATTTCTAGCTCTTTATTTTGGTCTGCAATATTGTCGATCGTCCTACAAAAATCATATAAGACAGAACACTTTAAATATATATTTTTTGGTAAAAAGAAACCTGACCAATTGAAAGATTTTGCATAAATTGATAAATAATTTTTTGTTACCATTATAAAATTTTATCAAGAACCTTAGCGGATGAAATAACACCTGGCATGCCAGCACCAGGGTGAGTTCCAGCACCTACAAAATATAAATTATTAAAAACTTCTGATTGATTATGAAATCTAAAATAAGCTGATTGTGAGAACTTTGGCTGTATAGAGAAGCCCGATCCATGTAGAGTAGACAATTCATTTTCAAAATAATCTGGGGTCAAATAAAAATCATTCACAACATTTTGTGTAATACCTGGCAAAACTGATTTATCCATCTTATCCAAGACCAAATTTTTGAATTTCTCTCCCTCATTTGACCAATTTATCTTTGATAAATTATTAGGAACTGGAACAAGAACATAAAAAGCATCCTGGCCATTCGGAGCCATATTAGGATCAGTTGCTGAAGGTCGATGCAAATAATAACTTATGTCGTCTGAAAGAATTTTTTTTTCGAAAATTTTATCCAAATGTTCTTCGTAAGATTTACCGAAATAAATTGTATGATGAGCCACATCCTTGTACTGTTTTTTTGATCCAAAATAATAAACAAAAAGTCCCATAGAATAATCCATTCTTTTCATTTTTTGTTTAAATAAAAAATTATAATTATTTTTTGATTTTATTAAGTTTTGGTATACATTCGGCGGATCTGAATTACATACAACATAATCACAATTTATAATTTCTGACTTATTTATCTTTACAGCTTTAACATTTTTGTCATTTGAAATTATTTCAGTGACTTCTGAATTTTTTTTAATCTTAACACCTTCTTCTTTCATTAATTTTTCTAGAGCTTTTACTACACTTCCTGTACCGCCCATTGAATAATGAATTCCCCATTTTTTTTCTAAAAATAGAATAAGAGCATATATTGAAGTAGTAGTGAAAGGATTTCCCCCGACTAGTAGAGGGTGCATACTAAATACCCTTCTTAATTTCTCATTCGAAATATATTTTGAAACTAGTGCGTAAACAGATTTATAACTCTTCAGATTCAATAAAGCAGGAATTTGTTTAAGCATAAATGATAGGTTATTAAAGGGTTTATCAGACAAGTCCGTAAAACCTTTATTAAAAATTTTCTCAGTAAAATTAACTAATTTATTATATCCTTCATAGTCTGACTCAGAAAATTTTTTAATTTCTTTTTCCATTGATTTTTCATCACCTGAGTAATCAAAACTTTCTCCGTCAACAAACACAAAACGATACCATAGATTAAGCGGAACTATTTTTACGTAGTCAGAAATTTCTTTATTAAACAAAGAAAATAATTCTTCAAAAAGATAGGGTGCAGTAATAACAGTTGGTCCACCATCGTAGATAAAATTTCCTTTTTTAAAAACTCTAGCTCTACCACCCAAATCAGGATGCTTCTCAACTAAAGTAACATCACATCCTTTAGCTCTCAATCTAAGTGCTGAGGCAAGCCCCCCCAAATCCTGATCCAACAACAATAACTTTTTTTGCCATATGGTAGGATATTACTCTAAATGGATTTATTTTTTAAAATTTTTTTTGCCTCTTCTAAGCTAGAAATATAAATCTTATCGAGTTTTTTCTTATCAATAGAGTTTTTAATGATTTTTTCAACAGATTGAATAG
>CACIJX010000003.1 GCA_902587085.1 uncultured Pelagibacteraceae bacterium
ATTATATTTAAATATCTTTTGCTAGGAGGTACATGCTTAGTTTTTTTAGGCATGTAATAAAACATTATTTTTTTTCCTAAAATTTTAAAATATTTTTTTATATATAAATTTGGAAAATCTTCATAATCATCTAATTTTTTTTCATCCCTTTTGCTTATTCTGTATATTGCGCCTAAGACTTTACTATTTTTTTTCTTCTCAATATCTGCGACTCCTCCCTCAAGATTACCTCCAGTCCAATTTCCAGTCCTAAAACTTAATTTATAATTTTTTAAGGTGTAACATCCGATATATTTTGAATCTTTACAGCGTCTCTTCATTTGTTTCTTATGCAAGTTACTCCCAAAAGCAAAATATAACATTAGATACCCTTTAAAATTTTAATTTTTTTATTTTTTATAATCTTAATAATATCTTTGTGGCAAGATTGTAAATTTTTTTTTTTGGATGATCTTATTACAATTGACACTCCAATTTTACCTAATCTAAAAAAAGGGTAACTACCAATTTCAACAGATTTTTTATACTTTTTTTGGATTTTACCTAATTCTCTTGCAATTTTACTTTCTACTGTTTGACAACTAATTGAGCTACTAAAAATTATAGCTCCAGGTTTTAAATATTTTTTTAAATTATGTATCATAGATTTTAAAATTAAAGGTACACCAGGTAAACAAATAACATTTTTGATTATAAAACCAGGAGCGGCACTTGAAGGATTGTAAATTAATTTTGAACCCTCTGGCATTTTAGCCATTTTTTTTCTTGGATCGTTAAATTGGTTGCCATAGTATTTTTTTAAAATATTTAAAGCTTCAATATTGTATGAATATTTTTTTTTAAAGGCTCTTGCTATAGACTTTGCTGTAATATCATCATGTGTAGGCCCGATGCCTCCAGTACACAAAACATAATTAAATTTTTTACTTAAATCCAAAACACTTTTTATAATTTCTTTTTCTATATCTTGAACTATTCTAGCTTCCTCAATTTTTATACCAAGATTTGAATTCAACCAGGAAGCTAAAAAAGAAACATTTTGGTCTTTTGTCCTTCCAGATAAAATTTCATTTCCAATTATTAAAATTGCACAAGATTTTTTTTTATTTTTTCGTACCATAATTTGATAATATTAAAAAATGGATTTTGAGAACGAATTAATACCAGGACTTTTAATAAAAAGATATAAGCGATTTTTTGTTGATATTAAGTTGAAAAATAAAATTATTACTGCACATTGTCCAAATCCAGGTTCCATGTTAAAGCTTTTAAAAAAGGGCAATCCGGTATGGATAACTAAATCTAACAATGAAAAAAGAAAACTAAAATATACTCTTCAAATAATTGAGGTTGATAAAATTAAGTTTTGTATAAATACTCATATAACAAATAAAATAATTCAAGAGTCACTTGAAAAAAAATTAATTCATGATTTAAATGAATACAATCTAGTTAGACCAGAAAAAAAGTTTGGCTCTAAAACTAGATTTGATTTTCTTTTATATAATACAAAAAAAAATAAAAAAGCATTTCTTGAAGTAAAAAGTGTTTCATTGAGTAGAAAAGAAGGTCATGCTGAATTTCCGGATGCTGTAACGGCAAGGGGCAAAAAACATTTAGAAAGTCTTATATCTGCAAACAAACTTGGTTATGAGAGTTATCTCATTTTTCTAATTCAAATAGAAAAATGCAAATCCTTTGGTATTGCGTCTGATATTGATCCTCAGTACTCAAAAACTTTTGAAGAAGCTTTAAAAAAAAATGTGAATGTGCTTTGTTATGATTGTAAATTTTATAACAAAGGAATAAAGATAAATAATAAAATAGAAATTTTAATAAATGACAGATAAAATGCTTGAGGCTTTTAATGGGACAAGAGAGGCAGGATCAATAGCTTCAGCTACACTTGATGAAATCTCAAAAATAATTAAACCAGGTATAACTACAAACGAAATTGATAAAATATGTTTTGAGTTTATTAATGATAACGGAGCATACTCCGCACCTTTATTCTATAGAGGTTTTCCTAAATCTTGTTGTACTTCACCTAATCACACGGTTTGCCACGGAATACCAAAAAATAAAATTCTCAAGGAAGGTGATATTTTAAATGTTGATGTCACTGCATTAAAAAATGGATGGCATGGTGACACTAGTAGAATGTTTTTTGTAGGTGAAGTTTCCACTAAAGCAAAAAAATTAGTTAATGCAACTTATGAGGCCTTGATTAAATCAATTAAGATATTAAAAGATGGTATTTATATCGGGGATATTGGATCTGCTATACAAAAATACGTCGAGTCGGAGGGTTTTTCTGTTGTTAGGGATTTTTGTGGACACGGAACTGGAAAAAACTTCCACGAACCTCCAAATATTTTACATTTTGGAGAAGCTAAAACAGGAGAGAAAATTAAAACCGGGATGATTTTTACAATCGAACCTATGATCAACGAGGGTAGTTGGGAAACAAAAACGTTAAATGATGGGTGGACTGCAGTAACAAGAGATAAAAAGTTGTCCGCACAATTTGAACACACTGTTGGTATAACAGATAATGGATATGAAATATTTACATCCTCAAAAAAAGGATTAGATTTTCCTCCATACAAAACATGATAGAAAGATACTCAAGAAAAGAAATTAGAGAAATCTGGCTTGATGAAAATAGATATAGTCTATGGCTCAAAATTGAAATTGCTGCAGCCGAAGCAATGGAAAAATATGGAATTATTCCAAAAGGTGTTGTCAAAAAAGTTAAGACCAAATCAAAAATAAATATAGATCAAATATTAAAGTTAGAAGGAAAAGTTAGACATGACGTTATAGCTTTTTTAACATCAATAATTCAAAAAGTTGGAAATCAGGCAAGCTTTTTACACAAAGGTATGACTTCCTCTGATGTTTTGGATACTTGTTTTAACATCCAATTAAAACAATCGGGATTAATTATTTTAAAAGATTTAGAAATTTTATTAAAATCTATTAAGAAACAAGCTATAAAACATAAATACACTTTATGTATTGGTAGAAGCCATGGAATACATGCGGAGCCAACAACTTTTGGTCTCAAACTTCTAACTTTTTACGAAGAATTTTCAAGAAATCAGATAAGACTTCGAAGTGCAATTAAAGAAATATCTACCTGTGCAATATCAGGTGCTGTAGGTACATTCGCAAATGTAGATCCAAGAGTGGAAAAATATGTTGCAAAAAAATTAAATTTAGATGTAGAACCCATATCAACTCAAATTATACCTAGAGATAGACATGCTTACTTCTTTTCTGTTCTTAGCGTAATAGCAAGTTCAATAGAGAGATTTGCAACAGAAATAAGACACTTACAAAGAACTGAGGTTTCAGAAGTTGAAGAATTTTTTAATAATAAACAAATGGGATCTTCAGCAATGCCTCACAAAAAAAATCCAGTTCTCACTGAAAATCTTACAGGTTTGGCTAGACTTATTAGAGCATCGGTAATACCAGCTTTAGAAAATGTGGCACTTTGGCATGAAAGAGATATTTCTCATTCTAGTGTAGAAAGAAATATAGGTCCCGACACCACTGTGACTTTAGATTTTGCCCTAGATCGCTTGAATAACGTTGTAAAATCAATGAAAGTTAATAGAGATAATATGAAAAAAAATCTTAATTTAACAAAAGGAATTTTTTTTTCACAAAGAGTTCTACTTGAGCTTACATCTCAAGGTTTAAGGAGGGACAAGGCATATAGGATAGTACAAAAATGTGCTATTAAATCTCTCGAAAATAATATCCCCTTCTACGATAGCTTGTTAAAAGATAAGGTAATTATGGACAAAATACCTGTTAATACTCTGAAAAAATTATTTGATTTTGGTTATCACACAAGAAAAATTAATGTAATTTTCTCAAGAGTGTTGAGAAAAAAATGAATAAGGGCAAAAAACTTTACGAAGGAAAAGCAAAAATTATCTACGAAACCAAAGAAAAAGGTTTGGCTATCCAACATTTTAAGGATGATGCAACTGCATTTAATAATAAGAAAAAAGCTACTGTTGAAGGTAAGGGTGTCCTAAACAACAGAATATCAGAACATATTCTTAATAATTTAAATCAAGTTGGTATTAAAACTCACTTGGTCAAAAGACTAAATATGAGAGAACAATTAATTAAATTAGTTGAAATTATACCAATAGAAGTGATTGTAAGAAATATAGCTACTGGTTCTCTAACAAAAAGACTTGGTATAACTGATGGCACAATTTTAGAAAAACCTTTATTAGAATTCTGTTATAAAAAAGATGAACTAGATGATCCACTTGTAGCTAAAGAACATATCTTTGCTTTTAATTGGGCAGCACCAGAAGAAATACAAGCAATTGAAGATATGACTTTTAGAATAAACGATTTCATGTCTGGTATGTTTAGAGGTGTAGGAATTAAACTTGTAGATTTTAAGTTAGAATTTGGGAGATTATGGAACGGAGAAACCAAAGAAGTTATACTTGCAGACGAAATAAGTCCGGATACCTGTAGGCTTTGGGATGTAAAAAGTGAAAAAAAACTTGATAAAGATAGGTTTAGAAAAGATCTTGGAAATATTATTCAAGCGTATCAGGAAGTAGCTAGACGCTTAGGTATTGTTCCAGAAACAACTAATATAAGTGAAGTGAACTTCAAGAAACCTACGTCAATAAGTATTAAGAAAAAATAAATTGAAATTTTCCGTAACAGTCACTTTGAAAAAAGATGTGCTTGACCCTCAAGGTAAAGTGGTTAGCCAAACTCTGAAAAATATGGGCATGAGTAATCTTAAACAAGTAAGGCAAGGAAAATTTTTTGAAATAGATTTAAATGAAAAAGATGATTCTAAAGCTCATATGCAGATTAAAGAAATGTGTGAGAAATTATTAGCAAATCAGATTATTGAGGATTTTAAAATAAGTAAAAAAGAATGAAGTCATCGGTAATAGTTTTTCCTGGATCAAATTGTGACAGAGATGTAGCTGTGGCATTAGAAAAGCTACAATTTAAAAATTCTATGATTTGGCATAAAGAAACGGTTTTACCAGAATCTGATTTAATAGTCGTTCCTGGAGGTTTCTCATATGGAGATTATCTTAGATCTGGTGCTATCGCAGCTAAATCAAATATATTAAATGAAGTTATTAAGGCAGGTAAAAAAGGATCTTTAATACTTGGCATTTGTAATGGGTTTCAGATATTGATTGAGTGCGGGCTCTTAAAGGGGGCTCTTTTAAGAAATTCAGGCTTAAAATTTATATCAAGAGATATTTTTGTAAAAATTCAGTCAAATAAAAATAAATTTTTTAACAAATATAAAATTAATGAGATATTAAAATTAAATATTGCACATAATGAAGGAAATTTTTTTACTAACAATGAACACTTAAAGGAACTTGAAGACAATGATCTTATACCAATAAAATATTGTGATGGAGATGGTAAAGTAAATTCTGTAAGTAATCCGAATGGATCGTTAAATAACATTGCAGGTATTTTTAACAAAAATAAAAATATATTAGGTATGATGCCACATCCTGAAAGAATGGCAGATAAAATTTGCTCTGATGAGGATGGATTACCTCTTTTCCTAAGCTTGATGAATTAATATGAAAATAACAAATGAACAAATAGAAACTCATGGTTTAAAACAAGAAGAATATAAAAAAATTAAAGAACTTTTGGGAAGAGAAGCAAATTTATTAGAACTAGGAATTTTTTCTGCTATGTGGAATGAACACTGTTCATATAAGTCCTCAAAAATTCATCTAAAAAAATTGCCAACAAAAAACAATATTGTTATACAGGGACCGGGAGAAAACGCAGGTGTTATTGATATAGGAGATGATGATGCAATTGTTTTTAAAATAGAGAGTCATAATCACCCGTCATTTATTGAACCCTATCAAGGTGCTGCTACTGGAGTTGGGGGTATATTAAGAGATGTGTTTACAATGGGTGCGAGGCCAATTGCTTTGATGAATTCAATTCACTTTGGTGCACCTGATAATAAAAAAACACAAAATTTGTTAAACGGAGTTGTTTCCGGAATTGGTGGTTACGGTAATTCTGTTGGTATTCCAACAGTTGGAGGTGAGACTAAATTTAATAGCACCTACAATGAAAATATTTTAGTTAATGCAATGGCTGTAGGTCACGCAAAAAAAAACAAAATATTTTATTCAAAAGCTAAAGGAATTAATAAACCCGTAGTTTACGTTGGTTCGAAAACTGGTAGAGATGGAATTCACGGAGCAACTATGGCTTCAGCTGAATTTGATGAAAACTCCGAGGAAAAAAAACCAACAGTTCAAGTAGGAGACCCTTTCACAGAAAAGTTGTTGTTAGAGGCTTGTTTAGAATTAATGAAGAAAAATTCAATTATTTCAATTCAAGATATGGGTGCAGCAGGATTAACTTCCTCTAGTATTGAGATGGCATCAAAGGGAAAACTTGGTATCGAATTAGATTTAAATAAAGTGCCTTGTAGGGAAAATAATATGTCACCGTATGAAATGATGTTATCAGAAAGTCAAGAAAGAATGCTTATAATACTGGATGATAAAAAAGAAAAAGAGGCAAAGAAAATATTTGATAAATGGGATTTAGATTTTGTGGTTATTGGAAAAACCACAGATACGAATAGATTGGTTTTAAATTTTAATAGTGAAAAAGTTGCAGATATTCCAATACCTGCATTAGCAGATGAAGCACCACAATATGATAGAAAATGGAAAAAATTTAAAGTTAAAAAAAATAATTTAAAAATAAAAGATTTAAAAAAAATAAAGATTGAGGAAGCTCTCACAAAAATACTATCTTCTCCAGATCATTCAAACAAAAGTTGGATTACTGATCAGTATGATCAAGTGGTTATGTGTGATACAATACAAAAATCAGGTGGGGATGCAGCTGTTATTAGAGTGCATAATAAAGAAAAAGCAATATCAATATCAGTCGATTCTTCAGCAAATTATTGTAGTGCAGACCCCAGAACTGGTGGAAAACAAATCGTTTGTGAAAACTGGCGAAACTTAATCTCAGTAGGTTCAAAACCACTAGCGATAACAAATTGCCTTAATTTTGGAAATCCAGAAAAACCGGAAGTTATGGGTGAATTTGTTGAATGTATAGAAGGTATGAAAGAAGCGTGCGAATTTTTAAATTTTCCAGTTGTTTCCGGAAATGTTTCTTTCTATAACGAGACCAATTCAAAAAGCATTTTTCCAACACCGGTTATTGGAGGAATAGGAATTTTTGATAATTTAAGTAAAATTATCAATATGAAAACTAAAAAATCTGGGAATATAATTATTGTTATAGGAAAAACTTTCGGTCACTTAAACCAGAGCTCTTTTTTAAAAGATATTTATTTAATTAATGATGGGCCTCCTCCTGAAATAAATTTAACTAATGAAAAAAATAATGGAGATTCAGTTTCGAATTTAATTAAAAAAAATTTAGTTTCATCGTGTCATGATGTTTCATCTGGTGGTATATTAATTGCATTAGCTGAGATGTCTATGATGTCAATGTTAGGTTTAAAAATAAATAAACCCAAAAGATTTACAAATTTAAGTGAGTATTTTTTTGCTGAAGACCAGGGGCGATATTTAATAGAAATTGAAAGGGATAATCTTGAAAAAGTTGAAACCATATTAAAAAAAAATAGCACTTTTTACGAGGTTGTTGCTGAAGTACAAAATGACATATTTGAAATAGATAAAATTTTACGTATAAAAACAGAAGAACTTTACAATTGTAATAACCAGTGGTTTAATAAATTTAATGTCATTAACTAAAAATGAAATATCAAAAATGATTATGAGTGCATTTCCAGATGCTAAACTTGAATTGAAAGATACCGCTGGAGATAGCAACCATTATTCAGCGAAAATCACTTCAAAGATTTTTAAAGGTAAATCTAGAGTTGAACAACATAAAATGGTATATAAAGCTTTAAAGGGTAAAATGGGAAATGAATTACACGCCCTTGCATTAACAACTGAGGAAGCTAAATGAGTGAGATAAAACAAAAAATAAAAGATATTATATCGTCAAAAGATATCGTGCTTTTCATGAAAGGTACACCTGATTCACCTCAGTGCGGTTTCTCAATGGCAGTTTCAAATATTTTAAAACATTTAAACGTGAAATTCGAAGGGATTAATGTTTTATCAAGTGATGAACTTAGACAGGGTATTAAGGACTTTACTGATTGGCCTACAATTCCACAATTATATGTAAAAGGGGAATTTGTTGGAGGTTGTGACATTGTAAAGGAAATGTTTGAAAAAGGTGAATTAAAAAAACTTTTTGAAAGTAAATCTTTATTATCTTGAATAATACTCAATAACTAATTTTGGTTCCATAACTGTTGGATAAGGTATGTCTGCAAATTTTGGTATTCTTACAAGTTTGGCTGTTTTATTTTTAATATCTAGTTGCACATATTCTGGTACGTCTCTATCTTTACTGTTTAAAGACACATCTATTACTGCTAATGATTTTGATTTTTCTTTAACCTCAATCATATCTTCCTCTTTAACCAAATAGCTTGATATATTTACCTTCCTCTTATTAACTCTTATATGCCCATGATTTATCAGTTGTCTTGCAGAAAAAACTGTTGGAGCAAACTTTGCTCTATAAATTACTGTATCTAATCTTGTTTCCAATATCCCAACTAAATTTTCCGTAGTATTTCCCTTTTTTTTAATTGCCTTCCTGTAAACATTCCTAAATTGTCTTTCATTAATATTTCCATAATATGATTTTAGTTTTTGTTTTGCATTGAGCTGAATTCCATAATCTGTAGGCTTGCCTTTTTTTGCTTGACCGTGTTGTCCTGGAGGATAATTTCTTGTATTAAATGGGCTTTTTGGTTTTCCCCACAAATTCACTTTTAGCCTTCTGTCTACTTTGTGCTTTGCTTTAATTCTTTTTGTCATAAAAAAAACGTTTATAATCGTTATAATACATTTGTCAATTGTTCTTAAAGTTGACTAAAAACACTTGATAATATTCGCAATTCTTTATTGCTTAATTCAATACGACCGAAAATATTTCTTAAATTTATCAACATGGTTTTTTTTTTCTCACTAGGTGAAAAGAACTTTTTTTTTTCTAAACGACTTTCAATAAAATCTACTAGTATGTGAAGTTTTTTTTTGTTTATTACATTTAAAAGTTTTTTTTCTTTTTGCAAATAATTTGGGTAAAAGCACTTAAATACCTCATAGCATACAATAATTATACTATGTGAGAGATTAATGGACTCAAATTTTTTGTTAACTGGAATTTTAAAAATATAATTTGCATAAGCCAAATCTTCATTTGATAAACCAGAGGCTTCAGGGCCAAAAATGAACCCTATTTTCTTATTCCTGTTTTTTTTAATACTTTTTAGAAATTCATTAAAAGATAGGTGTTTTTTATTAATGTCTCTTACTCTCGCTGATGATGCGTAAACAATGTCATATTTATTTATAGACTGTTTAACATTAGTGAATATTTTTGTTTTTTTTAGAATATCTTTTGCACCAACAGAAGTTGCTATTGCCCTTTTGTTAGGCCATACTTCTTTTGGATTGACTAAATCTAAATTCTTAAATCCAAAATTTTTTAATCCCCTGGCAGAAAAACCTATATTTTCTGGCATCTGTGGCTTAACAAGAACAAAGCCAACCTTTTTAGTCATTTGCTGGAGCTTTTTCTTTATATAATTTATAATCTAAGCTATCTATTAATGCCTTAAATGATGCATCAATTATATTTGGGGATACACCTATTGTGAACCAATTCTTACCGTCCTTGTCAGTACTTTCAATTGAAACTCTAGTTGTAGCATTAGTTCCTGTATTTAAAATCCTAACTTTGTAATCAACTAATTTTAGGTCTTTTAAGTATTTAGAATATTTACCAACCTTATCGACATTTGATCTAATTGCATTATCTAGTGCATTAACGGGACCATTGCCCGAGCCTTCACAAATAATTTCTTTTCCGTCAACTAAAATATGTGCTTTAGCAAAAGAATTAATTTTATCTTTTGAATCTCTTTTTACTGAAACATCATATTTTGAGATAGTTAAATATTTTGGAATTTCTCCTAATAATCTTCTAGCTAATAGTTCAAATGAAGCATCAGCACCATCATATGAATATCCAGCAAACTCCCTATCTTTAACCTCATTAAGTAAACTTTGAATTTTTGAATCATTTTTATCAATTTTAATTCCATACTTATCCAGTCTTGACATTATGTTTGATTTTCCTGATTGATCAGAAACAACTATATTTCTAAAATTTCCAACCAATTTTGGATCTATATGCTCATAGGTTTTTGGATCTTTTGTAACTGCTGATACATGAAGACCTCCTTTATGTGAAAAAGCTGAAGCCCCTACATACGCAGAATGTTTATTTGATTTTCTATTTAATATTTCATCTAATAGCCTAGAGCAGTCAGTCAAAGCTTTCATTTTTTTATTAGAAATACCAATTTTAAAATTCTTCGAGAAAGTTTGTTTTAAAACTAAGGAAGGTATTACAGAAATTAAATTTGCATTTCCACATCTCTCTCCCAATCCATTTATTGTTCCTTGAATTTGACGAACTCCAGATAAGACCGCGATTAAAGAATTAGCTACTGCATTTTCTGTATCATTATGAGCATGAATTCCAAGATTTTTACCGGGTATAATTTTAGATATATTTGAAACAATTTCTCCAACTTCATGTGGAAGAGTTCCGCCGTTTGTATCGCAAAGTACAATCCATCTAGCTCCTTCGTCATAGGCTGTTTTTAAACAATTTAATGCATATTCTGGGTTATTTTTATACCCATCGAAAAAATGTTCAGCATCAAACATGAATTCTTTTTTATTTTTAACAAATAATCTCGTAGACTCTTTTATATTTTCTAAATTTTCTTCCTTAGTAATTCCTAATGCTTTATCAACATGAAAATCCCAGGATTTTCCAACCAAGCACACTGCTGGCGTATTTGAGTTTAAAATTGCTGATAATCCAGGATCATTTTGGGCACTTCTTCCTGTTTTTTTGGTCATTCCAAAAGCTGTAAGAATAGTGCTTTCTAGTTTTGGAGGTTTGTTAAAGAAAGTAGTATCCAGCGTGTTAGCTCCTGGCCATCCTCCTTCTAAATAATCAACGCCAAGATCTGATAATGATTTTGCTATTTTATTTTTGTCATCAAGAGAAAAATTGACTCCTTCTGTTTGAGCACCATCTCTTAAAGTAGTATCAAATATATAAATTTTTTCTTTACTCATTTCAATTTCCACACAGTTTTATCACCTTTATCTTCAATAACAACTCCAAGACTTTCCAAGTCTTTTCTTATTTTGTCAGCTAATTTATAATCTCCTTTTTTTCTTGCGTTTTCACGATCTAAAATTTTGCTTTTGACACTTTTTTCATCAATTTTTAATTTTGTTTTTTTAAAGCCTTGCCATTTATCCAAATCTTCCTCTAATAATCCAATAAGGTTACACCCTGTTAGAAATAGTTTTTTTGATGCTTTGTCTCCTTTAGAAGCATTATTATAAAGTGAGTGGAGCTTAGAAATATAAGCTGGAGTATTAATATCCTCTAAAAGAGGTTGTAATAAGTCGTCTTCTATATCGTTAATCTTAATTTTTTCAAACTGAGTATACCATTTGTTAAGAGTATTTTGACTTTCCCTAATTAGATTTTCATTCCAATCTAAAGGTTGTTTGTAGTGAGTTTTTAACAATGAAAGCCGAACAACTTGACCATTAATTTTGTTTCTCATCTCTTTAATACTCACTATATTACCTAGTGATTTTGACATTTTATCTTTATTAAAAGTAACAAAACCATTATGCATCCAATAATTAGCAAATTTATCTGTATTATTTGCACAACAAGATTGAGCTATCTCATTTTCATGATGAGGAAAAACCAAATCTAGTCCTCCACCGTGTATATCAAAATTTTTTCCAAGAAATTTTCCACTCATAACAGAGCATTCGAGATGCCAACCTGGTCTTCCTTTCCCCCATGGTGAATCCCAACTTGGTTCTTCTGGTTTTGATGGTTTCCATAAAATAAAATCTAATGGATTTTTTTTCAATTTTGAAATCTCTACCCTAGTTCCAGCTATTAATTCTTCAGGCACCTTATTAGATAGTTTTCCATAATTTTTGAATTTTTGAACAGAAAAATAAACATGTTTATTATTTTCGTAAGCAAAATTATTTTTTAACAAGTTTTGAGTCATTTCTATCATTTCATTAATGTGTTCAGTAGCCTTAGGTTCAAAATTTGGTTTAAGACAGTTTAAATAATGACAGTCTTGTTGAAAATTTTTGGTAATTTTATTTGTAAGCTCATCAATTGATATATTATTTTTTTTAGAAGACTCTATAATTTTATCGTCAATATCTGTTATATTTCTAACGTAGGTTATTTTTTCTTTTCCATAAAGTTTTAAAAGTAATCTATAAATTACATCAAAAACAACTAGTGGTCTTGCATTACCAATATGTGGAAAATCGTAAACAGTTGGACCACATACATACATTCCTACTTTTTCCTTATTATTAGGAATAAATTTCTCCTTTTTTCTTGAAAGTGTATTAAAAATATTTAATTGTTTATTCATCTTCCATCATGCAAACAGGTATAGGGTTCATCTTGTGTAAATTTTTTTTCCTTATTTCAAGATATTTTCTATAACTATCACTATTTTTATTATTCATAGCATTTTCTAATTCATTGTATGACATACCTAACTGATTTACATCAGTTCTTCCATCATCCCAGAGTCCGTCTGTAGGATCTGCCTCAATTATTTCTTTTAAAATGCCAAGTGATTTACCCATATCCCAAACTTGAGTTTTCGTACAATCAGCAATTGGTGAAATATCAACTCCACCATCACCATACTTAGTGTAAAAACCAACTCCAAAATCTTCAACTTTGTTTCCCGTGCCAACTACTATTCCTCCGTTTGACGCTGCAACTTGATATAAGGTAGTCATTCTTAGTCTAGCTCTTGAGTTTGCCAAACCATGATTATCATTAAAATTAGACAAGCTCTTTTTAAAAATATCAAAAAGTCCGTCTAACTCTATTGTATGACTTTCCACGTTCTTAAACTTACTTTTTAACCATTCTTGATGTTTAAGACTTAAGTTGTGTTGATCTTTTATTTGGTTGATAGGCATTGATAAAACTATCGTTTTTTTTCCGGTCATAGCACACAAAGTGCTTGTAACGGAAGAGTCTATACCCCCTGAAATTCCTATTACT
This sequence comes from uncultured Pelagibacteraceae bacterium, assembly GCA_902587085.1. Taxonomy (GTDB): domain Bacteria; phylum Pseudomonadota; class Alphaproteobacteria; order Pelagibacterales; family Pelagibacteraceae; genus Anoxypelagibacter. Next base: position 13,303 of record CACIJX010000003.1, read on the forward strand.
AAAGCAGTTGCTTCTTTTGGCATAGCTTTACAATAGGCTGAGATCCAGTTTTTTATACGATTTATTCTATCTATAGTTTGCATAATTTTACTATCATCTAATTAATAGACCTTAGTAATTTTTTTTCAATTACTAAGATGCCGCTTGAATAATATTTTTTGAATATTGAGAATTTTTCTTAATTTCATCTGAGATTAAGAAGGCTAGCTCTAATGCCTGGTTTGCATTAAGTCTGGGATCGCAGTGAGTATGGTATCTGTGAGAAAGATCTTTGTCAGATATTTTTTGAGCTCCTCCAGTGCATTCTGTTACATTTTGTCCAGTCATCTCTATATGTAAACCGCCAGCATAAGTTCCCTCCGACTGATGTATAGCAAAAACCTTTTTAACTTCTTTTACTATATTATTAAAAGGTCTAGTTTTGAATCCTGTAGCAGATTTTATTGTATTTCCATGCATAGGATCACATGACCAAATAACTTTTAGACCCTCTTTTTTAACAGATTTAATAAGTTTTGGTAAAAACTTATCCACATTTTCTGCGCCAAATCTTGATATCAAAGTTAATCTTCCAGGCTCATTGTTTGGATTTAGAATATTACATAACTTAATTAATTCATCAGATTTTAAAGACGGACCACACTTAAGCCCTATTGGATTTTTAATGCCTCTACAAAACTCAACATGTCCACCATCTATCTGACGAGTTCTATCTCCAATCCATACAAAATGAGCAGATGTATCATGATACTCACCAGTTGTAGAATCTACTCTGGTCATTGATTGCTCGAAAGGCAAAAGAAGCGCTTCGTGGGAAGTATAAAAATTTACAGTTCTTAATCTTCTATTATTATCAGCATTAATTCCACAAGCTTCCATGAAATTTAACGCGTCACTAATTTTATCTTCTATTTCTTTATATTTTTTTGCTTGAGGGCTTCCCTTAACAAATCCTAAATTCCAAAGATGAACTTGTCGAAGATCTGCGAAACCACCCTGGGAAAAAGCTCTTAGTAAGTTTAAGGTTGAAGCTGCCTGGGAATAAGCCCTGAACATTCTCTTTGCATCAGGTTTTCTTGCTTTTTCCGAAAATTCGATTGCATTTATATTATCACCTAAATATGTTGGGAGTTCTTTTCCATTTTTTGTTTCAATTGGTGAACTTCTTGGTTTAGAAAATTGTCCAGCTATCCTTCCTACTTTTACAACAGGTAAAGAAGCTGACGAAGTCAAAACTAAAGCCATTTGTAATATAACCTTAAATGTATCTCTAATATTGTCAGGATGAAATTCTGCAAAACTTTCTGCACAATCTCCGCCCTGCAAAAGAAACGCTTTACCCTCACATACATCAGATAAATTTTTTTTTAGTGAACGAGTTTCTCCGGCAAAAACTAATGGAGGAAAACCTTGTATTTTTTTTAAGACAAGATCTAATTCATTTTTATCATCATACTCCGGAATATGTTTAACCGGGTAGTTTTTCCAGCTATTTAATTTCCACTTTTTCATATTTAACCTGAGCTATATATATATTGGTCTTTGCAAATTTCCAAGAATGTTTTAATTATTTATAGTTAAAATACCTACAATTTAGGAGAATTTAATAAATTTATTAATACTCAAGGTCATTTTTAATCAAGTTAAAAACTAAGTAATGTCCATCTTTTGATAAATGAACTGGATCAAATTTTAGAAAAAGGGATTTAGGATTTTTATGTATACAAAAGTTTTTTGAATAATCAAAAAAATTAATATTTTCTTCTTTTAATATATTTTTTAATTCACTTTGTGGTTTAAGGTATTTTTCATTACAATTTTCTTTGCGAGTTTGAAATTCATACGGAAGAATAATGAATGTTAAATTATTATTTTTTTCATCAATACTATTTTTTAATTTGTTAATCTCAATTTTTAGTTTTAAAATTGCATCTTCTTCATTATAAATTGGATAAATATAATTAAAATGTCTTACAGAAGGATTTGTAACAATTCCTTTTAGCCACATATAAAAAACTGATTTATTTCTTAAAAAAATATTTAATTTAATTAAAAAAGTATTTGATTTATATTTCTTAAATTCTTCATCAATATTAAGCACTGTTTTTTCGAAAGAAATATCATTTAAAGTAAAAAAAAGTATTGTTTGATTTAATTTATTTATATTATTATTTTTTTTTAATATATGCGGGTAATCTTTAAAACTGTAACCTGAAACAGAACTATTATAAAAATTTATATTATTGAATTTATTTCTTAATAAACCAACAAAAGAGTTGCTTTCATCTACTCCAACTCCAAAACTTACGCTATCTCCCAATATTAATACTGAACTATTTTTTAAATCATATTTAAAGTTCTCATTAGGAATTCGAAATCCAGATTTATCAGTATAAACCTTTTTTGAAAAAGCTATTGCTTTTATATTGGGTGCATTAAAGTTTAATTTATTTTGATTTATAATTAAATTTTTACTTATGCCGGTCAAATCTGCCAAGTTAAATAATCTAGCAAATATTTCTATAAATAAAATAAATGAAACTAATATAATTACATTAAAAAAAATAATTTTTTTTACTTTCATTAATAATTTATTCGACTGTGACTGATTTTGCTAAATTTCTAGGTTTATCAATATCACATTTTTTATAAAGTGCTACATGATAAGATAAAAGTTGTAGTGGGATTGTGAATATAAAAGGTGTCAATGATAAATCAGAGTCAGGTAAATTAATTTGAAATCTTATATTTTCACTTATCACTTTTCCTGCAGAATTAGTCAGTAACAAAACTTTTCCGCCTCTAGCTATAACTTCTTGCATATTTGATAAAGTTTTTTCAAAATATTTATCTTTTGGTGCGATTATAACAACTGGTAAACCATCCTCAATTAAAGCAAGAGGTCCGTGTTTCATTTCACCTGCTGGGTAACCTTCTGCATGCAAATAAGATAATTCTTTTAATTTCAATGCTCCTTCAAGAGCAATTGGAAAAGACGATCCTCTTCCTAAAAACATAGATCCTTTAGATCTATATATATCTTTTGCTATTAATTGAATTTTTTCTTCTTCATTTAAAGATTCAGAAATCAAATTTGGTATTTTTTTTAATTCAGCTATTTTTTTTTTGTATTCCTTTTTATCAATATCATTTCTTATTTCTGAAATTTTTAATGAAAGTAAATATAATACAAGCATTTGTCCTAGAAATGCTTTAGTTGATGCAACTCCAATTTCTGGTCCAGCATGAATAGGTAAAACACAATCTGAGTTTCTAGCTATCGAACTTTCAACAACATTAACAACTGAGCATGTTTTTACATTTTCTTTTTTACAAAGATCTAAAGCAGCATAAGTATCAGCGGTTTCACCAGATTGAGAAACAAAGATATATAAGGAATTTTTATCAAATCTGACTTTTCTGTATCTAAACTCTGATGCTATATCAGCTTCTACACTCAAAGATGTTAATTCTTCTAACCAATACTTTGCAACTAAACATGAATGGTAAGCGGTTCCACATCCAATTAATACTATTTTATTTATTTTTTTAGGATCAATTGGGAGATTATAAAAATTAATTTCCTCTCTAATTTTATCAATATATTCTTTAATGCAAGTTTTTGTTGTTGTTGGCTGTTCAAAAATTTCCTTTATCATGAAATTTTTATAATTACCTTTGCTTACTGAGGATTTATCCTCTGAGAGAGTAAAAATTTCCTTGTTTATTTTGTCTTTACTGTGATTATAAAATTTTACTTCATCTTTCGATAAAACACATACATCTCCATCATCTAAATATGAAATTTTGTTTGTCATTGATTTTAAAGCATATGAGTCTGAACCTAAATAATTTTCATTATTAGAATATCCAACTGCTAGTGGACTACCTCTTCTAGCTCCGATAACAAATTCCTTATAATTTTTAAAAATTATTCCAAGAGCAAAACTTCCTTTAAGCATATCTATAGTCTCGAAAACAGCCGCCAAAGGTTTAGATTTTTTTAATTTTTCAGTTAGCAAAACAGTTATAACTTCTGTATCTGTCTGAGACTTAAAGGTTTTTCCAGATTTCTCTAGCTGTCTCTTCAATTGATCTGAATTTTCTATTATTCCATTGTGAACTACAGATACTATTTCGCTTGAATGTGGATGAGCGTTAACTTCATTTGGAATTCCGTGTGTTGCCCACCTTACATGACCTATTCCTAAATTTCCCTCATTTGGACTCTGAAATAAAATCTTTTCTAATTTTTCTACTCTGCCTGAACATTTTTTTTCACTAATTTGCCCATTTGATATTGTTGCTAAACCTGCAGAGTCGTAACCCCGATACTCTAATTTTTTTAAAGCATTGATTATATTTGTAGAAACTTTTTTATTGCTAGCTATCCCAATAATCCCGCACATTATTTTTTCTTTTTATAGTTTTCTATTTCCTCTTGCTCTGATCTTTCTATGGCGAGAGAGTACTCTTTCACATCCTTAGTAATTACTGAGCCTGCTCCAACTACAGATTTTTTTTTAATTTTAACAGGGGCAACTAAAGATGAATTAGATCCAATAAATACATTGTCTGAAATAATCGTTTTATTTTTCTTGATACCATCATAATTACAAGTAATTGTACCTGCTCCTATATTTGTGTTTTTTCCAATTTGAGTATCTCCAATATAGGATAGATGATTTACTTTTGAGTTAGGTTTGACCTTTGATTTTTTGGTTTCTACAAAATTTCCAATCTTTGTTCCGTTCATTAAATGAGTTCCTGGCCTTAGTCTAGCATAAGGACCTATTGTGACTTTGTTTTCTATTTTTGCGCCCTCGATATGACTAAATGATAAGACTTCCACATTGTTTCCAAATCTGACTTTTTTTCCTATTACCACATAAGGATTAATAGTTACGTTTTTTCCAAATTTTGTATCATTTGATAAAAAAATCGTTTCAGGGGCAATTAAATTTACACCTGACTTGATGGCTTTTTTTCTTAATCTTTCTTGATTTGCTTTATAAGCGTATATCTTTTTAAATTTTGAATTTGTCATAGTAAAAATTTCTCTTTACATTAGAATTATGATTGTAATAAGTCACAAAATATTTCTTTTTAATACTTATATAAAATGACTCAAAAATTAACAATTTTATTCGATCTTGACGGTACGCTAGTTGATACGGCTCCTGACCTGATGGGGGCTCATAACCACGTTATGAAAAAATTTGGCTATCCCCAAAAAAGTCTTGAGGATATAAAGCATATTGCGGGTCGGGGAGCTTGGATAATGATGCAAAGAACTTTTAGAGACGAGATTAAAGATGAAAAGCTAAAAAAAGAAATGGTAAAAGAGTTTATCGACTACTACTCAAAAAATATTGATAGAGGAAGCAAACCAATGAATGGCGTAGTAGATTTCCTTCAATGGGCAAAATCAAAAAATATATTAATGGGTGTATGCACAAACAAACAGGAAAGGCTTGCTACAGATTTATTAAAAAAAATTAATTTAGCTCAATATTTTGAATACATTGCTGGATGTGATACTTTTGATTTTAACAAACCAGACCCACGACACTTAACTAATGTTATTGAAATAATTGGTGGTGATATAAAAAAAAGTATAATGGTTGGTGATAGTGAAGTTGACTCACAATCAGCATATAACGCAAAAATTCCTTTTATTTTAGTTGAAGAAGGTTATACAGAAAAAAATATTAATGAAATACCACACAAAACTTTAATAAAGGATTTTTCAAATTTTAAAAAAATTGTGGAAAAATACTTATGATAGATTTTCAGCTTTTTTCCGCGCTAGTTACTTATTATTTTATAATGTTCGCAACACCAGGTCCTAATAATGCGATGTTAACTGCTTCAGGATTAAAATTTGGTTTTGTTAGAACTTTACCTCATTTAATTGGCATACCTCTTGGTCACATTTTTCAAATAGGATTAGTTTGCTATGGTTTGGGAAACTTATTCTTAATTTTTCCCCAACTACAATTTTATATGAAAATATTATGTTTTATTTATTTATTATACCTTGGATGGAAAATAATTGGTTCTTTTAGCTTAGTTGAAAAAGATAGTGGAGGAAGACCTCTAAAATTTTATGAGGCTTCACTTTTTCAATTTATCAATCCAAAGGCATGGACTGTAGCAATTACAGTGGCTTCTGGATTTTTTCCTGCAGAAGAAAATTTTGTTATTGCAACAATGTTCTTAGTTATCACGGCTGCTATAGTTTGTTTTCCTTCAATATGTATTTGGGCCATTTTTGGAAATAGCTTGAAAATATTTATTAAGAACACCAGATCAAAAAAAATTACTGAGTATATTTTAGCATTTTTGTTAGTTTTAACTGCATTAGTTGTCTTATTAAAATAGTCTTTGATTTTATATATCTGGTTTAATATAAAAACTTGATGCATTTTACAAAAAAAAAAATTGAAGAAAAAAGGAAAGATTTCGTAAACGGTCTTAAAGAAAAAAAATTACTTAGATTTCCTGGTGCTTATAATCCTTTGTGTGCAAAATTAATTGCGGAAATTGGTTTTGATGGTGTTTATATTTCTGGCGGTGTTATGTCTAATGACTTAGGGATACCAGATATTGGTTTAACAACACTCAAACATGTGAGTTATAGAGCAAATCAAATTGCTAAGGTAACAGATTTGCCTTCAATAGTTGACGCTGACACTGGTTTCTCAGATTGTAAGAAAACAATAGAAACTTTTGAAAACATGGGTCTTGCTGGATGTCATATAGAAGATCAAATAGCCGAGAAAAGGTGTGGACATCTTGAAAATAAAGAACTTATTTCAACAAATGAAATGGTGAAAAAAATTAAAGATTCTATTGATGCTAGAAAAGACAAAAACTTTTCTATAATTGTTAGAACAGATGCCAATCTTGTTGAAGGGCTTCAAAAAACTATTGAGAGAATAAAGGCCTATGAAGCAGCAGGTGCAGATATAATATTCCCGGAATCGATAAAAAATGAAAAAGAATTTGAGAGCGTAAGAAAAAATTCAAAGGTTTATTTACTAGCCAATATGACAGAATTCGGAAAATCAAAACTATTATCTACGAAAGAGTTAAAGAACTTAGGTTATAATATTGTTATTTATCCCGTAACAACTCAAAGATTGGCAATGAAAAGTGTAGAAGATGGCTTAAAATCAATTTTTAAAGATGGACATCAAAATAATATTATAGATAGAATGCAAACCCGAAAGAGATTATATGAGCTTGTAGAGTATGAAAAATACAACACCCCAGATAAAAAAATTACTGATTTTAAAACCGATGGACATGAATAAAAATGAGTGAAGAAATAAAAAAAGGTTTAATGGGAATAGTTGTTGATGAAACAACTATCTCTCAAGTAATGCCTGAAATAAATTCCTTAACTTATAGAGGTTATAAAGTGCAAGATCTTTGCAGCAAATGTACTTTTGAAGAAGTAGCTTATTTAGTCCTTAATGGTGAACTTCCAAAACCTAAGGAATTGAAAAAATTTATTAAAGAGGAAAGAAGTAATCGTAAATTATCAAAACAAATTTTGAATGACATTAAAAATATGCCAAAAAAAGCTCACCCTATGGATGCTATAAGAACCGCCGTTAGTTTAATGGGATTAGAAGATAAAGATGTAAGAGATAATTCTCCTAAAGCAAATATGAGGAAGTCAATGAGAATTTTCGCACAAACCCCTACAGCTGTTGCTGCTTTTTTTAGAGCAAGAAAAAGCAAAAAATTCATACCACCAAATAAAAAATTATCTTATTCAGAAAACTTTTTTAATATGATGTTTGGAAAAGTTCCAAATAAAGAGATTGTTAAAGCTTTTGATGTATCGATGATACTTTATGCAGAACATAGTTTTAATGTTTCTACCTTCACAGCAAGAACAATTACAAGCAGTCTTTCTGATATGCATGGAGCTATTACTGGAGCGATTGCTAGTTTGAAAGGACCTTTACATGGGGGAGCAAATGAAGCAGTGATGCATATGTTTAAAACAATTAAAAAACCTGAGAAGGCGAAAGCATGGATTAATAATGCACTAGATAAAAAAAAGGTGGTTATGGGTTTTGGTCATAGAGTCTATAGAAGTGGCGATTCACGTGTTCCTACGATGAAAAAATATTTCTTAAAAGTAGCTGAAATTAAAAAAAATAGTGTTTATCCAAGAATATATGAGATTTTAGAAAAAGTTATGTTAGATAGAAAAAATATTCACCCAAATGTTGATTATCCATGTGGACCTACTTACCATTTGATGGGTATCGATACTGACTTTTTTACACCAGTATTTGTAATGGCTAGGATCACAGGTTGGTCAGCGCATATTGTTGAGCAGCACGCTGCTAATAAATTAATTAGGCCTTTATCCAAGTATAAAGGAAGCGAACACAGAGAGGTACTTTCTCTCAATATAAGATAATTTTAAGAAAATGCCTCAGCCCAAGAACCCTTGGTAGAAGCTTTAGAATATTCTGTTGCTCTGCCTTCAAAGAAATTCATATGTTCAACAGCATTAAGCATTGTATCTAACCAAGTGAGTGGATTTTCTTTAACCTTATAAATTGGGTTTAATCCAAGTTGAATAAGTCTTCTGTCACCAATCCACCTAATATACTGTTTTACTTCCTCTGCTTTCAAACCTTGTATAGGACCCATTTTGAAAGCCAAATCGATAAATGAATCTTCGTGGTCAACAATAGTTCTGCAAGCATCATAAATTTCTTTTTTTAATTTTTCATTCCAAATTTCTGGGTTCTCATTTATAAAAGCTCTAAAAAGTCTAATCATTGAATTACAATGAAGTGTTTCGTCTCTAACTGACCAAGTAACTATTTGACCCATACCCTTCATTTTGTTGTGTCTTGGAAAATTTAAGAGAATTGCAAAGCTGGCAAAGAGCTGGAGGCCCTCAGTAAATGCACTAAATACAGCAACTGTTTTAGCAATATCAGCCTTTGAATTTACATTGAAGCCTTGCATGTAATCGTATTTATCTTTCATCTCTTTATATTTCATGAAGGCAGAATATTCTGACTCTGGCATTCCAATTGTATCTAATAAGTGTGAGTAAGCTGCAATATGAACTGTTTCCATTGCGGCAAATGCTGTCATCATCATAAGAACTTCGGTTGGCTTAAAAACAGTTGTGTAGTGTCTTAGATAACAGTTATTTACTTCAACATCGGCTTGAGTAAAAAATCTGAAAATCTGAGTTAATAGGTTTTTTTCCTCTTGTGATAGATTTTTCTGCCAATCTCTAACATCATCACCCAGTGGTACTTCTTCCGGTAACCAATGTATTCTTTGTTGTGTGAGCCAAGCATCATAGCACCATGGGTATCTAAAAGGCTTATAGACAGGGTTTTCTACTAGTAATCCACCTTTAAAAACTTCTTTATCATTTTTTAATTTAATTACTGACATGATAAACACTCCTCATATTTATTTTCATCTTTACTTGATTCTTTTTTATTTGAATAAACATTCTTTGTCACATCTGTTGATGAACCTGAGTTAATATTCTCTGCCCTCTGAATTGATTTGGATCTGCAATAATAAAGGCTTTTTAATCCCTTTTTCCATGCTTGAAAGTGTAGCTGGTGAAGATCTTTTTTGTGCACATCAGCTGGAACAAATATATTAACTGATTGCGCCTGAGAAATATTTGGAGTTCTATCAGCTCCTAGCTCTACAACCCATCTCTGATCAATTTCGAAAGCAGTTTTAAAAGTTTCTTTTTCTTCTTTGTTTAAAAAATCTAAATGAGAAACTGACCCTTGATTTGTAGTTATACTTGACCAAACATCATCAGTATTTTTTCCATATTTTTCAAGAACTTGTTTTAGATACTTGTTTCTAACATTGTATGAACCTGATAGTGTTTTATGGGTATAGCTATTTGCAGCTATAGGTTCGATGCCAGGAGAAGCGCCACCACAAATAATTGAGATAGATGCGGTTGGAGCAATCGCTGTTTTGTTTGAAAATCTTTCTTTTATACCAAACTCGTCAGCGTCTGGGCATGCTCCTCTTTCTTCGGCAAGATCTTTTGAAGCTTTATCAACTTTTTGTTGTATATTAGAAAATATTTTTTTATTCCAAACTTTGCTCATCACCGAACCAAATGGAACATTTTTTTGTTGGAAATAAGAATGTAATCCCATGACTCCAAGTCCAACACTTCTTTCTTTTTGAGCCGCATATTTGGCGTTAGCAAAACTCTCTGGTGCTTTATTAATAAAATCTTGTAGTACATTATCCAAAAATCTCATAACATCTTCTACAAAATTTGTATCATCTTTCCACTCATCATATTTTTCGATATTCAACGATGACAAACAACATACGGCTGTTCTTTCATTTCCATCTCTATCTTTTCCAGTTGGAAGTGTAATCTCGCTACAAAGATTTGATGTTTTAACAGTTAGTCCAGCTAATTTATGATGTTGGGGAATTTGACGATTAACAGTATCAATATAAATTATATAAGGCTCTCCGGTTTCTACTCTAGCAGTTAGTAGTCTTATCCATAAATTCCTAGCTGAAAGAGTTGCTTGGATCGATCCATCCTTTGGACTTCTTAGTGCCCACTGACCGTCCGTTTCAACAGCTCTCATAAATGCATCAGAAACTAGAACTCCATGGTGTAAATTTAGTGACCTTCTATTGGTATCGCCACCAGTCGGTCTTCTCATCTCAATAAATTCCTCTATCTCAGGATGATCAATTGGAAGATAGCATGCTGCAGAACCTCTTCGTAACGAGCCTTGGCTGATAGCAAGTGTTAAAGAGTCCATAACCTTAATGAAGGGAATAATACCAGAAGTCTTTCCAACTTTTCCAATTTTTTCACCTATAGATCTTAGATTGCCCCAGTAACTACCGATACCGCCTCCTCTTGCTGCTAACCAGACATTTTCACTCCAAAGTCCGAGAATACCTTCTAAGCTATCGCCAGCCTCATTTAAAAAACATGAAATAGGTAAACCTCTTTCAGTGCCACCATTAGAGAGTACCGGAGTGGCAGGCATAAACCATAAGTTACTAATGTAATTATAAAGTCTTTGTGCATGGATATTGTCATCTGCATAAGTACTGGCTACTCTTGCAAAAAGATCCTGATAAGACTCATTTTGTCCTAAATATCTATCGCTTAAGGTTGCTTTTCCGAAATCGGTTAAATTTTGATCTTTGGACCTGTCAATTTTAATTGTTATACCTTTGTCATTCTGAAATAATTCGGTTTCTTGATTTAATGAAAATAGATCGGGTTTTTTACTATTTAAATCCTTTAAGCCGTTGCTTTTAATTTTATCTAAATTTGAGACAGCTTTTTCTATTGCTAAGGATACATTTTTATTCATAATTTTCTTATTTTAACCGAATTTTGGAGCAAAACAACTATATGTTGTGTTGCGAATACATTAATATACTAAATAACAAGTTTATCAAGAGAACATTACATGAACATAAATGTTTTTTCAAGTTTAAATTAATTCTGTTAAATCTTCTGTTAGTAAATCTATAGAAATAATGAAAATCAAACATAGTGGTTTTAGAGAATATGATGGAAGGTGGTTATACCCTAAAGATATTGATCTTGAGGGTATAGAAGAACTGGGAAAAGGCCTTGGGACACAAATAATAAATAAAACAAAAAAAACGAATCCAAGAGTTATTGTTGGCCATGATTATAGATCTTATAGTGAAGAGGTAAAAGCTGCTTTAAAAAAAGGGCTAGTTTTCACAGGATGCAACATCGAGGACATTGGTTTATCATTAACACCAACGGTTTACTTTGCTCAATTTAAATTAAATGCTGATGCAATCGCAATGGTAACTGCTAGTCATAATGAAAATGGTTGGACAGGTGTTAAAATGGGTATCGAAAAAGGGTTAACGCATGCTCCTGAGGAAATGAATGAATTAAGAAAAATAACATTAAATAAAAAATTTATTAAAGGTAAGGGAAAAACTGAAAATATCAAAGATTTCCAAAAAGTTTATATCAAGGATCTAATTGAAAAAAATAAATTAAAGAAAAAAATAAAAGCTGTAGTAGCATGTGGAAATGGAACAGCAGGAATATTTGCTCCAGAAATTCTAAAGGGAATAGGATGTGAAATAATTGAACTAGACTGCAAATTAGACTTTACGTTTCCTAAATATAATCCTAATCCTGAAGATTTAAAAATGCTTCATGCTATCTCAGATTGCGTAAAAAAAAATAATGCAGATATTGGTTTCGGTTTTGATGGAGACGGAGATCGTGTTGGTGTAATTGACGATAAAGGTAAGGAAGTTTTCGCAGATAAAATTGGTCTAGTTATTGCAAGAAATCTTTCCAACAAACATAAAAATTCTAAATTTATTGTAGATGTAAAATCTACGGGCTTATATTCAAATGATAATATTCTTTTAAAAAATCGATGTAAAACAATATACTGGAAAACAGGTCATTCACATATAAAAAGGAAAGTTAATAAAGAAAAGGCTTTGGCTGGATTTGAAAAAAGTGGTCATTTCTTTTTTAATAAACCTATTGGATACGGTTACGATGATGGTATCAATTCTGCAATACAAATATGCCATCTATTGAATAATGAAAACAAAAAAATTAGCTCAATAATGAATGATCTTCCTAAAACATTTCAATCTCCTACTATGGCACCATTTTGTAAGGACGAAGTAAAATACAAAGTTGTAGAAGACTTAGTGGGACAGATTCAACAAATGAAAAGTAATAAAGTTAAGGTAGATAATCAGTTAATTAAAGAAATTTTAACAGTTAATGGTATAAGGTTTATTTTGGAGGATGGATCTTGGGGATTAATAAGAGCTTCTTCTAACAAGCCTTCATTAGTTGTTGTTACAGAAAGTACCACTTCAGATAATCAGATGAAGAAAATATTTAATTTTATAGACGATTTGATTCAAAAAACTGAAAAAGTCGGAGATTATGATCAAAAAATTTAAATATTGAAATATTCGTATAAAAATCTACTAGCTATTATTATTAAAAAAAATCCAAATAATTTCGCTATAATTTCTCTCCTCATTTTGTGAACTGTGGTAGCTCCCACTTTAGCCATTACTATTGTTATTGGAATAAATATTAAAAAGGCAGGTATATTGATAAAACCAGTGCTAAGGGGTATATCGGTATTAATTATTATACCTGAAATTAAAAAACCCAAACATCCAAAAACTGCAATCAAAAAACCAATAGAAGCAGCACTTCCAATTGCCTTATTTATTGTATAACCAACAAATTTTAATATGGGCACATTCATTATTGCGCCTCCGATACCCATTAAAGAAGATATAAAACCAACTACAAAACCAAGAGTCGTTCTTTGTAATAAAGTAAATTTCAATTTTATTTTTGTTTTTTCTTTAAGAAAAATCAAATTTAGTGCTAGCAAGTACATAATGACACTAAAAAAAAGAACCAAAGATTTTGTATGCATAGATGCTGCAAAAAAAGTCCCAATAATAACTCCTATAACAACAAATATTCCATAGGTTTTGACCACATCAAAGTCTACTGCTTTATGTTTGTAATGTGTAAAAACAGACATCATTGCTGTAGGGACTATTATCGAAAATGAAGTTCCAACTGCTAAGTGCATAATAAAAGATTTATCTATTCCTACAGTACCAAAAATATAAAAAAGACAAGGAACAGTTATAATGCCTCCGCCAATTCCAAAAAAACCTGCAAAGAAACCCGCAAATACTGCGGTTACTGACATTATTAATAAAAAAAATAAAATTTGATTAGTGCCGAAAGTTTCAATCATTAAGCTACTTGGTTAGCCTTTTCATTATTTTGAGCAATTGTCATTACATGTTTTACTTTTTGAAAATCAGCGTCTCTTGCCATCATATTATCACTCAAATATCTCTTCCATTTGTTTGCTCCATTTTGCCCATGATACAAACCAACGGTATGTCTCATAATCTGGTTTACTCTGGTCCCTTTTTTTACTTCTTGTTGAACATATTCAATTAATTTTTCGGCTACCTCTGATCTTGAAGGTACATTTGTGTTATTAAAAATTTTGTTTTCTATATCTGCTAAAAAGTATGGATTTTGATAAATAGCTCTTCCAATCATGACGCCATCACAATTTTTTAAGTGTTCTTTGATTTGTTCAGAATTTGTGATTCCTCCATTTATTATAATCTCCAAATTCTTATTTGTTTTTTTAATTTCGTAAACTAAAGGATAGTTTAATTTTGGTATTTTTAAATTCTCTTTAGGTGTAAGTCCTTTCAAAATAGCTTTTCTAGCATGCAAGATTACTGTTTTACATCCAGCTTCTGAAATTTTTTTAATAAAAGAATTCAAATAATCGTAATTTTCTACATTATCAAAACCTATTCTAGTCTTAGCTGTAACTGGAATTTTGCATGATGCAATCATTTTATTTATACATTCAGCAACAAGATCTGGTTCTTTAATTAAACAGGCTCCAAATTTATTTTTTTGAACTTTTTTGCTAGGACAACCTAGATTTATATTTATTTCATCGTAACCTATTTGTTCAGCTATTTTGCACACTTCTGACAACTCATTCTTGTCAGATCCTCCGACTTGAAGAGCTAGCGGCCTTTCTATCTCATTAAATCCTAAAATTTTCTTTCTATCTCCGTGAATTGCAGATTTTGTAGCAACCATTTCTGTATAGAGCATTACATTCTTGCTTAATAAGCGCAAAAAATATCTTTCGTGTCGATCCGTACAATCCATCATTGGAGCAACACTAATTTTTCTATTAATTTTCAATTATTTTGTTTCTTCTTTGACTTCTTCTTTGACTTCCTCTTTATTCTCTACTTCTTCTGTAAGTTCTAAAGGTTTTGAATTATCATCCTTTTCACTTTTTTGTTCAGATGTATTAATTTGAGTTGGTATTTTTCTTGTTCTTTTTGATGGGAGAATAGCAACTCCCGATTTTGATACTTCACCTTTGTATTCTTTTTCAAAATCATCATATGGAACTTCCTCTGTTTCCTCTACTTCAAAGGTTTCGTCAGGTTCTTTTCTCAATCTAAGAATAGCATTTTTTTTAAGTTCTGCAGGGTCTACTTTACCCTCGGCAATTTCTCTTAAAGCTATTACGGTTTTTTTATCATTGTCCTCATTTACTTTAATATCTGCTCCAGAGTTCAATTGTGAAGTTCTCTCCTTAGCTAAAAGGACCAAATCATATTGATTTTCAATTTTTTCTAGACAGTCTTCTACTGTGATACGAGCCATAAAGATCAGAAATAATTAATGAAAAGCTAAGTTAAAATCAAGTTTTTTTTGATATATTTGTTGGCTCAATTGAGCTTTTTATTATCAATAACGCAAAAAGTGAAGAGGCTATATAAATTATACTCACTATAGCTACAAATTCTATTGTAAAACCACTATCAATCAAAAAACCAAATAATGCAGTGCCAAATGCAGTAGAAAAAACCATTAGTGCTGTCGTTAGGGCTCTAATGCTGCCTAAATATCTAACACCGTAAATTTCGGCCCAAGTAGATGCACCCAGAACATTAGCTAGGCCATTTGATACACCAATTAGCCCAAAAAATAAAAAGGCTGAAAGCGAAAAGTCAAAAAAGTAAAGTACTATAAGACCAATTAATAGAGGTATATTCATGAAGGGTATTATTTTTCTACTTGTAAATTTATCAACTAAGAAACCAGATGATATTAAAGTTAATATAGAGGCGACTGAATAAACCATAAATGATTTGGGAATAACATACTCATCCCATAATTTGGACTCAGCAATAAAGGATTGATAAATAAAAACACCTGTTGCAATCCAAGGCATAGCAAGCATATTTAGTGATATAATATAAAATCTAAAATCTTTTAAAACTTCTGATCTTTTCCAGCTTTTGACGTCTTTATTTTTTTTTTTAAATAAATCTTCACCCTCTCTTGAGTCTATAGTTATATTTTTTATAGTATAAAAAACTACTAAAGGAAGTATAAAAATTATTATTATGGATATAAGTTGCCAAATCGATCTCCATGAGAAGATCGCTAGTAAAGTAACTATTACTATAGGCAAGACAAACTCGGCTGATGATAAACCAAACCAAATTCCACTTAGGGCACGGCCCCTTCTTTTATTAAAATATCTTGATATTGTTGTTGAAGCAGTATGAGACATAAGTCCTTGTCCAGAAAATCTCATTAAAAATATTCCAACTATCAAAAAATAAATATTATTTATAAGTGAAAAGAAAAAAGATGAAAGAAATAAAATTCCTATTACTATGAATGAATAGTTAAGCAGCCTAAATTCATCAATTTTTTTTCCAAACCAAATAAGAACTAAACTAGAGCATATAGTTGCTCCAGCATATATTGAGCCAAATTGTCCATGAGTAATATTTAATTCCTCTCTTAGGCTTGGATTAAACAAACCGAGAAAAAAACTCTGTCCAAAACTTGAAAAAAATGTAAATATAAATCCAAATAAAATAATTTTTTTATTTAAACTAAGGTTAATCATATGAGCAAAGTCTCTTTCATAGGTTTAGGCGTTATGGGTTATCCCATGGCTGGTTTTATATCAAAAGCTGGTCACGATGTAACCGTTTATAATCGAACTAAAACGAAATCGGAAAAATGGATAAAACAAAATAAAGGTAAATTAGCAGATACACCAATGGAGGCTGCTAAAGACAGTGATTTTATTTTTACCTGTGTTGGAAATGATAATGATCTTAGAGAAGTTACTTTGGGAGAAAAGGGCTTATTTAAGTCTGCAAAAAAAGGTTCTATATATGTAGACAACACTACGGCTTCAGCAAATATTGCAAGAGAACTTTACAAGGAAGCAAAGGCAAAAGGATTTGATTTTTTAGACGCTCCAATTTCTGGAGGTCAAGCTGGAGCTGAGGGTGGCACATTGACAGTAATGGTTGGAGGGGATGAAGTGTCGTACAAAAAGGCTGAACCTATAATCGATTGTTATAGTAAAAAAATAAAATTACTCGGGCCATCCGGTAGTGGTCAATTGACTAAAATGGTCAATCAGATTTGTATCGCAGGTGTTGTTCAAGGTTTATCTGAAGCCATAAACTTTGGAATGAATGCTGGTTTAAATATGATGGATGTTATTGAGGTGATATCGAAAGGAGCCGCTCAATCTTGGCAAATGGAGAATAGACATAAGACAATGATTGAGGATAAATTTGATTATGGATTTGCAGTTGATTGGATGAGAAAAGATTTAAAAATTGCAATGGAAGAAGCAAAAAAAAATAATTCTCCTTTACCTATTACAAAAATAATCGATGAGTATTATGCTGAGGTTCAAAAGATGGGTGGTCAAAGATGGGATACCTCTAGCTTAATTAAAAGATTTAGAAAATAAATTGTGTCGAAAGCAATAAGTTATTACGAAAATTCAAAAGAAATAGAAAAAAAAATTTGGAAACTTTTAACTAATGCTGTTAGGGATAGATCTTCCGAATTTAGAACACCTGTTTTTATCTGTGGTAATGAGAATGATCTTGATGGGAGAGTAGTAGTTTTAAGAAAAGCAGATCAACAAAATAATCTAATTCAATATCATAGTGATATTAGGTCATCTAAAATTGAAAAAATTAAAAAAAATCCAAATTGCTCAATATTGTTTTATGGTAAAGAGGAAAAAATACAGTTGAGAGTAAAAGCTGAGTGCGGGGTAAATTATAATAATGATGTTACGAAAGAGTCTTGGAAAAAAACTGGTCACATCAGTAGAAAATGCTATTTAGTTACTCACGGACCTGGAACAGTATCAAGTAAACCAACTTCCGGCTTGAATAACAAATTCGATAATTTTGATTTTACTAAAGAAGAAAGTGAAGCGGGTTATAAAAATTTTTGTGTTATTAAATGCAAAATTAAAAGTATTGAATGGCTTTATTTAGCAGCAAAAGGTCATCGAAGAGCACTGATTGACTTAAATGGATCTAAAAAATTTACTTGGTTAGTTCCTTAAAAATTTTTTACTTTTTATACTTCTTATAGTTTTCTACATAATGATGTGCGTTTTCTCTTATGTGTTTAATTTCTTCGTCGGTTACTTGTCTTACAACTTTACCTGGGCTGCCAATAACTAACGACCTTTCAGGTATAACTTTATTTTCGGTAACTAGAGCATTGGCTCCTATTATTGAATATCTTCCAATTTTAGCTTTATTTAAAATAGTACTTCCGATTCCAATTAAACAATCATCTTCAATTACACAACCGTGTAACATTACTAAATGACCTACAGTAACGTTTTTTCCTATTATGGCTGGACAGCCAGGATCTGTATGAACCACACTTCCATCTTGAATATTGGACCCCTCACCTATTGTTATGGGTTCTACATCTCCTCTTAAAGTTGCATTAAACCAAATGTTTGCATCTTTTTTTAAAGTTACATTGCCAATTAAAACTGAATTTGGAGCAAACCAACTATCCTTGTCTAACTTTGGACTTATATTGTTGAAATCATAAATCATTATTATATTTATAATATATTATGGTTTTAACAAAAACTCCAATTTGTAATTTTGGTGAAAAACCACACTCCTTTGAACTAAAAGGTGTGAACAACAAATTGTATAAATTTGAAGAGTGTGTTGGAGAAAAAGGTACCTTGATAATGTTTATTTGTAACCATTGTCCATATGTTAAAGCGGTTATTAAAGATATTGTGAGCGATTCAAATTCTTTAGAAAATCTTGGTGTTAAAACTATTGCAATAATGTCAAACGATACAAAAAACTACCCAGATGACTCATTTGATAAAATGAAAGAATTTTCTAGTGTAAATAAATTCAATTTTCCTTATTTAATTGATGAAACCCAAGAAGTAGCAAAAAAATATGGTGCCGTATGTACTCCAGATTTTTTTGGATACAATAGTAATCTAGAACTTCAATACAGAGGAAGGATTAGAGAATTAAAAGATTTAAAACCTGTTAGTATGGAAGAAAGTGACTTAATGAGTGCCATGAAAATGATTGTTAAAGAAGGAAGTGGTCCTAAAAATCAAATTCCAAGTATGGGTTGTAATATCAAGTGGATTAAATAATGTTTATTATATCAACAAGAAGCTTTCCTCCTGAGGTTGGTGGCATGCAAAATCTTATGGGTGGACTAGCAAATGCATTAGTAAATCACGGTCCGGTTAAAGTTTTTGCTGACAAATCTGAAAATTTTGGCTCTTTTGATAAAAATTCTAAGGTTGAAATTGAAAGATTTGGAGGAATTAAACTTCTCAGAAAATATAGGAAAGCGAACAGAATAGTAGAATATTTAAAGCAGAATAAGAGTGTTAGATCGATTTTTTTTGATCATTGGAAAAGTGTTGAAAAGATTAATTATGAAATAATAAAAAACCTTCCGACTTTTTGTTTGATACATTCAAAAGAAATAAATCATTTAAAAGGTACTAATCTAAATCAAAGAGTATTGAATTCCATAAAAAAAATAAAATTCGTTATAGCAAATTCAAATTTTACTAAAGATTTAGGTGTTAATATTGGTATTCCTGAAAAAAAAATTCATATTATTCATCCAGGCTGCGATGATCCAATAAAAATTGATAACAATTTACAAAAACATGCTGAAAAAATTTATAAAGGTTCTTTTCCAAAGATTTTAACTGTTGCAAGACTTGATAAAAGAAAAAATCATGAAAAAATCTTAATGTGTATAAGAAACTTAAAAGAGAAATTTCCAAATATAAAATACGTTAGCATTGGAGATGGAGAAGAAAAAAAGAGACTAATTATGCTCATAAAAGAGTTAAAAATTGAAAAACAAGTTTTAATAATAGATAAAGCTGATCAAGAACTAAAGGCAGCTTTAATTAAAAACTGTAATTTATTTTTAATGCCTTCAGTAATATTTAAAAAATCTGTTGAGGGATTTGGAATATCTTTTATTGAGGCTGCAAGCTATGGTATAGGATCGATTGGAGGTAAAGATGGGGGTCAAGTCGATGCAATACAAAACGAAATTACTGGTTTAATTTGTGATGGGGAAAATATTAGTTCAATTTATGAGAGTATTTTAAAATTTTTTGATAAAGAAAACTACAAAAGGTATGGAACTAATGCTTTAAATTTCTCTAAAAAATTTAATTGGAGAGATACTATTAAGAAATATTTAAGTTTAATTTAATACTTCTTTAATCTTATCAAAAACCTTTCCTGCATTAAGATTTTTCAGATTATCGACGGTAATAGCTTTAAATTTTTCGGTTTCAATGCTTACTTTTTTTGGTGTTGTATGACTACCAAATAAAACTAATCCTTTTTTATTTAAGTGCGCACTAATATGTGCTGGTCCAGTATCATTCGAGACTATAAAGCTGGCTTTATTTATTAAACTTACTAACTCAATAATATTTAATGATTTTCCATTATTTAAAATAATGTTTGCCTTAAATTTTTTAGCCTCTTCAATTTCTCCCGGCCCTGGTGCTATTACAACGCTAAATTTAGAACTGTATTTATTGTTTATTAGTGTGATTAATTCACTGAAGTATGGCCATTTCTTTTTTGATAATTTTGGGGAGCAAAAAGGAAAAATTAGAATATAATCTCCTTCGAAATTTTGATTAATTATTTTATTTATATTAATCAATAACCAATTTAAATCTGGTTTTTTTGTAAAATTTGTAAGCGCTATTCCTGATCTTTTAAGTTGTATTTCCATTCTGTCTAAAACAGATAATTTTTTTTCTTCTTCTGCTTGAATTTTTGAAACAAAGGAATAGCTATCTGACCAAAAAATATCCTTTTTGAAAAGAAACCTTTTATAAAATCTTGTTCTTGAGGAATTTTGAAGATCGAATACTTTGACGAATGAAAAGTTTTGTAGCATTTTTTTGAGTTTATTTAGATATATTAAATTCCATCTAGGTAATCTTTTATCAATTAAAACTCCATCTATGTAAGGACAAGAAGACATGAAGTCTGTGTAAGGAGGTGACGTGAGTAACAATACTTTGCTATCAGGAAAATTTTTTTTTATATCCTTTATTGCTCCGTTTGCTTGGATAATATCACCAAGGGACCCATGTTTAATAATCAATATATTTGACATTGATATAATTTAACTGCATATATTTTTTATATACTATTGTCTATTATCTTAAAATGGCAAAAAAATGAATAAAATTTATATTGAAGTATCAATTGGTGAGTTAATTGACAAAATTACAATTTTAGAAATAAAGAAAGAAAAAATTTCTAATAAAAATAATTTAGAATTTATTGACAAAGAATATGCATCTCTAAATCAATCATTAAAAAAAAATGTTAAAATAAGTACTGAAATCAAAAATCTATGGATTGAATTAAAAAGTATAAACCTTAAATTATGGGAAATAGAAGATGAAAAAAGATTGGCTGAAAAAAATAAAAAATTTGATGAAAAATTTATAGAGCTAGCAAGAAATGTTTATAAGTGTAATGACGCTAGAGCAAAAATAAAATCTAAAATTAATGACATTACTGGATCTCAAATAAGAGAGGTTAAACAATATACAAAATACTAAGGCTTACTTTATTTGTTTTCTGCAGATGCAAAATTCCACCTGCAATCAAAACTTGGAACAAATATCTCATCTAACTTTGCGTTTCCAAAACTTACATCTAGAACTTTCATCCAATTTCTTACTTGTTTTGGCTTTTTATCCTGACAGCCCACTTGCGCAGTTAAAGCACCACCCTTTTTTAAAATTCTCTTTAAACCCTTCATATTCCTTTTGGCTAAGTCTATACAATATTGATCATCATTTAGATCAACAAAAATCTGATCGTATTTATCGTTCTCGACATTTCTAATACTTTTAAAAGCATCACCCCAATAATTATTTACTTTATTGCTTTTTCTTATTCTAGAAGTAATTTTCGGTAAATGCTTATAACTTAATTCTACAACTTGAGGATCTAGTTCAAACCAATCGATATAATCAAAATTGTTTTGCAAACATTCTCTAACAACCCCCCCATCGCCTCCACCGATAACAGCAACATTTCCTTTTCTTTTACAAAGATCCATCCCAGATTTTACAAAAGTTGAACTATAAAGTTTTTCATCTTTTTCCGCGACTTGTAACTCGTTATCTATAAAAAGAGCATTTCCATATTCCTCTAAGTTTAAAATTTCAAGTTTTTGACCAACTTTAGAAATAACTTTTTCTAAAATATTATTTACTACATAATACTTCTTCTGTCCGGGCGTACTATAAATATCGTCATACATGTAGGTACTACTTCTATCAAAATTATTTACTACTACACGTTTATGATCAATTTCTTTTTTTAGAATGCTTAATGCAACCCTCGGAGAAATTTTCCCGCAAGTAAAAAAATCAAAACTTACTACTCCCTTTTCAGGAAAAGTATGAAAACTCATATGACTTTCTGCTAACAGAGCAACTGACGTAAATCCTTGCGGTTCAAATTTATGACTAGATATTTTCAATAGTTCGACTTTTGATTTTTTTGAGATTTTGTAAAAGATTTTTTCATAAAAATCTGGCGTATATTCTTTTTTTACACCTAAAAAATCTAAAGTGATATGCTCACCGACTTTTATCATAAAAAATTATCCTTTTTTATAATTTTTCATTTTACCTAAAACAATTTTCATTTCTCTTTTTGAGAGAATCTTAGGTATTCCTATTCTTAATGCATTTATATATTGATGGCAAATATTTTCTACCTCTTGCGCAAGTTCGAAAGTAGTTTCTAAATTTTTTCCAAAAACTATCTGACCATGATTCGATATTAAACATGCTGATCTATCCTTAAGCGCAGACAAAATATTTTTAGATAAATTTCTTGTACCAAAAGTAGCATATTTAGCGCATTTTATGTCATTTCCCCCTGCTATTCCGACCATGTAGTGAAAAGCTGGTATAGGTTTTTGGTGTGAAGAAACTGCTGTAGCGCACGTAGAATGTGTATGAACGATAGCTTTTGCATCTTTTTTATTCACATAAATATCTTGATGAAATCTCCATTCTGAAGATGGTTTTCCTTTTTTTTTGTTAAATTGACCCTTTAAAGAAACAAAAATAATATCTTTTGGTTTCAACGATGAATAATTTATACCTGAAGGTGTAATAAAAAAACCATTAATTCCTTTATTTTTTGCCCTTATAGAAATATTGCCGGATCTAAGTGAAGATAAATTGGTTGAATTTAGTTTTTTTGTATATCTAACAATTTTTTTTCTTTGATTAATTAAATTCATTACTATTTATAGTATTCTTATATAGTAAAAAAGTGTTAATAATAAAATAATTTGATAAAAATTATAATTATAAAGAAACTTTAGAGGAAAATTTTGAAAAACAATTGGTCAAATAAAAAGTCTAATGAATATATTAGAAAATACAAAAATCTTGGTTTTTCCAAAGATATGGCTTTAAGAGTATATACAACTCGATTATTAGGGAGAAATAAAGAATTAGTATTACACGGTGGTGGAAATACTTCCGTTAAAACTAAT
The DNA here is from genome assembly GCA_902587085.1 of uncultured Pelagibacteraceae bacterium. GTDB lineage: Bacteria > Pseudomonadota > Alphaproteobacteria > Pelagibacterales > Pelagibacteraceae > Anoxypelagibacter. Next base: position 36,860 of record CACIJX010000003.1, read on the forward strand.
ATTAAAGATATAGATGGTAAGAATTATGATGTGCTGTGTGTAAAAGGAAGTGGCTGGGACATGGCTGATATAGAGCCACCAGGTTTACCAGCGGTAAAACTAGATCCCCTTTTGACACTTAAAAAGAAAAAATATTTATCTGACGAAGATATGGTTGCTTTTCAAAAAAGAAATCTAATTGATATTAAGTCACCCAACCCGTCTGTCGAAACATTTTTACATGCTTTTTTGCCATTTAAATATGTTGATCATACACACGCTGATGCCGTAATGAATGTAACTAATAGACCTGGTGGACTGAATTTAAGTAAAAAAATATTTGGCAAAAAAGCTAGTATAGTTCCTTATGTGATGCCTGGTTTTATGTTAGCAAAAAAAGTAAATGAGGTTTACTCTAAAAATCCGGATATTGAATGTTTAATACTTATGAATCACGGAATTTTTACTTTTTCTGATGATTGTAAAAAAGCCTATGATTTAATGATTAAGTACGTTTCTAAAGCAGAGAGAGCTGTGAAAAAATTAAAATCGAAGAAAATAAAACAAATAAAGAGAAATAATATTAAATTTAACCCCCATGATATTGCGCCAATAATAAGAGGTCTATTATCTGAAAATAAAGAACAAAAATTTGTAATTAATTATAGATTAAATAAACATCTTAAATATTTTATAAATGGTAAAAAAGTCAGAACCTACTCCTCAAAAGGTACAGCAACACCAGACCATGTTATAAGAGTTAAACCATTTCCATTAGTTATTACACCAAAAAAAAATTCATCAATTATTGATTTTAAAAAGACTGCTGAAAAAGCTTTTAAAGATTATAGAAAAAAATATGTAAATTATTTTAAAGTAAATAGCAAAAAGGTAAAAGGGAAAAAGATTATGCTAGATACATCGCCAAGAGTAGTTCTTGTGCAAAATGTTGGGATGTTTAGTGCTGGTAAAGACCTGGGTTCAGCAAAAATAGCAGGCGATTTAACCGAAACTAACGCAAAAGTAATTAGCGCTGTTGAAGAAACGTCTTCATATAAATTTATACCAGAAAAAGATCTTTTTGATGTTGAGTATTGGTCGTTAGAGCAGGCTAAAATTAAAAAAAAGAAAAAACTTTTAGAGGGAAATATTGTAGTTATAACTGGAGCTACTGGAACAATTGGTTTTGAAACCTATAAAATGTTTAAAAGCTATGGTGCAGAAGTTGTGTTGCTTGATAATGATTTTGCCCGTCTAAAAGAAGTTCAGTCAAGAATTAAAGACTTGTGTTTACACTGTGATGTTACAAATAAAAAAAGTATTAAAAAAGCTTTTAAAATAATTTGCGAAAAATTTGGTGGATTTGATATTTTGATATCAAATGCAGGTACGGCACCTGGAGGAGCAATAGGTGATGTTAATGATAAAGTTTTGAGAAAAAGTTTTGAAATTAATTTTTTCTCACATCAAAACTGTGCTTCTGAGGCTATTAAGATTATGAAGAAACAAAATATTAATGGCTGCTTGTTATTTAATATTTCAAAACAATCAGTAAATCCTGGAAAAAACTTTGGACCATATGGATTGCCTAAATCTGCTTTGCTTAGCTTATGTAAACAATATGCCGTTGATTATGGATCTATCGGTATAAGATCTAACGGGGTTAATGCTGATAGAATAAAAAGCGGTCTTATGACTGGAAAAATGATTAAGACAAGAGCAAAAGCAAGATCTGTAAGTGCTGATACTTATATGAGAGGTAATTTATTATCTAATGAAGTAAAAGCTGTAGATGTTGCTAAAGCATTTTTTCATTTAGCAGTATCAAAAAAAACCACTGGGGCCGTTCTAACTGTAGATGGCGGTAATATTGCTGCATCTTTAAGATAATTTTATTTATAATAAATAAAATAATTAATTTTTTCGATTAAATAGATTATTTAATCCTTTTGTTGATGCCTCACAAACTCCTTTTTCCGTTATTAAACCTGTAACATATTTAGAAGGAGTTATATCGAATGCTAAGTTCATAGCTTTACTTTTTTTTGGATAAATTAAAACTTTTGTTAATTTATTGTTTTTATCTAGGCCCTCTACGTGTGATAATTCTTCTGAATTTCTTTCCTCTATTGGAATATCTTTAAAATTTTTTAATTTCCAATCAATTGTAGAGCTAGGCAAAGCTACATAAAAAGGTATGTTATTATCATGAGCGGCCAAAGCTTTAAGGTAAGTTCCAATTTTATTTGCAACATCACCTGTTGAAAGAGTTCTGTCTGTTCCAGTAATACACATGTCCACCTCACCTCTTTGCATTAAAAGACCACCTGTATTATCTGCTATTATTGTATTTGATATTCCCTCTTCGTTTAGTTCGTATGATGTTAAATTAGCTCCCTGATTTCTAGGTCTAGTTTCATCTACCCAAACATGAACTTTAATTCCTTTTTTATGAGCATGGTAAATAGGTGAAGTGGCAGTTCCCCAATCAATAGTTGCTAACCATCCAGCGTTGCAGTGGGTTAAAATGTTAACTGTATCTTTTTTTTTATTATAAATCTCTTCAATTATTTTTAAACCATTTATACCGATATTTTTACAAAAATTTACATCTTCTTCACAAATAGCTTTTGCCTCGTTAATTGCTATTTTTAAGATTTCGTTGCTATTCACTCCAGACAATTTTTTAATCATTCTATCTACCGCCCATTTCAAATTTATAGCTGTTGGCCTTGATTTAATTAAATCTTCACTAGACTTTTTTAGAAATGATTGATCATTTTTTTCAATTATTGAAAGTACCAAGCCATAAGCTGCTGTAGCACCTATTAATGGGGCCCCTCTTACCTCCATAGTTTTTATTGCATTAATTGAATCTTTAACGGTTTTTAAATCTTTAATTACAAATTTATGGGGAAGTTTTGTTTGATCAATAATTTTAACAATATTGCTTTCGAACCAAATTGTTCTAAATTCTTTACCATTTATTCGCATTATTTTTTTAAAACTCTTCCAGCTATATTTTTTAATTTTTCGATTGTTTTTTTAGATCTAAATTTTTTATCTGTAATGATAGCTGTATCTAAACAATTATTAGCTGGGTCTTTATCTATTGAAAAATATTTAAATGTTTTAATAACTTCTTTTACCATATTTTGAGCGTTCGCTGCATTTTCATTTAATGTTTTAACAACCATTGCAACATCAACCTCTTCATGATCGGAATGCCAACAGTCGTAATCTGTAACCATAGCAACAGTGCTGTAACGTATCTCAGCCTCTCTTGCTAACTTTGCTTCAGGCATATTCGTCATTCCTATTACGTCAGCTTTCCATGATCTATACAAGTTTGACTCTGCAAAAGTTGAAAATTGAGGCCCCTCCATAACAACATATGTACCGCCCATTTGAAATTTAATATTTAGTTTCTTTAATGCTTCTTTACAACATTCGGACAATCCTGAGCTAGTTGGTTTTGCCATAGAAACATGTGCAACTATTTCTTCATCAAAAAAAGTTTTCGATCTAGAAAAAGTTCTATCAATAAACTGATCTATTATCACAAATGTTCCCGGACTAAGCTCTCCTTTTAAGGAGCCAACTGCAGAAACTGAGATTATATCAGTCACGCCTAATTGTTTTAGAGCATCTATGTTTGCTCTGAAATTTATATTTGTTGGGCTTATTTTGTGACCTCTTGAGTGTCTGGGAATAAAGCATATTTCATTTCCATAGAATTTTGCTAACATTATATCATCAGACGGTTTACCCCATGGTGTTTCAACCTTCTTCCATCTAGTGTTTTCAAAGCCCTCTATTTTGTAAATACCACTACCGCCAATTATTCCAAGCTTTCTTTTTATCCCAAGGTTTCTATTTTTCATGATTTAATTATTAATCTTTTTTTGTTAAATAATGAAGTAAAATATGGACTTAAAAAAATTTATAAGATCTATTCCTGACTATCCAAAAAAAGGCATTTTATTTAGAGATATCACCACTTTAATAAAAAACCCGGATGCTTTTAATTATACTGTAGATAAAATTATCAAAATTTCAGAAAAAATAAAATTTGATAAAGTATCCGCAATAGAATCTAGAGGTTTTTTATTTGCTGCCGTTATATCTTATAAGTTGAAAAAGCCATTAATAATGATGAGAAAGAAAAATAAATTACCTGCTGAAAGATATTCGATTGATTTTAAGTTGGAGTATGGAACTGCATCACTTGAAGTACATAAAGATTCAATAACTAGCAATGATAAGGTTTTGATAATTGATGATTTAATAGCTACAGGTGGTACTGCTGATGCTGCTACAAAGCTTGTAGAGATTTCAGGTGGTAAGGTAGCTGGTTTAATTTTTGTAATAAATCTATTTGATCTAGGTGGCGATAAAATGCTTAAAGCAAAATCTTACTTTACAGAGAGTTTAATCGATTTCCCTGGGCATTAACTTTTTATATTTCTTTATTTTTCCAGGTTTCTGGCGTCAGATTATTAATTATTTCTAGTTCAATATTATAGTCAAAAGGTCTAGTACCTCTTTTTTTTATATATTCATATGTTTTTTTAATACCTTCATTTAAAGAAGTTTTAGTTTTATAGTTTAAAAACTTTCTGGCTTTGTCTGAAGAACACAATGCGTGTTTTACTTCTCTTGGTCTGTCTTTTTTGTAAATAGGTTTTAAGTTTATGCCCGTCAAATTTGTACAAATATCAGCAACTTTATTTATGGTTACAAATTCATCGTCTGGCCCAATATTTATTATTTCTTTGTTAAGATCTTTTTGATCCAACATAGGAATCATGCAAGCTAAACAATCATCTATGTAGGAAAAACATCTTTTCTGCTCTCCATCACCATAAATTATTGGTGCCTTACCTTGCATCATTCTGTTTAACATTATTGAAATTACATTTCTGAACGGGTCATCATATTTTTGTCTAGGACCGATTATATTATGTGGAACTGCAATTACCCACTCAATACCATTTAATTCACATAGATTTGCTAGCACTTCTTCAGCTGCAACTTTTGAAATGGCATATGGATCTACTGGTTTCGGTTTCATATTTTCTGTAAATGGAGTTCTTTGATCACCGTACCTTGCCATAGATGAACAAAAAATTATTCTTTTAACTTTTTCATTCACAGCTGCGGAAAAAATAGAAATTGATGCTAAGTAATTGTTTTTCGTTATTTCGTAAGGAGAGAAAACAGATAAACCTTCATGCGCAGTAGCTGCACAATGATACACTACATCGACACCTTTCATTATTCTTTTTACTTTTTCTAAATCACAACAATCTATTTCATGAAACTCAATATTTTTAGGTACATTATCAGAATAACCACCAATCATATTATCTACACCCACAACAGAATGTCCCATTTCTGCAAGTTTTTCAGCAAGATGTGATCCAAGAAATCCTGCAACACCTGTAATTAAAACTTTTAAAGATTTTGTCATTAAAATTAATTTTGCTACTTGTATATATAAATTTCCATTAATGCAAATTTAACTTTTATTATAATTCATTCTAAATCTAAAAAGTTCCTATACTTTTCAATATTATTTGAAATATAATTTGGTAAATCCGATAAGGGTATTTGTTTTAATTTAAATTCTTTTCCGTATTTATCCTGTTTAGAGTCAACAAAATGATTATGATCTATAACTCTTCTTTTAATTAGATCTGCTATTTTTTGTGGGTTTTTTTTCGATAACTTATATTCATCATGATGTTCTGCTATTAATTCTTTTTTGTGTATTTCCTCAGGACTAATTACTCTTGTGAAATGCCAACCACCATTCTTAATAACCTGTACATCCATTCTTTTGTTATCTTTAAAAAAAGTATCTATTCTATAAAAAGGATATTTTTTTGCTTTAATTAGTCTTAAAATCTCAAATTTTGGTAAATCTTTTTTTCTACAAGCTCGAGTACCATACCAAAGAAGTTTTTCATAAAGTAAATTAAATTTATAATAAAATAATTTTTGTTCAAAGATTGATATTTTTTCTTTTAAAAGGTCTTCGTTTAAAGTATTTGGATTTGGTATTTCATCATTGTCACTATACAAAATTAAATCATTATCTGCAGCTCCTTGGAGACCATTTAATAAAAATTCTCTTTGATTTGCAATTCTTTTCATCGCATTAGGTCTCATATTCTCTAAGGTTTCTTTTTTGTCTCCCGAATAAATTATATTCCGAGGTTCGGTATCATTAATAAGGTATATAATTTTATTCTTAAAATTAGAAAATTTTTTAATATCAAAGTTTAATTTTTTTTCTTGTCCACTATGAGTAAAAGTGGACTCACAAATAACAAATTTGTCTACAAATTTGTTTAAAATATTTAATCTTGTTTCCAAAATTAAATCTTCATCATAATAAATTGTACAATCAAATATTTTCATTTCATTTGTTGAGTTATTTATTAACGTATTTTTGGTCTATACCAAGAACTTTTTCCAGCAATTGAGTTAGTAAGTCCAGAAATTCTATTAAAATAAATGTTTTTTCTTTTTTTATTTCTCAATAATGAAAAAAATATATATTTAAAACTTGATGTAATCAATTTAGGTAAAACTTTAACTAAAGCCCTAATAAAACCTTCGTATTTTTTATTGAAGTAAAAAGTCGACCACATCCAATGCCAGTTTCTAGAAAGTTCCATTTCAAAATCAAATAATGGATCGTGTGATTTTCCGCCTTCATGAAAAATTTCAATATTTGAGTCAATATAAATTTTTTTTCCCATTTTCACTAATCTTCTACAAAGATCTACCTCTTCGAGATATATAAAAAAATTTTCGTCAAAATATCCAACTTCATTGAATTGAGATAAATTTAAAAACATTGCATAACCTTTTATGCTATCTACAGATTTAAGATTAGTATTTGAAAAACTTTTATGTACTGAACTTGGCCCTATTAATGCAAAATCAGGATTCTGTTTTGCAGCAACAAAAAAATTCTCTATTGTTTTATCTGATAATCTAGAGTCAGGATTAAGAATTAACGCGTATTTTGTCTCTGTATTTTTTAATCCTATATTATTAGCTTTTGCATAACCAAGATTTTCTCCGGTTAAAATGCAATTAACATTTTTAAATTTACTCTCTATTTTGTTTTTGTATTCTTTATCATTAGAATTTTCGACATTTATTACTTTGCACTCTTGATCTATACATTTCAGACATTCTATAATTACCTTTTCGCTTCTAAATGAGGTGATAACAACAGTTAAATCTTTAATTGACATGATTTAAACATAATTGATTTTATAATCTAATTATTTTAATACTTAACTTAATAGATCGTACTCCTTTTGTAAAATTAATATGAAAAAAGTGATAGTAACTGGCGGATCAGGCTTTATAGGTAGTAACCTTATCCAGCTTTTATTAAAAAAGAAATACTTTGTAATCAATATTGACAAGTCAAGTTATTCCGCAAACCCTTACAATGTAAAAGACTTTAAGTATAATAAAAATTATTTGTTTTTTAAGCTTGATATAAATCAAAAAAATAAGATCTTTAAGATAATTAAAAAATATAAACCCGCAGGAATATTTAACCTGGCTGCTGAAACTCATGTTGATAGATCAATAGATAATGCCCAAACATTTATAAAAACAAATGTATTGGGTGTTCATAATTTATTAGAAGCTATAAGAAAATCAGAAAAAAAAATAAAAAATAAACTAAAATTTTTACAAGTTTCAACTGATGAAGTTTATGGTGATATACCCTCAAACACCGAGGCAAAAGAGGATTATAATTATAACCCAAGTTCTCCTTACTCTGCATCTAAAGCTGGGGCAGATCAATTAGTACGTTCCTATGGAAGAACTTATGGAATAAAAATATTAATTGCAAATCCATGTAATAATTATGGGCCTAACCAGTTTCCTGAAAAATTTGTTCCTAAAATGATTTTTAATATACTTAATGGTAAAAATTTACCTTTATATGGAAAAGGTCAAAATGTAAGGGAGTGGATATATGTTAAAGACAATTGTGAAGCATTATTGAAAATATTTAATCGAGGAAAAATTGGAAAGAATTATAATATTGGATCAGGTACTAGACTTAAAAATATAGATTTAATAAAAAAACTTTTAAGAATTGCGAAGAAAAAAAATATAAAACTTAATAAAAAAACGATGATTGAATTTGTTTTTGATAGACCGGGTCATGATGAAAGATATGCTCTGAATTCTTCAAGGATAAAAAGAGAAATAGGATGGAAAAATAAAACAAATATTTCAAATGGTTTATTAAAAACGATTATTTGGTATATGAAAAACTTGAATTTTTTTAAAAAGATTTCTAAAAAAAATATATCTAAAAGACTTGGTCTTAAAATATGAATAAAAAAATTATAGTAACAGGTGGAACTGGAAGATTTGCAAAAACTCTCAGAAAAGTAAAATCAAATTATAAGCTTGTTTATCCAAGCAAAAGAAAACTAGATATCACAAATTATAAAAATATAAAATCTTATTTAAAAAAGAATAAGCCTAAGATTGTTTTACATTTAGCTGGTCTTTCACGCCCCATGAACACACATGATAAAAATATTTCAAAAAGTATAATATTAAATATTATAGGAACTGCAAATTTAGTAAGGGTATGTTCTGAGCTTAAAGTAAAAATTATTTATTTTTCTACAAGCTATGTTTATCCAGGAACAAAAGGAAATTACCGCGAAAATGATCCAGTTTTACCCTGGAATAATTATGCTTGGTCAAAACTCGGTGGGGAGTGTGCAGTTCAAATGTACAAAAATTCTTTAATTTTAAGGGTTTGCATGACTGAAAAACCATTTGTTCATAAAAAAGCTTTCAGTAACGTTAAATTAAATTTTATTTTTCATGATGAAATTGCAAAAATTTTATTTAAAGTATTGAATAAAAAAGGAATATTAAATATTGGTGGAAATACAAGAACAGTTTTTGACTTTGCAAAATCATACAACAAAAAAGTAAAAAGTATAAAATCAAAAGGTGATTTTCCGTTAAATCCCTATATGAACCTAAGCAAATTAAAAAAAATATTATGAATTTATGAAGATCATTAATACAAAATTCTCAGGTTTAAAAATTATAAAATTAAAAAAAAATATTGATTTTAGAGGAAATTTAATTGAAACATATAGAAAAAAATTGTTTCGAGATAAAAATCTAATTTTTGACTTTAAAGTTTTTTCAAAAAAAAATGTAATCAGAGGATTTCATTTTCAATTTAATTCGCAACAAATAAAATATTTAACTGTATTAAAAGGAAAAATATTAGACTGCGTTGTTGACTTAAGAAAGAACTCAAAAACTTTTGGAAAAAGTTATAAAATTTTACTTTCAGAAAAAAACGGTTTATCAATTTATGTACCTGCCGGATTTGCGCATTCATACCTTGCTTTAGATAAAGAAAACATCGTATATTACAAATTATCTAACTATTATAATCCCAAAAAAGAGAGTGGAATAGTTTGGAATGATAAAAATTTAAAAATTAAATGGCCCATTAAAAATCCTAGAATTTCTAAGAAAGACAGAAAACTTCCAACTTTTAAAGATTTTTTAAAGAATTTTAAATATCTCTAAACAATATCATTTCTAATATCGTAGAAAGTAATGTTCATAGTTTTACATTTTGCATTTTTTTGAAACCAATAAGACAAAAACCTTTCAGCCAAAAAACCATATATTCTTGTTAAGTCATAACCATAAAGTTTATGGAATGGAAAAATTTTTTCACATTTCTCTAACCATGGAAAAATTACTTTATAGTACTCATTCAATAAATCTTTTGATTTACAAATAAACATATTTTGTGGATGAAAATATTCCATTGTATTTACGTATTCTCTAAAACCTTCTTTATTAGTATTGTCTAATAAATCTATTGCTTTATTTAAATTGTTTTCGCCATGCATAATATCAAAGTGAAATTTAATATTTCTTAATTTTTGATTAAATAACACATTGGGTTTTTTCAGTATTAATTTAAAGTTCTTTTTTAAAAATTTCATTGTTCTTCTTTGATTAATATAGAAAGGTTTTCCTAAAATTACCTCACAATCTTCAAAATTTTCAGGAATTCTTCTTAGTGCTATTGAGGGTATTTTTTTTATATCAAGATTTGATTTTTCGAAATTTTCTATTGTCCAAAACTTTCTATATTGACAAAACCCTATCCAATTTTCGTTTAATTTTGGTAAATAATTTTTCCACATCCAATAATGAAAAGTATACTCTCCATAAAATTTATTTTTTTCTGATATATTAATATCACTTTTATCTTGCATCCATTGGTCTGAAAAATTATTTAAACCAAGACCTACAGGAATGTATTCTAGACTTTTAATGAAACTTAAGTGATTAGGTTCCATTGATAAACAAAACATGTTTAAATTCTTTTTACTTTTCATCTAAGATTTCCTTAAGTTTGTTTAGAGGAACTTCTATATGGCCATGTTGATTTTGATAATTAAATTTTATAGGTTTGCTTATTATAGATTTATAATCTAAATTATTTTTTTTAGCTAAATTTTCATACTGCAATACGTCTATATCATTTTTAAATTCTATAATTTTTGTATTTATTTTACAAAACGATATATTTGCCAGACCTGCACCATGTAAACCTACAATAACTTTTGCTTGATTAAATAATTCTACTTGATCTTTAAAATTTAGTTTTCCTAAAATAACTTTTTCAAAACCTCTTGATTTTAATAAATTAACAACATCTTCCTCATTTAAAATTTTTCTAAGATGCTTTGTGTTTGACTCCGAATCACTTCTGTCAATATAGATTTTTGATGAATATTTTTTATTTTTACTCCCGTCGACTAAATATTTTTTCTTTAACCAGTCTGAAATCCATTTTGGTATATTTGTAATATCGCTAGTAGCATTATTGGTAGTACAATAAGGATGATCAGTTATAATAACTTTTTCTGTTTTTATGTGTCTATATTCTTCGCTCGATAAACATTTTTTTTCATCTATATTTAGCATTAAAAGAGTTTCTTTCTGAAATTTTTTTTTAAAATTTGGTAACAAAAAAAAATCTACCTTTGAAATATCAAACACTTCCTCACATAATCCAATTCTTGGTAAAACATCAAATAGCCAATGTGAATAGTTATCATTTCCTGCTCCGCCTGTTAATAATGACAAAACGGTCCCGTTTAAAGATTTTTTTTTACGAGGTGTTCCTTTTTTAAAAACAATATTTTCTTCAGAAGAAACATTATTTATTGGTCTTAGCTGGTGAGAAGGACCCTCAACGATTGAATTGTTTAGAATTATAGCGGTGTCATGTACTCGATCCGTATAAAGTCTTCCATTTTCAACAAAAAAAACTTTATAATTTAATGTTCTTTCTTTTATAACTCTCTTAATTTTAATTCTTTGGTCCTCATCTGCTAATATTTTTCCCTCAATCTTTCCATGGATCAAAGAAAATATTTTATAAAAAAAAATTTTAAAAAGGTTTTGAATTTTTTTTTTAATATTTTTCAAAATTAATATTACCCCTTTGGTAGCGGGGAGTGGATTCGAACCACCGACCCCAGGCTTATGAGTCCTGTGCTCTAACCAACTGAGCTACCCCGCCTAAGTTATTAATTGTTATAATAGTTTTATTATACGTTTCAATCTAAAATTTATGAATTGTAGGATATTGATAAAAAGTAAACGGTAGTTTAGATGAATTTAAAATAGTATTAATTTTATTTGATAAATGAAAATTTCCTAACCTAGCATACGATAATAGATTTCTATTTTTAAAATTAGAAAACCAAAATGATGTAAAACGTTCTGCAAGAAACGCTGGAAGCCTACTATTGTATCCGACACAAAGTTGATTTTTTTTGCAATATTCGAATGATTTTTTTAAAAAAGGAAAAATTACCTCACAATATTCATCAAAATATTTTTTTTTAGTAATAAACATATTGTGGGGAAATAAAATATTACCATTTAAATGTTTTTCAAATTTAATTGAAAGATCTTTATCTAAAAAGTTTAGAGATTTTCTTAAAAGATCGGATTTATGTACTTCATCGAAGTCTTCGAAAAGGTTTTTATTTTTAAATTTAATTGGTTGAACTTGAACAACATCAGAATTTTTTAATATATCATTATCTGATCTTAATAAATTTTCATATAAGCTCTGGGTTGTAAATTTTTTTTTTTCCATTATTAATTTGTTAAGCCACAAAACTCTATTATGGCAATTTCCTATTAGATCTTCATTGTTTAAATTTGTTTGGTTTTTCCAGATCCAATAGAGACCCGTGAACTCAGCATAAAATTTATTTAACTCTGTAATATTTATTCCTTTTTTTTCATTTAACCAAAAACTCGGGTAGGTTTCATTACCCAGCCCCAATGGAATTATATAATTTGGAAGTTTGTTTAGTATTTTATAATATTTAATCGTTGTACAATAAATTTTAATTTTCCTCATTTATTTTTTTTTAAAAAGTATATTAGTTGAAAAAACATTATTATATTTCTTTCTAATCCCTAAATACTTAAAATCATTTATTGATTTAAAAATTATTTTAAATTTATTTTTTAATAATTTCTTTTCTATATATTCCAAAGGATAAACTGTTTGATATAGGTTTTTAGCATTTTCTTGTTTTACGAAAATTATTTCTTTTGAAAAATTTACGGGTGTGTGTGTAATAAGTATATATCTTGACCTTAAAATTATAGACTGTCCATTAAGATTATTAATTTGTTTTAAATATTGAATAACAGATCCAAGAAAAGTCAGATCAAATTTTTGATCCTTAATTTTTTTTAAATTATTAATAAAATTAATTTTTAAGTTAGTTTTGTTTTTTAATTTATTTATATAAGGGTTAAAAATTGATATTTTTGTATTTTTGGTATTTATCTTTTTAACCAAATTTACATGTGACATTAAGTTACCGCCGTAATCTAGTATGTTAGAATTTTCATTCTTATTTTGGCACATAAGTATTGTAAATGCATATATATCTCTTACTTTTTGATATATTTCGGTCTCTTGAAAATTAACTTTTCTATTCTTATTTTTGTTGAAATTTTTAATTGCCTCTTTATTTCGCTTTAAGTTATAGTTATTCCAGTTATATATTCTTTTCATTTTAAAGATTTATATACGAATTGCATTTATGTTCAAAGATTATCCTTTAATTAAAGAAAGTAAAAAAACGGTAACACAATTTTATCCGCATATACCAAAAAATCATATTAGAGCCCTTAAAAAAGTTTTTTCTACTAGGTGGATTGGGCAGGGGCCTCTGGTTGATAAACTTGAAATAATTTTTTCAAAAAAGTTTACAAATAACCTTCCATCAGTTGCAGTTGGATCAGGCACTGATGCTTTGCATCTTGCATATATTTTATCAGGTATAAAAAAAGGTGACGAAGTAATCTGTCCATTGTTTACTTGTACAGCTACAAATATACCTCTTCTATATATCGGTGCTAAAATTAAATTTGCTGACGTAGACCCAAAAACGATGAACATTGACATTGAGAGTGTTAAAAAGCTTGTTACAAAAAAAACGAAAGCGATAGTATTTGTGAATTATGGTGGACTTCCATGTAACTTGGATGAACTAAATAAGATTGCGAAAAAAAGAAAAATAAAATTAATTCAAGATGCAGCTCAAAGTCTTGGTGCCACCTATAAAAAACAACCAATAACTAAGTTTTCAGATTTTACTATTTTTAGTTTTCAAGCAATAAAACAAATAACATCTGGGGATGGTGGAATGCTAGTACTAAAAGATAAAAAAAATTTAAAAAAAGCTAGAAGAATAAGATGGTTTGGTATTGATAGATTAGCAAAACAAGGTGGAACTTGGGAAAATGATATTAAAGAGATAGGATATAAATACCAGATGACAGATATGGGAGCTTCTCTTTTATTAGAGTCGATAAAAGAATTTAAAAATATTTGGAAACATAGAAGAAAAATTTTTAATGTTTATAAGAATAACCTAAAAAATAATAAAAGAATTTATATTGTTGATGAAGATGGAAATTTTGAACACTCAAACTGGCTTTTCACAATTATTTTAAAAGAAAAAGATTATTTGCAAAAAAAATTAAGAAAGTTTGGAGTCGAAACAAATCAGGTTCATTTTAGGAATGACAGATATTCAATTTTTAAAAAATTTGTTAAAAATAAAACTTTTAAAAACATGAATAATATTGAAAATCACTATCTTGTCCTACCAATTCATACAAAAATGAAAATAGTAGACGCAGTAAGAATTTCTAAACTAATTAATAAAGTTATTAATTAAATAAATTTATTTTAATAGATTGACAATCAATTACAAAATTGGTCTAATAAACCCGTAATGAACAATCTCTCTGAAGAAAATATTGAAAAAGTTTTATTAGAAAATTTTACAAAATTAATGCCGACTTTTTATGAAATGCAGAGTGATTTTTTATCCGGTTTATACAAAAGATATGGAGACCTAGAAGGAGGTCATATTGTAATTTTTTTTGCAAGAGATTTACATTTGGAAATCTTAAGAAAAAGAGAAAATGATTTAACTTTTAATTTATCACTGGATAACTTTTGGAATAATCATAAATCTATTAATCAAGAAAAGAAAAAAATAATTCATATCTCTCGAAATACAGGAATACCTAAAGAGACAGCTAGAAGAAAATTAATTTCTTTAATTAAAAAAAAACACATAAAAAAAGTTGACAAAAATAGGATTTTTTGGGAACCAGTATCAGAATTTAAAGATAGCTATATTAAAATAATTGAACATCAAATCCAGGCTTTATCTAAATTCATATATGAACAAAGTAAATTTCTAAATTTAAACCTTTCTTATCAAAAAATACAAAAGGAAATTAAAGGTAATTACTCTTTTTTCTGGTATCATTATTTGAACTTTCAATTACAATATATAAGATTTTGGCAAGAAAAATTAAAAGATCTTGAGATGCTTTTAATTGGTCTTCAAGCACAAATACAAACCTTAAATTTTTTGAATAAAAAAACACCTGGTAATTTTAATCAATTATTTAATAAAATTCCGAAAAACATTGATATACGTGAAGCTAATATAAGTGCAGCTTCAATATCCGATATAACAGGAATACCAAGGCCTACTTGTATAAGAAAGCTCGAAAGATTTGTTAAAATGAAATTTGTTGAAAAAGATTCTATATCAAGAAGGTATTATCTAGTTCTAGAACAATTTAATACTAATCCATTAATACCAGCTACAGAAGGAATGAAAAAAACTATAAATATATTTAGCAACTTTTCCTCTATTACTTTTAAAGGACTATGTAGATAATCTAAAGTGTTAACATTATTCCAAAAACTGTTACAGCAGATATTACCGCTGCGGAAATAACAACATTTGATCTTTTATTTTTTTTTTCTTCTTCTCTTATTCTTACCATAAGATGATTAAGATCAACTCTGCTGCTACTGTAAGATTTTTCTGTTTTAGTGTTTTGATCTTCTCCCATACTCATGATTAATTTAAACACTGCTTAAAATAAAATTAAAGATATCATTTGTTCATAATGAGAGTTTTGATGTCATATTACTGTTCAAATTGGGCTTAAATTTATTTTTGATGAAATGGCTATCTTGATTTACAATACTCTGAAATTCCTTTTCTTAATTTTTCAACAATTTCGTCTATATGTCTTTTTTCACAAATAAACGGAGGAGCAATAATTAAGCAATCCCCTGTAGCCTTAAAGTTTACTCCAGCCTCATAACATTTTTTATATGTTAGAAAACCTGCTTTACCAGGTCTGTCAGATTTTTTTATATCTATTCCTCCCATCAATCCATAACCTCTTATATTTTCGACACAATCTATATCTTTTAAAGAAAATAATCCCTCTAGAAAATATGATGAAAGATTTTTTGCCCTGTTGAAAATATCTTCTTTTTCAAAAATATCTTGAACTGCTAAAGCAGCGGCTACTGCAACGGGTATACCTGAATACGTATAACCATGAAAAAGTTCTATAACTCCATCTGGTGAAGCATTAACAATGGTATCATATATTTCTTCTTTAACTGCAACAACGCCCATAGGAACAATTCCGTTTGTAGTTGCCTTTGCCATAGTCATCAAATCTGGAGTTACACCATACTCTTTAGCTGCAAATGATGAACCTGTTCTTCCCCAACCAGTTATTACTTCGTCAAAAATTAAAAGTATGTCGTGTTTATCACAAATTTCCCTTAATCTATTTAAATAACCTTTTGGTGGTACTAAAGTTCCGGTTGATCCAGAGATTGGTTCAACAATACAGGCAGCTATATTTTCAGAACCAAAATTTAAAGCTATTCTCTCTAAATCATCTGCAAGTTCTTTTCCAGTTTCAGGTTGACCTTTGATAAATTTATGCTCTGGAAGATGTGTGTGTCTCATGTGAACAACGCCTGGCATTAAAATGCTCGCGAATGTTTTTACATTGTTGATCATACCACCCACTGACGTTGCTCCAATATTCATTCCATGATAAGCTCTTTCTCTACCAATAAATCTAAACCTTTGTCCATGTCCTCTTGCTTTATGGTAAGCAATACAGATTTTTAAAGCTGTTTCTACGGCAGTTGAACCACATATTGTATAAAATATTTGATTCAAATTTCCTGGAGTATGCTTTGCTATTTTTGTGGCTAATTCAAAAGAACCGCCAAAACCTTGTTGGAAAGGTTGCACATAATCAAGGGTTTTAAGTTGTTTTGTAATTGCATCTATAATTTCTTTTCTACCATGACCTAGGGGGTTACAAAACAAACCTGAACTAGCATCAATTTGAGTTCTTCCTTTGTGATCTTTTAAGTAGACACCTTTTGCTTCAGTGATGAGCCTTGGATCCTTTTTAAAATCTTTATTAGACGTAAACGGCATCCAATGTTCGTGTAATGAGTTTGGAATACCAGTTCTATTTTCACTTGCCATAAATTTTTATTTACCAGGTTCTTTATAAGTTGATGACATTTTTTTTGCAGTATCAGCAATATTATTTAAATCTGCAGACTCAAGTATTGTGAAATTTTCAACAGTTCCACTCGACACAGCAACCATCTTTGCAGCAGCCATTTGTTCAAAAGTACCCTCTAGAACAGCAATAAAATCAAATGCACCTCTTAAAAGTGAATAGTCTATCATCTTTGCACCACCTGCCTCGACAAGAGCCTGTGTTGCTACTTTTCTATTTGTTGAAGGATTATTTACAAAACCAGCTAATCCTTTAGCAGTATAACAACCCATTGTATAAAATTTAGTCATTTTTTTTTCTCCTTTTGTTTTAAATGCAATTATTACAAATTTTATTTCTAATAACCAGTTTTTTTTACAAATTTTAAATCAGAATCCACCATATCTTTTACTAGGTTTTTGAAGGATACCTTTGGCCTCCATTTTAGTTTTTTTCTGGCTTTAGAACAATTTGCTAATAATGTATCAACTTCAGATGGTCTAAAAAGTTTTTTATCAACAATAACATAGTCATTATAATTTAAACCAACAATTGAAAATGCAACTTTAGCGAATTCTTTCACTGAATGCTGTTTTCCGGTACCAATTACAAAATCATCCGGTTTTTTTTGTTGAAGCATCAGCCACATAGCCTCAACATAATCTTGAGCATGGCCCCAATCTCTATAAGCATTTATATTTCCCAATTTTAGATTTCTTTGTAAGCCTAATTTTATTTTTGCAACTGAATGTGAAATTTTTCTAGTAACAAACTCAAACCCTCTTCTAGGAGACTCATGATTAAATAATATACCTGTACAACCATATATTTTATAGGCCTCCCTATAATTTCTAGTTAAATCATGACCTGTAACTTTAGAAATGCCATATGATGATCTTGGATAAAAAGGAGTTTTTTCATTTTGCGGGACAGATTGTACTTTACCAAACATTTCTGATGATCCTGCAAAATAGAATTTTGATTTTGGCGAGAAATCCCTTATTGCTGAGAGTAAGTAATGAGTTCCATTAATATTTATATTTAATGTTGAAAACTCATCTCTGAAAGAATAGTCCAAATAACTTTGCGCGGCTAGATGATAAATTTCGGAAGGTTTAATTTTTTGTACTATTTTTACCACACTAGCATAGCTTTCTAAAGAACCAGCATGTAATGTAATTCTGTTTGCAATATTTTTTATCCTCCAAAGCCTATGGGACTCATATTCAGAGGCTATTCTTCTTACGATGCCATGTACTTTATATTTTTTTTTTAATAAAAATTCAGCTAAATAGGATCCGTCTTGACCTGTTATTCCTGTAATTAAAGCAGTTTTAGCCATTTAATTTTTTTGTTTTTAAATACGTTTTGACTATAGTATGAAGTTCGAAATATTCCAATGTATATTAAGAATTTATTTTTTTTTATTATATTATTCATAACTACCAAAGCTTTTGGGGTAGAATTTAATGGAAAATTTATACAGGGCCATTTTATAATTGGCAAAACTGAACCTAAAACCAAAATTTGGATAGATAAACAAAAAATTAGGGTTACAGATGATGGCTTCTTTGCTTTTGGAATAGGTAGAGATAGAAAATATGATGTGGTTATAACAACACAAAAAGACGATAAAGAGGTAAAAATTGTAAAAAAAGTTCAAAAAAGAAAATACAAAATTCAAAGAATAGATGGTTTGCCTGAAAAAAAAGTCACTCCTCCAAAAGAGTTATACGAAAGGATTAAAAAGGAAAATAAAATTATATCTCAGGCAAGAGCTATTAATAGTAATTTAAATTTTTTTAAAAATAAGTTTATAAGTCCTTTAGACAATGCAATTGTTACAGGAGTTTACGGAAGTCAAAGAATACTCAATGGAAAACCTAAATGGCCTCACTATGGAATAGACTTTGCAGCAAAAGCAGGAACAGAAATTAAAGCTATGCTTGATGGTACTGCAACTATGGTTGAACCTGATTTGTTTTATACAGGAGGAACATTGATATTTGATCATGGTCATGGAATTTCTACATTGTATATGCATTTACAAAAGATTTATGTAAAAAAGGGACAAAAAGTAAAACAAGGAGATATAATCGGAACAGTTGGATCCACAGGTAGATCAACTGGTGCTCATCTAGATGTAAGACTTAATTGGTTTGGAACAAGGCTTGATCCTGCAACAGTTCTAAAATTAAATTAATCTTTTTCAAATTTATTGATATAATTTTTAAATAAATTTTTATTTTGTTTTTCTTTATACAAAATAAAATTTTCACAAACTAAAATATCTAAATTTGTTCCCATAAAACATCTGAAAGCATCCTCAACTAAACAAACAATGGGTTCCCCTCTGACATTAAGAGATGTATTCAATAATAAAGGACATCCAGTTACATCTTTAAATTTTTGTAAAAGCTTATAATATTTTGGATTAGTTTGTTTATGAACTGTTTGAATTCGCGCTGAGTAATCAACATGTGTTACAGCTGGAATTGAAGATCTTTTAATATTTAATTTTTCTATACCAAATAGTTTTTTGTCTTTTTCATTCATAGGGATTTGAATATTTTTTTTAACATTGGCAACTAGAAGCATATAAGGACTATCAACATTTAATTCAAACCAATCATTAAGATCTTCACGAAGAATTGAAGGCGCAAAAGGTCTAAAGCTTTCCCTAAATTTTACTTTTAAATTAAGTTCTTTTTGCATTTTATCAGATCTAGGATCTGCAATAATTGATCTTGATCCTAAAGCTCTAGGTCCAAATTCCATTCTTCCTTGAAACCAACCTATAGATTTTTCTTTTATGAGCTCATTAACAATTGTAGTAATTAAAACTTCTTGATTAAGTTTTTCATATTTAGCACCAACTTTTTTTAGTTTATATTCTATCTGTTCATCGCTAAAAGATGGTCCTAGAAAAGAGCCTTTCATACTATCACTATCTGAGTTTGTTTGTCTTTTTTTTCCAAGTTCCTGGTACCAAAAACCTAATGCAGCACCTAGAGACCCTCCTGCATCTCCAGCTGCAGGTTGAAACCAAATGTTTTCAAAACTTTGATTTTTTAAAATTTTACCATTTGCAACACAGTTTAGCGCAACACCTCCAGCCATACACAAGTTTTTAATTTTTGTCTCTTTAGCAATAGATGAAGTTAATTTTAAAACTATTTCTTCTGTTGCTGCCTGTATTGAGGATGCAATATCCATATGAAATTGTGTTAATAAATCTTTTTCTGGATCTCGTACTTTTTTTCCAAATAAATTAGAAAATTTTTCATTTGTCATTGTAAGACCAGTTGCATAATTAAAATATTTCATATTTAATCTAAATGTTCCGTCGTCTTTTAAGTCAATAAGCTCATTTAAAATAAGATTTTTGAATTTGGGTTGTCCATATGGAGCTAATCCCATAACTTTATATTCCCCGCTGTTAACTTTAAAACCTGTATAATAAGTAAATGCTGAGTAAAGTAATCCAATCGAATGTGGAAAATGAATTTCTCTTAACATATTAATCTTATTTTCTTTGCCCACAGCAACTGTTGTTGTTGCCCATTCACCAACTCCATCCAAAGTCAGTACAACTGCTTCTTTAAAGGGAGAGGGATAAAATGCGCTTGCAGCATGACTAAAATGATGTTCTGAAAAATTAATTTTATTAATATCATTGAAATTTTTGTCATGTTGTTTAAGTTTTTCAAATAAAAATTTTTTTTGGAAAAGTTTTTCTCTTAACCAAATTGGCATAGACATAGAGAATGATAAAAAGCCTTTAGGAGCAAAAGCTAAATACGTTTCTAATAATCTTTCAAATTTTAAAAATGGTTTTTCGAAGAAAACAATATGATCTATCTCACTAATTTTTAAATTAGAATGCTCTAAAACAAATTTTATGGAATTAAATGGGTATCTAGAATCATGTTTTTTTCTAGAAAATCTTTCTTCCTGAGCAGCTGAAATAATTTTACCGTCAATAATTAAAGCTGCAGCGCTGTCATGATAAAATGCTGAGATGCCTAAAATTGATGTCACTTAAAATATTGTATAAATAAATGGTGCAACTGCAGAACCCTGGCTTAAAACTATAAGTATGCCAAAAAGAGCTAAAACAATTATAATTGGGAAAAGCCAGTATTTTTTTCTTTCTCTCAAAAAAAGAAAAAACTCATTTAAAAAACTCAACATTAAAACTGCCTTTTCATTGAACCAACATTTTTTTCCCTTTTAATCCAATACGAATTATTATTTGAAAATTTTGTTTTCAATAAATCTTTTCCTATTAATCTCATAAATATACCTATTGGCGTTATGATTAAAAAATAGACAAAGGCCATTACAATCGGTGATATAACTCTACCAAGAATTTCCCCGAATTTAATCCACGCTAAATTTAATGGTGTTAAAAGTTTTGAATTTATTGCGGCTAAAATTAAAAAAATTATGGAAACTGGAATAGGCCAAACTCTAAATGAATTGCCACTCATTAAAGGCCAAAAAGCTATTAAAGCAAAAACAATTGAAAATAAAATCCCAAAACTTCTATTTGAGCTGATCCTATTCATTAATGACTAGATACATTAATGATTTAAAATTTTCAAACTTATTTAAGCTGCTATCCCAATTTTATGTTTTGAGGTCATGCCGCTCAAAAAATTCCAAAGATATCTTGCTGTATATACTGATGCTTTCTCAGCTTTATGCTTTTCTTCTTCTGATAAACCATCTAATAATTTTTCGCATTCTTTTCTATGTATAACATCAGCAGCTTTATGAGCTTCAAAAAATTCTAATCCCTCTTTTGAGTTCACCCCATAAAATTGTTTAAGTCCTCGGATTTTAGTTTCAGCAATTTCAGGAATTTGTCTCTCATAAGTGTAAAGAGATGCTAGCCCTTCAGCATAAGATAGTCTTGCTTGATGAAAAAAATTATCAATCATATCTTTTGTAAACCAATCTAACTTTACATCTTCAATTTTATTTGGATCAGCTCCTAAAGCTAAAGCAAAGTTTTTCCATAACTTAGGATGATCAGCATCTTTATTTTCTTCATCTTGTAAATTTTCTAATAAGATCTTTCTTTTACCGATATCTTCGCATAAAGAATGTGTTGCACTTATATATCTTGGAAAAGCTTTTACGTGTTGATAATATTGTTCTGCATAATCTTTTATAATTTCTCTTGTTAATTTTCCTTCATTCCAAGATTTATAGAATGGATGTTTTAGTAAGTGATATTTATCTAGTTTTTCGTTTAAATTTTTAGAAAACATTTTTTCCTCCGTTATTGATACTTTAATTTAAATTTTAAATTAAACAATTAAAATAATTGTCCACAACTTTAGATTGTTGCTTCCCTTCTTATTGGTTTTTCATCTATTGGTAGGTGTAGCAGTGTTGCAACAAAGGATAATAAGATTGCTAAATACCACGCATAATCATAATTCCCAAAAATATCATAAAAAACTCCTCCCAGATAAGCTCCTAAAAAAGATCCTATTTGATGATTTAAAAATACTATTCCGAATAGCATTGATAAATTCTTAGCACCAAATACCTGTGCTACGATTCCGTTGGTTGCCGGAACTGTGGCTAACCATAAAAGTCCAAAGGTGATTCCAAAAACTATTGCAGAAATATTTGATGGAGGTAAAAATATAAATAACATTATTGAGATTGCCCTAAAGAAATATAAACCGCTTAAAAGCATTTTTTTGCTGTATTTGTCACTCAGATATCCCATAATTAAAACACCTATAATATTGAAAAGACCTATTAGTGATAAAATTGCGAATGCAGTCCAATCATCAAGTCCTCTATCCTGGACATATCTTGGTACGTGAGTAGCCACCAAGGTGATTTGAAATCCACAGACAAAAAAACCTAAAACTAACAATCTAAAACCTTTATGCGCAAAAGATTCTTTCAAAACTTTTGTTACACTATCACTTTTTACTATCTCTTTCTCTAAATCAACTTCTTGTTCTTCACTCTCTGGTTTCTTCAAAAAAAATCCTGGGATACACATTATAAATAAAATTATTGCGAAAACTGTAAAGGTACCTTGCCATCCTACTTCGACCATTAAATATTTTGTGAGAACTGGAAAAATGAACATTCCTAGTCCACCAAATGCAGTTACATAACCAGCGGCTTTACCCCTGCTTTGATTTGGAAAATGTTTTGTTACTACAGGTGCTAAGATTGTCCCTGCAGCACCGCCTAACCCAATACCAACTAAAAGGCCAAGATTTATTTGAAACCATGTACCAGTATTAAAATTATTACCTAAAGCTAAAACGCCAACACCATAAATTATAAGTGTAAAAATAACCATTTTACTTCCACCATGTTTATCAGCAAATCTTCCAAAGATTGGTGTAACAATTCCCCATATTAAAGCATGCAATGCTATAGCAAGACCAAATTCTGTATTAGAAATCCCACAATCAATCTCAAAATCACCTGAGAATAATCCAAAAGTTTGCCGAACACCCATTGTTACATTAACAACAAAACAAGCTGCAACTAAAGTAACTAGTGCTGTTTTATTTGGAAAAAATTTTGATTTCATTTAATCTTTGTAATAGCTTTTCTTAAATCTTCAATCAAATCTTTTGGATCCTCTAAACCTATATGAAACCTTACTATATGATGATTTGGCTTAACATATCTTTTGAATACTCTTTGTATTACATGACTTTGATACAAAACTAAACTTTCAAAACCTCCCCAGCTTTGCCCTATACCGAATAACTTTAAGGAGTTAACAAATTTATAGATTGAATTTCTATTCTTACTATTAATAACTACTGAAAACAAACCAGTTGAACCAGAATAATATTTTTTCCAGTTTTCGTAATTTTCACTTCCTTTTTTATATGGATAAAGAATTTCTTTAATTTTTTTTTCTTTTTTTAAAAAATTTACAATTTTTTTTGTACTTTCCTCATGTTTTTTTAACCTTATGTCTAATGTTCTTAAACCCCTAATTACTAAATAAGCATCATCTGGTGATGCTCTGTATCCCAAAAGTTTGTTACAAAATCTTACTCTTTCATAAACTTTTTTGTTAACAGCTAAGCTCCCAAGCATTACATCTGAGTGACCTGAGAGATACTTTGTGCCAGATGAAATTGACATGTCAAATCCTATCTTCAAAGGCTTTATAAAAAATGGTGTTCCCCAAGTATTATCAATTGCAGTTATAATTTTTCTTTTTTTTGCAATACTTATTATTTTAGAAAGATCTTGAAATTCAAAAGTATTACTTCCTGGATTTTCAACAAAAATCATTTTTGTTTTTTTATTAATTTTAGTTTGAAGACTTTTAATGCTTTGTGGATTATAGAAATGTGTTTTAATTTTAAATTCTTTTAGAAGCTTTGATGTAATAACCCTTGTTGGGCCATATACAGCATCTGTTACTACAATTTCATCTCCTGGTCGACAAATGCTCATAATTGCTAAAGCTACTGCGCCAAATCCTGTTGATGTTAGGAATGTTCGATGGGCATTTTCTAATTCAGAAATAAAATTTTGTAGAGCAATTGTTGTTTGACTACCTGCCCTTCCGTATTCATAAAAATCGACTTTAGAACCTTTTTTGACAATATTCTCTTGTTTTAAAAGTTCTTGCATATTTCTGAAAAAAACTGTTGAATTTCTAACTACAGCAGGATTTGCGGATCTTGAAATTTTACCTTGGGCAAGAATTTTCAATTTTGTAATATCTGAATATTTCATTTATATATTTTCACACCCCGTTATCCATAAATCGTAAACTGGGTGATCGAATGGTGCTAACGTTCTATTTGATGAAAAAGTCCAGCCATTAAAAACAAAAACTTTTTCGTCCTTTTTGTCAGATAAATCTTTTACTTGCAAATAAACGACAAAGCCAGAATAATTTTTTTCAATTACTTTTTTGCAGTTTTTAGGGAATATCTCTAAATAACCAAACTTTTTTTTATTCCCAAGATTTATATTTATATCTGATGTTTTGGCTGTAATTTTATCTAAGGCTCTCAAATTGACAATAATCTGCTCATTTTTTAACTTATTTTTTTTCTCCTTAGATTTAATTTTTATAGCTTCTTCCTCATTATTAATTTCGTTAGTATCAGCCTCTTCCTCAAAAGTTGGTTCTAGGTCTTGTAATATTATATTATCCTGCGAGTTTATAGGTGAGAAAAAAAATAATATGAGTATAAATAAACTTAAATTAAGGTTTCCAAGTTTCATATTTCTTAAATTTCTTGCCCGCTTTACTGATTCTATTTGGCCTATAAGAATCAGAAGTACCGGTTTTATTCTCTGAATGTGGCTTTTGCCACGTGTATTTCTTTTCTTTGTTCTTATCAGGAATATTGTTGGTTGTGTGATGAATCCAGGAAAACCAGTCAGAGGTTATTTTAGATGCATTAATCTCACCCTTGTAAATGACCCATCTCTTATCTTTTTTGTTTTTGTAGTATTTATTTCCAAGTTTATCTCTCCCTACTAATTTGCCAAAAAAAATTGTATACAAAAAAGTTCCGAAAGTTTGTGAGTTCCACCAAGTAAAAATTTGTTTAAACATTTTTTATTATTTTAAATCCACACAATTTTTAATTGTATCATAAAAATATGGACACAGCTAAAATATCGTATATATCTTAAAAAACGTTACTTTCAACAAACTTTAAGGAAATTTTATGACAAAATATTTAGTAGAAACGTATTATACTTGCTCATTTAAAATAATTCATGAGTTAGATGAGCTAAATGAAAAATCATTATCTGATATTGATAACAGGAAAGATGGTAAGGTCGAAATTGTTGATGTAACAGTTAATAATAGAAAAACAAAGAAAGCAGGGCAACAAAAAGACTCGAAAATCTTAGATGTAAAAGAAAACGTTAAAATTAATCACATATCAAATACTCAAAAATCAGGTGATATAAAATCAGAGGCAATTAATAGAGCTCAACAAATTGGAGAAAATTATAATTTAAAAAAATCTGAAAAAAGATTCCAAATGCCAGATAGAAGGAAGGGCTACATACAAAAAGCTACCGTTGGTGATCATAAAATTTATTTGCACACAGGTGAATATGATGATGGTAAAATAGGAGAAATATTTATTGATACAAATAAAGAAGGTGAATTAGTAAAAGCACTTATGAATAACTTTGCTATAGCCATTTCACTTGGTTTACAATACGGTGTTCCACTTGACGAATTCGTAGACGCTTTTCTTGATACAAAGTTTGAGCCTTCAGGAAAGGTATATGGTAATGATAGGATATTGAGTGCAACTTCAATTTTAGACTATATATTTAGAGAGTTAGCAGTATCTTATCTTGGAAAAGAAGAATTAGCACACACCCCTAGTATTAGAAGTTCAGGAGCAGAAAAAGAATTAAATCAAGATGATAAATTCTTAAAAATTGTAAAGAATATTACAAGTAAAGGTTTTGTTAGAAGTAACTATCAAGATAAATTGGTGGATCTAAGCGATGTTAGAATTAATTTAAAAAGTAAAAGCTAATTATCCTTTTTTATAGTTTTAATTTTTAAATCTCTTAATTGTTTTTCTGGTATTTCTGAAGGGGCTTCCATCAAAAGGTCCTGAGCGTTTTGATTAAGAGGAAATAAAGTAACTTCCCTTATATTTTTTTGGTCTGCTAAAAGCATTACAATTCTATCGATTCCTGGGGCCATACCGCCATGGGGAGGCGCTCCAAAAGATAGAGCTTTGATCATACCGGCAAAGTTTTTCTCTACAAAACTTTTTGAATGCCCAACTTTATTAAAGACTTTAAACAAATATTCCACAATATGATTTCTAATTGCTCCTGAAGATAATTCATATCCGTTACATACCAAATCATATTGATAAGCCAAAATTTCTAAAGGATCTTTTTTATCAAAATCTTTTATGTCAATTTGGGGCATTGAAAAAGGATTGTGGCTAAAGTCAATTTTTTTTTCTTTTTCGTCAAAATGATACATTGGGAAGTCAATTATCCAACAAAATTCAAATTTTGAACTATCAATAAGAGCCAACTCCTCAGCAATCTTTTGCCTTACAATACCAGCGAATTTATTAGCCTCGGTTACCTTATTACATACAAAAAAAACTGAGTCTTTTTCACTTATTTTGCATTTTTTAATAAGATCTGAAATAGCTTTTTCTGAAAAGAATTTTGATATTGGTCCTTTACCTTGAATTTTTCCCTTAATATTTTCAAAATTAATATAAGCTAAACCATTTGCGCCCTCACCAATTGCCCAATTGTTTAGGTTATCAAAAAAACTTCTAGGCTTAGATGAGGTATTTTTAACTGGTATAGCTTTGACAATCCCTTTTTTTTTAATTAAATCTTTAAATATTTTAAGCTTCACTTCATCAGAATTAAAAATATCAGTTACATTAACTAACTCAATTGGATTTCTTAAATCAGGTTTGTCTGTACCATATTTATCAATTGCTTCTTTGTAAGTAATTCTCTTAAAAGGTGGTTTATTTGTTTTTTTATGGCGACCATACTTTAAAAAAAGATCGTAGAAAATTGGTTCAACTTCATTAAATATATCTTCTTGCTCTGCAAAAGACATTTCTAGATCTAATTGATAATGTTCTCCAGGACTTCTATCTGCTCTTCCATCTTCATCTCTGAAACATGGAGCTATTTGAAAATATTTATCAAAGCCCGAGATCATAACCATTTGTTTAAATTGCTGTGGAGCTTGTGGTAGAGCATAAAATTTACCAGGGTGCAGTCTACTAGGTACCAAAAAATCTCGAGCACCTTCTGGACTTGAAGCAGTAAGTATTGGGGTTTGAAATTCTAAAAAATTATTTTCAAGCATTCTTTTTCTCAAAAATGAAATTATCGCTGACCTGAGTTTAATGTTCTCATGCATTTCTTTTCTTCTAAGATCAATAAATCTATACTTTAGTCTAATTTCTTCAGGGTAATTTTGTTCTCCAAAAACTGGCATTGGTAATTCTTTAGACTCAGATAGTATAACTATACTTTCAATTTTAATCTCAATAAGTCCGGTTTCTAATTCTTTATTCTGTGTATCTTTGGATCTTTCCACAACATTTCCGTTAACCGATATTACAGATTCGGGTCTTAGCTTTTCTAAAATTTTAAAATTTTTTCCCTCATTTTCAATAACACATTGCGTAATACCAAAGTGATCTCTCAAATCAATAAATAACAAATTACCATGATCTCTTTTCCTATGTATCCAACCAGATAATTTTACTTTCTTTCCAATATCTTTTGATTTTAATTCTGAGCAATTATGAGTTCTATATTTATTCATAAAATTTTAATTTAGTTTTTGTAGAACTTTTTTTATTAATTGTAAATTAATTGGTTTAGCTTTCACTAAAGACAAATTGTCAATAGAATTTGTGAATAAATTTATTTTTTCATAGGATCTATCTATATTGTTTAAAATATAATCAATATTTTTTTTACTTATCTGTATTTGCTTATCTGAAAAATTTTTAGTCAAAATAACTCTAAGTAAATCGTCCGTTGGTAAATCAATACCAATATCAATGAAACTTTCGAATCTGGAGCTTAAATCTTTTAAGGCTAATATAAATTTTTTAATTGAGATTGGTGAACTAATTATTAAATATTTATTGTCTTGAGTAGCCATATTTATAATTGAGTAAAGTAAATTTTCATTAATATTATTTTCAAAATCGTCTATAATTAAACACTCCTTAGTTTTATACCTATTCAAAATTTCATCATCAACTTTTTTAGCCTGACAAATTACACATTGAATTTTATCCATTAAAACGTTTACTAAATGTGTTTTTCCACAGCCTTTGGGTCCAAAAATATTTATCAATCTACTGGACCATCTTGGCCAACTCTCAATTAATTTAAAAGCATTAAAATTATTTTTCGAGACATAAAAATCGTGACTCGAATAACTTTTCTTAAAAGGAAATGTAAATATTAATTGTTCCGACATTTTAAACCTTTTTTAAACTTAGATTCCACTGGTCATTTATAATTTTATAATTAAATCCAATTTTGTCAAAACTCTCCTGCAAATTCTTTATTTTTCCAAAAAATTTAATTTTTACTTTAGCATTTTTCATATCTAATTTCTTAATTGAATATGTATCTATTAAACTTATATTTTTTACTTTATTAATAATTTTTTCTAATGATTCTGGATTTTCTATTTCAAAGTTTAAAGTAAGAAAAGAAGGAGTTGAAATATCTATTATATTTTCCTCTTTCCATATTTCGTTTATATACAATTTAAGATTTTTAATAATATCTAGCCTTACTTGTCTATTATCTAAATCATCAAGTTTAAAGTCAATTTTCGAAAACTTTTTCGCCTCATTAAAATTTGTTTTTATAAAAATATTTAATTTTTTCTTATAATATCTGAGTATTAAAATAGTGCTATTTTTAATTTCGTAATTATCAACAAGCTTTGATAAATCTAATTCCTCTAAATCAGGCAAATTTGTTTTAATAAAATTAATATCCTCAAGATTTTCAACGGGTAATATGAAATTTATATTTTCAAATATATCTTCTTCATTCCATTCATTAAAAAATTTATTTTTAGATAATACCTGTAATTCGTCATCAATTATAAGTATTGGGTACACGATAATTTCTAAATTTTTAGCCTCAGAATATGAGATATTTTGTTTGAAGAAATATTTTGTAACCAGTGTTTTGTCAAAAATAATACTTACTTCAAGGTTGTATTTATCATCTAGTACACTTTCATCTAAAATTCTATAGCTAGATATTAAGGATTGTATAGTTTTGAAATCAGTACTAAGAAGTTTTTTGGCATTTTCTTTTTTCACTATATTTGTTATCAATTTTTGAAAGCCTTTTTTATAAGCCGATTTTAAATGCTTGTTCCTATAATCCTTTATATTTATTTCACCAGTTATTTTAATATTATCAACAGTAAATACATCATTATCAGCGAAAACAAATTGAGTTTTCACCAAAAATAATATTATTAAGGGAAGTACAAAAATTTTTTTCATTAACTATCTAATTAACATTTTATTCATGAAAAAAACAAAAAATAGTTACAAAAAAAGCGGCGTGGACATAAAAACTGCTGACAAATTTACTAAATTTATCCAAAAAAACTCAAAACGAGCTTTTAAAAAAAAATTGAGTTATTTAAACAAAAACAATATAGGTGGATTTGCTTCGGTTTTTGATATTAAGACCCAAAAAATTAATGATCCTTTAATTTTAAGTAGCACAGACGGTGTAGGTACAAAAGTTGAAATTGCTAACAACTTTAATAAGTTTGATACTATTGGCATAGATTTAGTTGCTATGTGTGTAAATGACCTGATCGTTTTAGGTGCTAAACCAATTTTCTTTTTAGATTACATTGCTACTGGAAAAATAAAATTAGATAAAATGAAAAAAATTATAAATGGTATAATTAAAGGTTGTAAAATATCTGACTGTATATTAGCTGGCGGCGAGACAGCTGAAATGCCAGGAACTTATGAAAAAAATAAATTTGATCTTGCGGGCTTTGCGGTAGGTTTAGTTTCACGAAAAAAATTGTTAACAAAAAATAAAGTTAAAAATAGAGATATTATACTTGCAATCCCCTCTAATGGCTTACATTCAAATGGTTTTTCTCTCCTAAGAAAAGTTTTAAAAAAAACAGATATAAACAACTCCTTGAAGAAAGAATTACTTTTACCAACAAAGATTTACGCAAATGAGGTTTTGGAATTAGTTAAAAGAAATTTAATTAATTCAAGCGCAAATATCACAGGTGGAGGCATAGTTGATAATATAAAAAGATCTATCCCTGAAAAATTAACTATTAATATTGATTTATCCAAAATTAAAATTAAGAAAATTTTTAAATGGTTAAAAAGTAAAAAAATTAGTGATGCAGAGATGTTAAAGACATTTAATTGTGGCGTAGGGTTTTGCTTGATAGCTCCAAAAAAGAATGTCAATAAAATTAAAAATTTTTTTGAAAAAAAATTCAGACCTTATGAAATCGGTTTTGTATCAAAATCAAGTAAAAGATTAAATTTAAAAAATAAACTAGAATGGTAAAAGTAAATGCCTGCGTTTTTATTTCTGGAAACGGTACAAATTTAAAAACAATTATTAAGAACTCTAGAGATTATAACTTTCCTATTAAAATAAGTTTAGTGATTTCAAGTAGTAAAAAAGCGAAAGGCATTACTTTTGCCAGAAAATATTCAATTCCCTATATTGTTTTAAATGTTGACAAAAAAAAATTTGAAAAAGTTGCATTAAAAGAATTATTAAGAAGAAATATAAAATTAATTTGTTTAGCAGGGTTTATGAAGATTTTATCAAAAGATTTTATAAGATCATTTAAAGGAAAAATAATTAATATACATCCATCTTTACTGCCTAAATATAAAGGGTTGAATACTTTTGAGAGAATTTTAAAAGATAAAGAAATAATGACTGGTTGTACCGTTCACTTTGTTAATGAGAAATTAGATAATGGAAGAACTATTGTAAAAAAAAGAATTTGGATCGAAAAAAAAGATGACACAAATTCTTTGAAAAAAAGGGTTCAATGTGAAGAGTATAAAGCGTACTCAATGGCAATAAGAAAAATATACGTTTTAAATTAACTTTTAAAAAAAAAATCAATTTCTTTTTTTGCGTTATCTGGTGAGTCTGATCCATGAACTGAATTTTTATCAATTGAAATACCATGCTCTCTTCTTATAGTTCCTATTTCGGCTTTTTGTGGATCTGTTGCACCCATTATTTCTCTATTTTTTTGAATTGCATTTTCTCCCTCTAAAATCATAACAACTATAGGCCCAGAAGATAAATATGCACATAAACCATCATAAAAGGGTTTTGTTTGGTGTACTTTATAAAATTCTGCGGACTCCTCTTTGGAAATCTTAATTTTTTTAATTTTTTTTATATTAAGTTTATTTTCGATAAATTTACTTTTAATTGCATCAACTAAGTTTCTCTGAACCGCGTCTGGTTTTATTATGGAAAGAGTTTGTTCAACACTACTCATAATTTTCTTCCACAAGCTGATTTAATAGTCTTACCCCAAAACCTGTTGCTCCACCTGGATTTAAAGCTCCACCATATTTTGAAAAGGCCATACCGGCAATATCCAAGTGTGCCCAAGGTGTCTTGTTTAAAATAAATCTTTGTAAAAATTGAGCTGCTGTTGTTGACCCTGCACCACCAATATAATTTATGTTTTGTACATCAGCATTTTTAGAATTCATAAGTTTATCGTAATTTTTGTGAAGTGGCATTCTCCATACTTTTTCTTCAACTTTTTCGCCTGCATTAAAAATTTGTTTTGATAACTTATCGTCATTTGAAAAGAGACCAGCATATTCTGATCCTAGACAAACTATGATTGCACCAGTTAAAGTAGCTAAATCTACGATGAATTTTGGTTTAAATTTTTTTTCAGTGAAAGTTAAAGCATCAGCTAAAACTAATCGTCCTTCCGCATCTGTATTTAAAATTTCTATAGTTTTTCCACTATAAGATTTAACAATATCACCGGGTCTTTGAGCGTTTCCACTAACCATATTTTCTACAAGTCCAACGACACCTACAGCATTGATTTTTGCTTTTCTCAATGCAAAATTTTTCATTAAACCTACCACAGTTGCTGATCCTGCCATATCATATGTCATGTCTTCCATAAATTTTGCTGGTTTTAATGAATAACCTCCAGTGTCAAAACAGACTCCTTTCCCAACAAATGCTAATGGATTAGAATTGTTTTTTGCTCCATTCCATTCCATTGTTACAAGGTATGATCCTCTGATACTTCCCTGACCTACACCAAGTAAAGCATACATACCAAGTTTTTTTAATTTCTTTTCATCATAAATATTTACTTTTAATCCATCTTTTTTAAGAGAGTTTAATCTTTTTGCGTATTCGTCAGGATGCAAAACATTGCCTGGTTCAGAAACTAAATCTCTTGCATAAAAAGTTCCCTCCTCCAAGGCCTTAAATTTTAATTGACCTTGAGCTGAGGGTTTATTTTTATTACCAACTATATTTATTAAAATAAGTCGAGTATCTTTTTTTGTTTTATATTTTTTAAATTCATATGATTTTAGTTTTAAACCATGAAGAAAATGACCTAAAAAATCATCATGTTTAACGATTACACTATCAGAAATTATAAGGTATTCACTATTCTTCCCGTAATTAACCGCTTGGTAAAATTCTGCTCCCAAATTTTCAACATCTGAAGTTTTTAAATTATTTTTAATTGATACCAATACTATCTTTTTTTTAGAGTTAACTTCAAAAACAAATAAATTCTTTTTCAAGTCAAATTTTTTCAATAAATCGTTTATGTAAGAAAACTCATTATTAGAAAGATATTTTTTTAATCCATTGATGCTATATTTTTCATCACAAAATAAGACTATGTTTGATGTTGGTTTGCTGCTTATTTTTTTTGAATAATTTAATTTAATAGACATAATTTTTTTAAAAAGATTTAATAAATCTCATCTCCAGGTATAAAAAAACCCAAATTCTCACATTTATTGATAAGTTTTTTTATAAAATTTATCATTTGGTCAACCTAAGATTGAAATTTCAAACAAGTTGCTTTAATTATATACAAAAAAGGGATTAATGTTTAGGGATAAAATTTACACACATTTTTTTAAAGAGCTGAGTAAGTATTTTTTACTAGTATTATTCACATTTACTATAATAGTTTGGACTGTTCAGGCTGTAAATTACCTAGACTTAATTGTAGATGACGGGCACGCCCTATCCGTTTACTTAAATTATTCATTTCTAAATGTTTCAAAAATTATCACCAAATTTATACCTCTATCATTTTTATTAGCTTTATTTTTAGCAATATTAAAATTTGAGGATGATAGTGAATTTACCATTCTTTGGACAGCAGGATTAAATAAAATGAAGGTGGTTAATTTTTTCTTTAAAGTTTCGATATTAGTTACAGTTTTACAATTATTATTTGGTGCAATTGTTAATCCAAAAGTTTTGAACTATTCTAGATCTCTCATTGGATCCTCAAGTTTAGATTTTATTTCGAGTATGCTTAAATCAAATCAATTTAATGATACAGTTGAAGGATTAACTGTTTATTTCGAAGAAAAAAACGAAAACGATATAATGAAAAATCTTTTTATCAGAGATGATAATCAAATTTTAAAAGGATTAGATAAAACAAATGATGCAAGTAATATTACAATTTTTGCTAAAAGAGGAAAAGTTATTGAGGGAAATAAAAATTATCTTTATTTAGAAGAAGGAACAATTCAAAGTCAAAATTTAAAGAAAGAAATACAATCAATTAATTTTAAAAACACAAAACTTTTGTTAGAAGGTATGAAAACAAAATCAATAACTCAACCTAAAATTCAAGAGACATCTTCATACCTACTAATCAAATGTCTGGGTACAAAAGAGATTGATACAAAAATTCTAAATTGTCCAAAAAAGAAATCGAAGATTGATGCGCTAGCAGAAATTAACAGAAGATTCGGCATGCCTTTATATATTCCGTGTGTGAGCTTGTTATGTTCGTTTCTTTTAATTTCAAGAAACGAAAGTAGAAGAAAAGGTTTATACAAGTACCTTTACTTCGGTCTTGCTTTTATAATTTTAATTCTAGCTGAAATCTTAGTAAGATATTCTGGAAAAGCATTTTCATATTCATACGTATATTATCTTTTACCAACACTAACAGTTCCAATTCTTTACTTCATGCTGTCTAAAAATTTTAATTATGAAAATGCGAGAAAATAAATATGAATAGTTTTGTATTAAATAAATATTTAATAAACGAGTTTTTAAAATCTTTTTTAAATATAGTTTTAATTTTTTGTTGTTTAGGTTTGATAATGAATCTATTTGAAGAAATAAATTATTTTAAAAATTATGATGTTGGGATTATGTTGCCATTTACATTATCCTTAATGATTATTCCGAGCATAATTATAAATTTATTACCTTTTATTATATTTTTATCCTCGATGTGGGTTTTTATTAAACTAAAAAATAATAGAGATATTTTGGCTTTAAAAACTTTTGGATTTTCAAACTCTAAATTTCTTTTTTTATTTTCTATTTCTGCAATATTTATTTCCGTAATTACTTTATTTGCCTTTAATCCCATAACTTCAATTATTGTAAAGTATTATGAAGATATTAAGGGTACATATGATCTTGATAAGTCTCATCTAGCCTCTATAAATAATAACGGTATTTGGATAAGAGAAAAAACAAATGGATATACAAATATTATTAAGTCTCAAAAATTTGAGGGTGATAAATTAATAAATTTGTCGATATATGTATTTGATGATGAATATTTATTATTTAAAAGAATCGAGGCATCTGAAGCTGATATATCGAATAATCCTTGGATGATAAGGGATGGTTATGAAATAAAATCAAGTGGAGAAAAGGTAAAAAAAGATTTTATGACACTAGAATTTGAATCTACTTTTAATAAAGATAAATTACACTCAATATATTCAAACTTAGATACTATATCTTTTTTAAATTTAATTACTAATATGGAAAAGCTAATAAAAAAAGGTTACAACCCAAAGCTACTTGAGGAAAAAAAGCATTTTTATTTATCCCTGCCATTTTTTCTTGTTTTAATGGTGTGCCTGTCAGGCATATTTACCCTAAGTTCAAATGATAGGAAACAGAACGTATATTATATACTTTTGGCTATTGTAGTGTGTGTGATCATATTTTATTTAAAAAATTTCTCAACAGCTTTAGGAGCAACCGAAAGAATACCTTTAAATCTTTCTGTTTGGGTTCCAGTTATAACATTAAGTTTATTTTGTTCAGTAGGAGTAATGCAAATTAATGAGAAATAATATTTTGAAATATATTTTAGTATTTTTTTTGATTTTTTCATTAGAGAAATCCCTGGCAGAAGAGGTTTTCATAAAAGCTTTAAATGTTGAATTGGAAAAAGAGAGCAAAATTGTTCACGCTGAGGGCGATGTGGAAATTTATGATAAAATGAAAAATATAATTTATGCAGAAAAAGCTGAATATAATAAGCTTAAGGGAATTGTTAAAACTATAGGACCAACAAGAGTACTCACATCAGAAAATTATGAAATCATTGGAGAAGATATAATTTATGATGATTTTAAAAAAATTATATATTCACAAAGTTCAACCAATATAACTGATGTTGATGAGAATATTATTCAGGTTGAAATGTTCAATTATCTAACTGAGAAGAAAATGTTTTTTTCTAAAGGAGAAATTGAGGTAAAAGACAAAAGATCTAATAATTACTTATTTTCAGAAATTTATATTGATGAAAAAAATAAAAAAATTGTTGGTAGTGATATTAAATCATTTTTAAATAATAAAGATCAAAAAGATGATATCAGAAATGAACCAAGATTTTATGCCAATAGTGGGGTTATTAGTAATGGAATATCCGTTTTTGAAAAAGGAGTATTCACTTCTTGTAAAAAAAGAGAAGGAAAAAAATGCCCTCCTTGGGCCATAAGAGCAAAGAAAATTGAACACAATAATGCAAAAAAAACCATTTATTATACGAACGCGGTGATGAAGATTTATGACTTTCCTGTATTTTATTTCCCTAAGTTTTTTCATCCAGATCCTTCTGTTAAAAGACAATCGGGTTTTTTGATACCACGATTTACAAATAATTCTATGGTTGGATCAGGAACGACTATTCCTTATTTTTGGGCAATGACAAAAGACAGAGATATGACAATAACGCCTAAGTTATATGCTAATGAAAGTATTTTAATTATGAATGAATATAGACAGGCATATGATGATGGATCATTAATAGTAGATACAAGTTACACAAAAGGTTATAAAAAAAATTCAGATAAAAAACTTCCAGGTTCAAGAACGCATTTATTTGCAAAATATTTTAAAAATTTTGCTGAACCTGGTGAATATTTTAATGATCTTGAAATTAATATTGAGAGAGTTTCAAATCCAACATATCTTGAGGTTCATGAGATTAATACTGAATTAGTAGATTATGAGGAAAGTATTTTAACAACAAATTTAAATTACGAATTTCAAGATGAAAAAACTTTTTTTGGTTTATCTGCGAATCTATATGAAGATCTAAAAAAAACCGATAGATCGAAATATGAATATTTGCTTCCAAATGTTTCTTTTGATCGTGACATTTTCTCTGATGAAGAACTTGGTAGAATTAATATTTTTAGTAACGCCTTTGTAAAAAACGTTAATGTAAACGATACAACTAAAATGTGGATAAATGATTTTAATTGGAAATCAAAACCTTTTTTAAATTTCAAAGGGTTTCAAAGTGAATTTGAAGGGCTATTAAAAGTAGTAAATTATGAAGCAGATGCGGAAAGGTATAAAACAAAAGGTTTAAATTCCGAAGCTTCTGCTGCTGCTGCTTATAATTTAAGTTTGCCACTTAGTAAGCAAAATAATAGCAAAAACAAAATAAATTTACTAACACCAAAAATGTCTTTTAGATTTGCTCCTGGGCACATGAGAAATATTCAGGATGATGATCTTAAACTTTCATATTCAAATCTTTTTTCACTAAATAAGAACACTCAAGGCGATGTGATCGAAAAAGGAACAAATTTAGCTTTAGGTATTGAATTTTCTAATAATGATTTTAAAGAAAAAATCCCTGGTGAAAAAAATTATTCTGTATCAATTGGTCAGATATATAATGTTGAAAAAAACACCGATGTACCAATAAGAAGCTCTCTTAATGATAAAACATCTGACGTAGTAGGAAGGGGTTTTTTAAAAATTAGTGAAAATTTAAATATAACAAGTGAATACTCATTTGATAATAATTTTGACGGTATAAATTATAATGATTTGTCTGCAAATCTTATAATGGGAAACACAAATTTTAATTTAAAATATCTTGAGGAGAATAATCATATAGGAACAACCCATTATGTTAAATCTGATTTAAAAATATCTATTAATGAGTCAAATAATTTGAATTTTGATTTTAGAAAAAATCTTGAAACGGAATCAACAGAATTTTATAGTATGTCTTATGACTATCTTAATGATTGTCTAAGAGCAGGAGTTGTTTTTAGAAGAAAATTCTATCAAGATAGGGATATTGACCATGCGGACTCATTGATGTTCCAAATCTCATTAATACCTCTTGGAGACGTATTTACTCCAAAAGTAAAATAATGTTTAAAAATAAGATAAAAATATTTTTAGGTTTACTAGTATTAACTTTATTTTTCTCACAAAAAGTTAGTAGTAACATCAATAATTCAATAATAATTTCTGTTGGAAACCTTCCTGTAACTTATTTAGATTTAATTAAAGAAATGAAGATAATTTCGATATTAACTAATA
>CACIJX010000004.1 GCA_902587085.1 uncultured Pelagibacteraceae bacterium
ATGTTTCCTTTTTTTTATTAAGAAAATCACTTGAAAGAATTTTTATTATTTTATTAGGAAAAATTTTTTTTAATTCTAAAAAAATTTTTTCTACACCTGGTCCGTACATTTGAAATTCGCATTTTAAATTTTGTTTTTCGCATTTTTGTTTTATATTTGATTTGAAACCACAATGATGGCACATTGCTTTATTAATATGTTTGTGGAATGTTAAAAAGATCGAACAATTTGGGCAAGAAAGTTTTTTTCCACAATTTTTACAAATCATAAAAGGGGCATAACCACGTCTGTTAAGAAAAAAAAGAACTTGGTCTTTTTTTTCAAGATATTTTTCTACAAGATTTAAAGTTTTTGAGTCTATCCAAATATTTTTATTTTTTTTATTTGTACTTAATTTAACTATTTCTGTGTTTGGAAGAGAAAAGTCTTTGTACCTTTTCTCTAACTTAGTAAAGTTATATTTTTTATTTTTAACATTCTTATAGGTTTCTAGAGATGGAACAGATGTAGATAGTAAAATTGGTATATTTTCAATTGAAGCTCTATAGATTGCCATATCTCTTGCATTATATCTTATTCCTTCGTCTTGCTTATAGGAAGAGTCGTGTTCTTCATCAACAACTATTAGTCCAAGATTTCTAAAAGGTAAAAACAATGATGATCTTGCACCTACAACTATTTTTATTTTCCCGTTCATGATATTTTGCCACATTATTTTTCTATTTTTTTTTGTAATTTTTGAATGCCATATAGCAGGTTTAAATCCAAAATAGTTTTCAAACCTTAGGTTGAATTGACTCGTTAAAAAAATCTCAGGTAACAGAACGAGTATTTGTTTTTTTTCTTTTATTTTTTTTTTTATTTTTTCAAAATAAACAATTGTTTTTCCAGATCCAGTAATACCTTGTAGTAAAGTTACATTAAATTTATCACCAAAACTTTCAATATCTTTAAGACATTTTATTTGTTCCTTGTTTAAATTAAATTTTATTTTATTTTTACTTAAAATATCTTCATAAGAAATAATTTTATCTGAGTAGAATGATTTATCTCCTAAAAACATTTTTAAAACCATTCCTTTCGGCACAAGATTATAAAGTGAAAACCAATTTACAAACTTTATTATATTTTGATTAAAAGATACTGACTTTTTTTCTAAAATAGTTTTAATTTTAAATTTTCTATCTGTTTTTTCTTGTTTGTCCCAAATAACACCTATTTCTTCCTCTTTTCCAAAAGGAACTGTAACAATAGAACCAGGTTTTAATTTTCCATATTTTCCTGATAGATATGTATGAGGATAATCAAAGATTCTTGGGATAAGAACTGGTACTTTCATTTAAAAATTATTTTTTCTAAAAATGAATAGGTCTTTTGTCAACTGCTAACGCAGCTTCCTTAATTGCTTCAGTATGCGTTGGATGGGCATGACAAGTGCGCGCTATATCCTCAGAACTTGCTCCAAACTCCATCGCTAAACCCATTTCAGCAATCATATCTCCACAATGAGGACCTATTATATGCACTCCTAAAACTTTATCAGTTTTTGAATCTGCAAGAATTTTTACAAATCCCTCTGATTCATTATTTACTTTTGCTCTCGAATTTGCAAGAAAAGGGAATTTTCCTATTTTATAACTAACATTTAATTTCTTTAACTCTTCCTCTGTTTTGCCAACTGTAGCTACCTCGGGCGATGTATATATAACTCCAGGTATTACATCATAATTTACATGACCTGATTGGCCTGCCAATATTTCTGCAACTGCAATTCCTTCTTCTTCTGACTTATGCGCCAACATTGGACCTTTAATAACGTCTCCTATCGCATAGATATTATTAATAGAGGTTTGAAATTTTTTATTAACCTCTATTCTTCCTTTTTTATCTCTCTGAACACCAATCTTTGATAAATTTAAACCTTCTGTGTAGGGCTTTCTCCCTATAGAAACCAAAACCTTGTCACAATCTATGTTCTCTTCTTTTTTGTTAGTATTGTTAGTAAAATTGACTTTTAATTTATTACCTAAAGCTTTTACATTAGTAACTTTATGATCTAATTTAAATTTTATTCCTTGTTTTGTTAAAATTTTTTGAAACTCTTTTGATATCTCCCTGTCCATTCCTGGTATTATATGGTCCAGAAATTCAATAACTGTAACTTCGGAGCCTAATCTGGCCCATACAGAGCCCATTTCTAGTCCTATATATCCGCCACCAATTACAATTAATTTTTCAGGTACCTGTTCAAGGGAAAGTGCACCTGTAGATGAAATTATATTTTTTTCATCTATATTAATGCCGGGTAATGAAACTGAGCAAGAACCTGTTGCAATTACAATATTTTTTGCTTTATAGGAAGTCTTTTTTCCCTCGTTATAAACTACAACGTCATTTTTTGAAAAAAGAACTCCTTTACCTTTAATATAAGAAACTTTATTTTTTTTAAACAAAAACTCTACGCCTTTTGTTAAAACTTGAACAGATTTACTTTTATTAGCCATCATTTTTTTTAAGTTTAATTTAATATTATCTGTTTCTATTCCTATGTTGCTAAAATTATTTTTTGCTTTTGAATACATTTCTGATGAATTCAGAAGACTTTTCGAAGGTATACAGCCAATATTTAAGCAAGTTCCGCCAAGAGTTCCTCTTGACTCTATACATCCTGTTTTAAGACCTAATTGTGCAGCTCTAATGGCACAAACATAGCCACCAGGTCCACCACCTATAACTAAAAGATCAAAATTTTCTTGCATGAATTTAAACGTTTAGAAAAAGCCTTCTTGGTTCCTCTAAAGACTCTTTTACATTTTTTAAAAATGATACTGCTTCTTTACCGTCTATGATCCTATGGTCATAAGAGAGAGCTAAATACATCATTGGTTGAATTATGACTGAACCATTTACTGCAACAGGACGTTCAATAATATTATGCATCCCTAAAACACCTGACTGTGGAGGATTGAGTATTGGAGTGGAAAGCATTGAGCCATATATGCCTCCATTTGTTATTGTAAATGTCCCACCTTGTAGATCATTAATTGTTATCTGTCCGTTTTTTGCTTTTTCACTCAAAGATAAAATATTTTTTTCAATATCTGAAAAAGACATAACATCAGAGTCTCTTAAAACTGGCACTACAAGACCTTTATCAGTACCTACCGCAAAACTGATATTATAATAGTTTTTAAAAACAATTTCTTCATTTTGTATCTCAGCATTAATTGCAGGATAATTTTTAAGAGCAACTATACAAGCTTTAACAAAAAATGACATGAAGCCTAATTTTACAGAATATTTTTTTTGAAATTCTTGTTGATAATCTTTTCTTATATCGATTATATTTTTCATGTTTACTTCATTAAATGTTGTAAGCATCGCTGCATTATTTTGTGCTTCTTTGAGTCTTTTAGCTATAGTTAACCTTAATCTTGTCATTTTAATTCTTTCTTCAGGACCGTTAGTTTGTCTTTTCAAATCTGGTTGCGGTTTAACACCCATAAGGTCAAGTAGATCACCTTTTAAAATAGTTCCGTGTTTTCCCGTTCCTTCTATTTGACTTAAATCAATATTTTTTTCTTGCGCAATTTTTCTAGCAGATGGGGAAACAGCTCTTGGGTCTTTTTTTATTTTTACTTTTTTTTCTTCTTTTAAAACAAGTGCTGGCTCTTCGTAAACTTCTTGTAAAATTAAAGGCTGAGAGCCATTGCTAGAGGATTTTTCATTTCCGTTAGTTTTTTTTGTTTCATAATTTTTATTTTCAACAAACTCTTTTTTTTCCTCAAAAAGTGAAATGGGTTTTTCTTTTTTTGGTGGTGGAGTATATTTTTTTTCTTTGTGTTCTGATATTTTTTTTGGATTATTCTCACTTACACTGCCTAATAATGCACCTACCTGAACGGTGTTGCCCTCTTGCACATCAATTTTCTCTAATATACCTGTTTTAGGTGAGGGAACTTCAACATTAACTTTATCTGTTTCAAGTTCAACAAGGGGCTCGTCCGAGTTCACCTCCTGACCAACAGTTTTTAGCCATTTAGAGACTGTTGCTTCTGTTACTGATTCCCCTAATGCCGGTACTAATATTTTTTCTGCCATTTAATTACTTGTTACCTTTTCTAATATTTCTTTTTGTTCTGCAAGATGTTTATTAAGGTTACCTGTGGCTGGTGATGCAGCTGCATTTCGGCCTACATATTTAACCTTTTCGCCTTTTACTCGAATGATTTCCAAAGTTCTATCAATATAATGTCGCGCTGTATTCCATGCTCCCATATTCATAGGCTCTTCTTGGCACCAGAAAAATTCTGCGTTTTCATATCTTTTCAGTTGTTTTCCAAGCTGTTTGACTGGAAAAGGGTATAATTGTTCAATTCTTATAAAAACAGTTTTATCTTCCTTGTTTTTTTCACGTGCCTCAATAAGATCAAAGTAAATTTTTCCAGAGCACATTACTACTTTTTTTATTTTTTTGTCTTTTTTTAATTCAATTAAGTTACTACCATTTAAATAAGCGTGATCTTCTAAAATTCTATGAAAAGAATTTTTTTTCGTAAAGTCTTCAAGATTTGAAATACATCTTTTATGCCTCAATAAGGATTTTGGAGTCAACACTATCAAAGGTTTTCTAAAACCTCTATGCATCTGCCTTCTTAGAACATGAAAGTAATTTGCTGGAGTTGTACAATTTACTACTTGTAAATTGTCCTGAGAACAAAGTTGTAAAAATCTTTCCAATCTTGCGGAAGAATGTTCGGGTCCCTGTCCTTCATAACCATGAGGCAATAGCATTACTAGACCGCTTGCTCTTGACCATTTAGATTCTCCAGAAGCTATAAATTGATCAATTACAACTTGAGCACCATTTGCAAAATCACCAAATTGTGCCTCCCATAAAACTAATGTTTCAGGCTCTGAAAGAGAGTAACCAAATTCAAATCCAAGAACTCCTAATTCAGATAAAAGGCTGTCTATTACTTCAAAATTTTTTTGTTTTTTTGATAAATTATGTAATGGAATGTATCTATCGTGATTATCTTGGTTCCTTAAAACTGAATGTCTTTGACTAAAAGTTCCTCTGCCAGAGTCCTGTCCTGATAATCTGACAGAAAATCCCTCTTCTAAAAGGGTACCAAAAGCTAATGTCTCAGCTGTTGACCAATCAATTGGTTTATTTTCAGTG
The DNA here is from genome assembly GCA_902587085.1 of uncultured Pelagibacteraceae bacterium. Lineage (GTDB taxonomy): Bacteria > Pseudomonadota > Alphaproteobacteria > Pelagibacterales > Pelagibacteraceae > Anoxypelagibacter. The sequence continues at coordinate 5,186 of CACIJX010000004.1, forward strand.
AACATTTTCCTTTTAAGATCAAATATTTTAGCCAAGGTTTTGTGAACACTAAACTCTTTGGGTATATGAGTAATTTTTTTTCCTATAGATATTAATTCCTTTTTTTCAACGCCTGTAACTCCTCTTCTGTCTTGTCCTATTTCAGGTTTAAATCTTGACCAAACCCCATCAAACCATTTCATTTTGATTTTGTAATCTTTGGCGCCTGAAAACTCTCTATCTAAAAAATTCCTGAACTCTTTAATTTTTGAGTCAATGTATGTCTCTGAAATCAAACCATCTTTTAAAAGTTTTTTACCATAAATTTTAAGAGTTGTAGGATGTGACTTGATTTTCTTATACATTAATGGTTGGGTAAAAGATGGTTCATCCCCCTCGTTATGTCCAAACCTTCTATAACAAACCATGTCAATCACAACATCCCTATTAAATTTTTGTCTAAATTCAGTTGCAATTTTAGCGCAGTGAACTACTGCTTCTGGGTCGTCAGCGTTTACATGAAAAATCGGTGCCTGAACCATTTTAGCTAAATCAGAAGGATATGGGGAAGATCTCGCAAATCTTGGCGCTGTTGTAAAACCGATTTGATTATTTACAATAATATGAATGGTGCCTCCAATATTATGACCTGGTAAACCAGACATTGCAAAACACTCAGCAACTACGCCTTGTCCAGCAAAAGCTGCGTCACCATGAATTAATACTGGAACAACTTTTTTTCTATTTTTATCTTTATGAAAAAATTGTTTAGCTCTAACCTGACCTAAAACAACTGGGTTAACGGCCTCTAAATGTGAAGGATTATCTGTCAAACTAATGTGAACTAAATTGCCATCGAACTCCCTATTGGCAGATGCTCCTAAATGGTATTTCACATCTCCTTCAAAATCTTTTTTTGAATTAATACGTTCACCAAAAAATTCTTTGAAAATTGCCTTAAATGGCTTCTGCATCATATTTCCTAAAACGTTAAGCCTACCTCGGTGGGACATACCAATTTTGACCTCTTTAACACCTAGGTGTCCCCCTCTTTTAATAATTTGCTCTAAAGCTGGAATTAACGACTCGCCACCGTCCAAACCAAATCTCTTTGTTCCAACAAATTTAACATGAAGGAATTTTTCAAAACCTTCGGCTTCCACTAATTTGTTGAGAATAGCTTTTTTACCATTTTCTGTAAAATTGATACCTTTCTCTTTGCCCTCTATTCTATCTCTAATCCAATTTTTTTCGTCTGGATCACTCATATGCATATATTCATATCCAATTTTTTGACAATAAGTTTTTTTTGCTGTTTCAATAACCTCTTGTAGAGTTGCTGTCTGCAAACCCATTACTCCGTCTAAAAATATTTTTTTATTTAAGTCTTTTCCTGAAAAGCCATAAGTCTCCTGTTTTAATTCAGGATGTTCATCACTTTTTTGAAGGTTCAATGGATCTAAATTTGAAATTAAATGACCTCTTATTCTATATGCCCTTAGAAGCATGTTGGCTCTTATAGAATCTTTTGCTGCATATAATATATCTTGATTGTCTGATTTAACATCTTGATTTCCATTTTGTTTATTAACATTTTTAAGATTTTCGTAATTATTAACTTTAATTTTTTTCTTGGGAGACCAACTTGGCCCGTTTGCATTTTTTAAAATTTTTTCTTTATCGTCATTAAGGCCCTCAAAAAATTTCCTCCATTCTTCAGAAAGCTTTTCAGGATTTTTAAGATATTCTGCATATAATGTTTCAACAAATTCAGAGCTGTTGTTACCTAAAAATGAGGTTTTTTCGAAAATATTATTATTCTTATTAGTAGACATTATTTTTTTAACTATAATAACATAAAAATTGATTTTTTAACTTTTAAGTTTATTTAAGAGTGTTTTTCCAATATCTGCGGGTGATTTTGATATTGTAATTCCTGCAGATTTCATCATTTCTATTTTTTCTTCAGCTCCGCCTTTGCCCCCAGATATAATTGCGCCAGCATGTCCCATCCTCCTACCTGGAGGTGCGGTAAGCCCAGCAACAAAACCCACTATGGGTTTTTTTATTTTAGATCTTTTTAAAAATTCAGCCGCTTCTTCCTCAGCTAAACCTCCGATTTCACCGATCATAACTATAGAGTGTGTATTTTCATCTTTTAAAAACATATCTAGACAATCAATAAAATTTGTTCCATTGATAGGATCACCTCCAATACCGATACATGTTGATTGTCCAAGACCGCTCTGAGAGGTTTGAGCAACTGCCTCGTATGTGAGCGTACCTGATCTTGACACAATTCCAACAGTACCCTTTTTGTGTATGTTGCCAGGCATTATCCCTATCTTGCATTCATCTGGAGTTATTATGCCGGGACAATTTGGTCCTATTAGCCTGGTTTTTCCTTTAACTATTTGTTGTTTAACCTTTAACATATCTAACACAGGAATTCCCTCTGTTATGCAAACAATAAGATCTAAATTTGCGTTAATTCCTTCTAAGATTGCATCTGCTGCAAATTTTGGGGGCACATATATCATTGAAGCATTTGCTCCTGTCTTTTCTTTTGCATCAATAACGGTATTAAAAACTGGCAAACCTAAATGTTTTTGACCTCCTTTTTTTGGAGTTACTCCGCCAACTAGTTGAGTTCCATATTCTATCGCCTTTTCAGAGTGAAAAGTTCCATGTGTTCCAGTAAATCCTTGGCATATAACTTTGGTATTTTTATTTACTAAGATTGACATTATTTTATTGCACTTACAATTTTTTTTGCCGCATCATTTAAATTAGATGCTGACAAAATTTTGAGTCCTGAGTCATCTAAAATTTTCTTACCTTCTTCAAAATTGGTACCTGCTAGTCTAACGACTAAAGGTATATTTATATTAATTTCTCGAGCAGCCTCTATAACACCTTGGGCAAGAATATCGCAACGCATAATTCCACCAAAAATATTAATCAATATTCCTTTTACTTTTTTATCTGATAAGATTAATTTAAATGCTGCAGATACTTGTTCTTTTGTTGCTCCTCCTCCAACATCTAGAAAATTTGCAGGCTCTTTGCCATATAGTTTAATTATATCCATAGTTGCCATTGCTAAACCTGCTCCATTTACCATGCATCCAATATTTCCATTTAACTTTATGTATGCTAAATCATGTTTACTGGCTTCGATTTCTACTGGATCTTCTTCATTTAAATCTCTCAATTTTAAAATTTCAGGTCTTCTAAATATTGCATTATCATCAAAATTCATCTTTGCATCCAAGCAAATAATTTTTTTTTCTTTAGTAATAATTAAAGGATTGATCTCAATTAAACTTGCATCTCTCTCTAGAATTATTTTATACAAAGAAATTATAAGTGCTTTGGCCTCTTTTTTTTGTAATTCGTCAAATTCAAATACCGAGATTATTTCTTCAATTTCTTTTTCGTTTGGACCCTTCTCATTAAATTCTATTTTTTTTGTTTTAATCTTTTTCGGAGTTTCTGCTGCCACTTTTTCTATATCCACTCCTCCTTCAGTGCTGCTAATAAATGCGATTTTTGAGGTCTCTCTATCTACAAGACAAGAAAGATAAAATTCTTTAGAAATATCCGAGGCTTCCTCTATATAAAGTCTTTTAACTATTTTTCCCTCTGGACCTGTTTGATGAGTAATAAGTTTTTTTCCCATCATTTTTTTTGCCTCAAGCTCTAATTCGGAAATGCTTTTTACCAGCTTAACTCCACCAGCCTTACCTCTTCCGCCTGCATGAATTTGGGCTTTTAAAACAAATTTTTCACTTTTTAACTTAGAAATTTTTTCTTTAATATTATCGGTTGAGAATATTACAGTGCCATTTGAGACTGGAGCTCCAAATTCTTTTAAAATTTCTTTGGCTTGATGTTCGTGTATATTCATTTGAATAATCTATATATATATAAAAAGGTTCATAAATACAGCAATAAATTAATAAAAAATTCGATTCTTAAAATTGTCTTAATCTTTACTAATATATAAATTAATCATATTAAAATTTAAACTTGTGCGATGAGTCTTTTAAAACAAAATTCGAGTAAAGTTATTATATTAATTATTTTTTCAGGATTATTTCTTGTCGGAATAAATACTTATCAAGACTATGGGATTTCTGTAGATGAAAAATTTCAAAGATCAAATGGCTTTTTTTGGCTAGATTATTTATTGAGTTACACCAATTTAAATGATTTAAAAAATTTAGTATCACAAAAACTAATTGATATAGAAGATTTTACTCTTGCTGATGTTAGTAAGTTTAAAATTTATGGTATTCTTTTTGATCTACCTGCAGCCTTATTGGAAGTTTTATTAAAGTTAGAGGATACAAAAGATATATATAATTTAAGACATCTTTTAAATTTTCTTTATTTTTTTGTTGGATCAATTTTTTTTTATAAGATTTTAATAAATAGATTTAACAGTTTTATTAGTTTGATTGGTACATTATTTTTTCTGTCGTCTCCAAGGATATATGGAGAAAGTTTTTATAATTCCAAGGATATTATTTTTCTTAGTTTTTTGTGTATTGCAATCTTTTATTGCTTTCAGTTTTTAAAGAAGAAAGGTGTATATAATTTAATTTTATTTTCATTTTTTACTGCAGCGTGCATACAGACTAGGGTAATAGGGATTTTTTTACCCTTTTCATTTTTAATTTTTTACATATTCGCTATTATTTCCGATAAAAAAGAAATTACTTTCATTTCAAAATATCTATTTTACTTCGGAATGACTTTTTTATTTTTGTTTCTATTTTGGCCATATTTGTGGGGAAATCCTGTACAAAATTTATTAAACATTTTTTCTAATTTATCCTCTTTAACTCCTGATATTAAAATTTTTTTTAATGGTAAGTTTATTGATGCAAGTTATATGCCTTATGAATATTTACCAACGTGGATGATTATTTCTTCTCCGATCATTAATTCGATATTATTTATTTCTGGTTCAATTTTATTATTTTCTAGACTATTTAAAAGACTAATTACTTTTGAAAATCTTAAATACAATAAATTTGATTTATGGAGAAGCGTAAGTGAACAGAAAGATCTTTTTATTTTAATTAATTTTTATTTAATATTATTAATATTAATTTCATTTAACATTACTTTAATTAATTCTTGGAGGTACGTATTTTTTTTACATATCTTTGTAATATATATTTCAACATTTTTTATTCATTATTTATTTACTAAATTTAAAGACAAAAAAAAGATTTTTGGTTTTAAATTTTTATTAATTTCATTTATTTTTTTAAATCTTTATAAAATTAATTCCTACCACCCTTTTCAAGGTCTTTACTTTAATTCATTGCTGTCTTCAAAATACAAAAATAATTTTGAAATTGATCATAGCTCTATATCAGGTAAAGATGCTTTGAACTGGATTGTTAATAATGAAGATAGTGATAAAAAAATTAAAATTGGAACTGCATCTTGGTCTCCTTTGTATAGAAATATAGATGGTTTAGAAAAAGAGAAACGAGAACTTATCAATTTTGTCGGTCAGAATTACAGCGACGCAAAATATATATATACCAATAATATTTCTGAAGTTGATAAAACCAAAGATAAAAAATATGATATTCCAAAAGATTTTAAACAGATTTATAGTTTTATGATAGATGACCTTGTTATATATGAAATATATAAAAGAAAGTAAAAATGAAAATATTTTTTTATAAATCTTTAATAACTTTTGTTTTAGTATTTATTTTTTATCAACTTACTATTGGCGCAAAAGTAAGGGACTTAGAATCTAAGATTAATAATATCTCGTCTAAAGAAAATATTGAATATATAAAAGATAAGGTAAGAGAAGAAATGAAAAATGCAATAAATAAAGATAAATATTTTGAAGAGCAGGATGCTATACTTTTGAGGAACTTTTTAGATAAAATTTCATCTGAATTAAAAATTAAACCAAATTGAGTTGAATAAAATAATTTTTTTATTGGCTATGCATAATAACATAGTAGACATAAAAGTTTTGGATTTAAAAAAATGCAAATAACCAAAATTAAAAAAAAAATTAATAAAAAAAAGCTATTTGAAATAACTTCAATAATTCAATCTGAAAATAAATCATCAATAATTTCATCCCTTTCAAAAAGAAATATTGTTTTATTTTTAGAAAAAACAATAGAATCAAAAAAATTAGAATTATTTGTAGCAACATACAAAAAACGTATAGTAGGATACGCAATAGTTGCCCTTAGAAATAAGTATTTAAAACAAGTTTTTAATCAATACATTTTAAACTTTTTGTTCGATTTAATTTTTAGACTCAAAATAGTTACACTCTTAAATGCATCAATGTCTTATATGAAATTGGATAATATTTTTTTAGGTAAATTTGAAAAAGAAAAAATTTCAAACTCAATAAATTTAAATATGATAGCTATACACAAAAAACATCAATCAAAAGGTATAGGTGAAAAGTTGATGAAATTTATAATAAAAGATTTTAGGAAAGATTCAAATTATATTTCATGCGAAATTGAAAATTTAAGATCTAAAAAATTTTACCAAAAAAAATTAGGTTTTAAACAAGTAGGAATTATATTGAGAATTCCAAAATTAATGCAAATATTAATTAAAAAGATTTGATCTTTTTCTTATAAAAGTCTGAAATTAAATAAACAATGAAGTTTATATAATTTTCTTTAATCTTTATATGATTGGGTAAACATAAGATTTTATTCTCATAAAAATTTTTATTACTTCTTTTAATATTATTAAAAATTTTTTGACAATCTACATATTGTATAAATTTCGTTTCTACTCCATTGCTTAATAAGTATTTTAATAATTCATTTTTTCTTTCCACAATTATTGGAAAATCGTTAAAGTTTTGAAAAGTAGAGGTATTTAATTTTATTAACTTAACACCCTTGATATTCTTTTTTTTTAATTCACGATAATAAAATAAATTATTTTTTTCTTTGGTTTGTTGTATGGATTTAAAGTATTTGATATCCTCAAGTTGTAACCAAATCATATTTAAAGAAAATCTGCTAATCTTAGTAAAATAATTATTTGGTATAATTGTTTTCTTAAATTTCAAACTTGGATATAAAATTTTTAAGACATAATTAATATTATTTTTATGGGCCCATTTAGTTAAAGGTAAAAATATTGGTTTATAAATAAAATTATTTGATAAAACTTTTAATATTAAAAATGTCTGACACTGAAAAAAATATTTTAAAAAGGGAAATCTTTTAAAATTTTTAATTTCATTTTTTGCATAATTTAAAAAATCTTTATTATTAGTTGAGACCATACCGCCGAACATCCCGCTAATATTTTTCATTATGTTAAAACTATGAAGAGTGTAATCACCAAAACTTCCTGCAAAAACCTTAATTTTTTTTGTTTTATAATAGTTACCAAAGTAAATAGCATTGTCCTCAATTAATGGAATATTGTTCTTTTTACAGATCTTTTTTACATCAATTATATCATTTTGATCGTTGAAAATATTAGTAGTAACAACGCAAAGTGTTTTTTTATTAATATCTTTAATTAAGTCATTGGATGAAAGCGAAAGATTTTTGTTAAGTTTTGAAAATACAAGCTTTAATTTTAAATTTTCACAAATATTTACCATCTCAGCTAAATTATAAGAGCTTATGATTATTTCGTTTTTTTCTGGATTTACTAATTTTAAATATTTTAAAACTAAATAAAAACCTACCCTTAATTGACTTGTTAAAATTGAATATTTTTTTTTTGTTATTTTATTAAATTTCTTACAAATTTCATTTTCAATATTTTTTTTATTTTTAAAAAATGAAATTAAGAAATAAAAAATTTTGAGATATAGGAATATTCTAAAAAAACTCACTTTTATATTAACTTTCCAATTCGCCTTGCATTAGCAATAACCCATCCTAATGGATATTTGTTTGACTTAAAATTAAAAACAGAACCATCAATGATATAAATATTTTTATTGCTTTTCAGTTGACATTTATCATTTACTGAAAGTTTTCCATTATTGTTAAAGGGGATCGTCCCAAAATAATGATAATCTGCTCCTGGGCCGGGATAAAGAGTTTTAAAAATCGGAAATATAATTTTATTTTCAAACAAAAATTTAAAAATTTTTTTATTAGATTGCCTCAAATAATCTTTAGCATCAGTCTTTTTACTGTATATTTCGAATTTTTCTTTTGTTTTTTTTATAAAAATATTGCTATGTGATGAATCTAATAAAATATTAGAAAAAATCATTCTGCTTTTAATAAAATTAAAGAAAAATTTGAAAGGTCTATAAAAAGGGTAGGCATCAATTAAAGACTCAGTAATTAACTCATTTCCCGGTCTAACATCTGCGCAAAATTTTCCTGATTTACTTTTAATTTGTAAAACTGAAGGAGTGAAATCTAAATTATATCTTAAAGATTTTTTAGCTAAAAAAACACTTAATAATCTTTGATGGTGTTTTACTTTAATTTCTTTATTTACTTTTAAAAAATCAATAATAATTTTTGTTGTAGCTAAGGTACCAGAGGCAAAGACTACCTTGTTTGCCAAAAAGGTGACTTCTTTCTGGTCAAAATTATTACAAACTATTCTAATTTTTTTTTTATCTTTGTAAATTTTTTTTACATAATAGTTGTGAGAAATAATTTTACCTTTTTTTTTAATTTTATTAAAAAAGTTTTTTGAAGTTAATTTTGATTTTTCTTCTTTCACATTATTTAAATTATTCATTTTTAGATTCTTGGATAGAAATGCTAAAATCGGCTTTTCACATTTTAATTCGCTATTTCTTAAGTCTAAAATTTTTTGAAGAAAATTTGGTATCTTAAAATTATTATTATAAATAATTTTCCTATTTTTTTTAAATTGCCCTATTAAACCATATTTAACTAAAAATGTTCTAAAGTTTTTCTGGATATCATTAAATAATTTTTTATTTATATTTTTTTGGTCATTATAAAATTCATTGTCCATCTGAAGACCCCAATAGTTTGAGAGGCCTCCGCTGTTAAGAACGCCTAGAACTTTACAATTATTGTTTAAAAAAAAATTATTATAATAAAAATATTTATCTACATCATTTTGCTCACTTTTCATTTGAGCAGGTAAAATTCTTTTTTTTTTATTTTTAATTTTTTTTAACTTTTTTGGGGAGATAACATGAATTTTTTTATGACTATCTAAGTATGTATCAATAAAATTTAAAGCAGAAAGCCCACTTCCCACAACAATTAGATCTACTTTTTTTACAACTTCTTTTATCACTATTCACACTTTTTAAATTCAAATTTAACAAAAAATTCATTTATTTTTTTTTCTTTTAAACATGTTTTATTAATTAGTGAATAAATATTTTCCGGTGTTACTGGAAATATTGAATAGATAACTTTAATGTTGTTATTTGCTATAACTTTTTCTGTTAGGTTCCTATAACTTTCAAAATATGAGCTTTGAGGAAGTGGATAGTCAGTTCCGTCAAGAACATGCCATCTAGTAGTAGAGTATAAATTTTCACCTATAATAGCAGATAAAAACGGGTAGTTTCCTAGAACCATTTTTTTTCTTTTATCTTTTTTTAAATAAGTTTTGATTTCGTTTATAATTTTAATTTCATTCATTGGATCTTCCTTAAATTGAGGTGAAATCCATTTTAAACCGTCAAGTTTATTATCAATTAATTTAGCATCTACAGCTTTACTTAAGTTTACATCTTGCATTTCGTGAAACTTTCTCCCTTCGTTAAACCTCTCATGATATTTGATGGTTAATAAAAGACATAAAATAATAGTAAAATAACTCAAAAATTTTTGATTTACTAAAATGTTAATAACTCCAAGTATTAAAGGTATTAAAAAGAAAATAAATATTTGATTTCTTGTGAGGATTTGGTGAAAAATTAATATTAAAGCACAAGATATTATTATTGCTGATATATAAGTATCCTTGCTAATTAAAAACCTATTTTTATTTATTTTTTTTGCACTTACAATAATTAAAATTAAAAGACCTAATAAAATGAATTTAAAATTTCCCATTACGCCAATAATTGAAACATTTAAATTTTCAAATCTACTCGAGGCAATTGACTGGGGATAAACAAAGTACTGTTCGATAAAATCAGAATAGTTTATTCCAACTGAAAGCCCAAACAAAAAACTCATTAATATAAAAGAAATACTTCCATAAAATAAAGGAGGTAACAAATAAGTTTTTTTATTAAAAAAAATATAAAAAACAAAAATTGGAATAGTACTTGCCATTAAATAAATTGCAGGAACTTGTTTGGAAAAAAAGGCTAATATAAAAAAAATAGGAGTAAAAAAAGTTAAGTATTTTGACTCCGTATTAATACACATTAAAATCATATAAATTGCCAATAAAGAAAAAAATGATGAATGGTGATCAACAAATGGAGTGCCGCTTGATGGATAGGCTAAAATACTAAAACATAAAGAAAAAAATAAACTCTTTTTGAAATTTAGTCCCAAATTTCTAAAAGTTAAAAATGTAAATATTGAAATAACTATATTTATTAGTGATGCATGAAATACATAGGTTTTCCAATTAACACCAAACAAAAGAAATAAAAATGCTTGTGAGTAATCAATAAATGGTCCTGACACAACCCAGTAATCTTTAAAAGGGTGATATCCTTTTAATATCATTGAGCCTGTTTCGAAATGCGAAAAGCTATCGTGGGGAAAAACTCCTTGGTTTGCATAGTATTGATTAACAGCCAATGAAAAGATTGAAATAACGATTATTCCAAAAAAATTATTCTGGTTTATTATATTTTTAAAAAAATTCAAATTAACTAAGAGTTTTATCTATTTTTTTTGCTGCATCAAATAATTCCTGCACAGAATTAATTGATTTTTTAAAATTTTTTTTCTCATCTTCAGTAAGATTTATTTCAATAATTTTTTCAACTCCATTTTTGCCTATTATGGTTGGAACTCCTGCATATAGATTTTTTACTCCATATTCTCCATTCAAAAATGCAGCACAAGGCAATTCTTTTTTTAAATCTTTTAAATAACTTTCAGCCATTTCGACTCCTGATGCTGCTGGTGCGTAAAAAGCTGAACCTTTTTGAAGATGTTTTACAATTTCCGCCCCACCTGTTTTTGTTCTTTCAATTATAGTGTCTAGTTTCTCCTTTTTAATTTTGCCCTCGGAAGTAAGCTCGCTAAGTAATTTTCCATTAATTTTTGTATGATTAATCATTGCTACCATTGTATCACCATGACCCCCCAAAACTAAAGATTGGATTTGATTAATCGGAACATTCATTTCTTTTGACAAAAAATATTTAAATCTTGATGTATCCAATATACCTGCCATACCAACAACTTTAGTTTTAGGAAGTCCCGAATACTTTTGGAGAGCCATTACTATAACATCTAAGGGATTAGTTATACATATTACAAATGCATTGGGGGAATTCTTTTTTATTCCATCGGCAACTTGCTTAATAATTTTAAGATTGGTTCCAAGCAAATCATCTCTGCTCATTCCTGGTTTCCTTGGAACTCCTGCAGTAATAATTATTACATCCGAATTCTTAATATCTGAATATTTATTTGTACCTGTTAAACTTATATTAAAATTTTCTACTCCTGATGATTGAGCAATGTCTAAAGCCTTACCTTTTGCAATGCCCTCAACAACATCAAAAAGAACTACATCTCCCAATTCTTTTAGTGCGATAAGATGTGCGAGTGTTCCTCCTATTTGACCAGCTCCAATTAAAGAAATTTTTTTATTCATTTTATTTCATAGTAGGCATTACAAATTCTGGATCTGATTTAATTCCTGATGGCCATCTTGAGGTAATTGTTTTTAATTTAGTATAAAATCTTACACCCTCAGGTCCATGTATACTTTGGTCCCCAAATAAAGATCTTTTCCATCCACCAAAGCTGTGGAATGCCATCGGAACAGGTATTGGTATATTTATTCCTACCATTCCAATTTTTACATTACTCGCAAATGATCTACCTGTATCGCCATCTCTTGTAAATATACTTGTACCATTCCCAAATTCATGATCATTAACTAATGATAATGCTTCACTGTAATCTTTTGCTCTTACAACTGAAAGAACAGGACCAAATATTTCCTCTTTATAAATTCTCATATCTTTTTTAACATGATCAAATAGACATCCTCCCATATAGAAGCCATTTTCGTAACCCTGAAGTTTTAAATTTCTTCCGTCCACAACAAGCTTTGCGCCCTCTTTAATTCCAACATCCACATAGCCTTTAACTTTTTCCAAGTGTTCTTTGGTAACTAATGGACCCATTTCTGATTTTTTATCTAATCCTGGACCAATTTTTAAAGACTCCACTTTTTTTGATAAACTTTTTACTAGAGGATCAGCAATTTTACCTACTGCTACTGCTACTGATTGTGCCATACATCTCTCACCCGCAGAGCCATATGCTGCCCCCATTAAACCATTTACTGCTTGGTCTAAATCACAATCTGGCATTACTACGCAATGATTTTTTGCTCCGCCTAGGGCTTGGACTCTTTTTTCATTTTTCGCACAATTTTCATATATATATTTAGCAATAGGCGTCGATCCTACGAAACTAACTGCAGCAATGTCTTTGTTGTTAATAATTGCATCGACAGCTTCTTTATCTCCATTAACAACATTAAACACTCCTGGGGGGAGACCGGCCTCTAAAAATAATTCTGCTAATTTCATAGAGCAGGATGGATCTTTCTCAGAGGGTTTTAAAACAAATGTATTTCCACAAGCTATTGCAATTGGAAACATCCACATTGGGACCATTGCAGGAAAGTTAAATGGTGTAATGCCTGCACAAACTCCAAGTGGCTGTCTCATAGACCAACTGTCAACATTTGTACCAACATTCTCTGTAAATTCTCCTTTAAGCAATTGTGGTATACCACAAGCAAACTCTACGACCTCTAATCCTCTAGTCAAGGAACCTTTGGCATCTTCGTAGACTTTTCCGTGTTCAGAAACAATAATTTTTGTAAGCTCGTCATAGTTTTTTTCAATCAATTCTTTAAATTTAAAAAGGACTCTAGCTCTAAATAGTGGAGTTTTTCCTGACCAATTAGGTAAGGCTTTTTTGGCAGCATCAACAGCTTTGTTTAAATCAGCACTGCTTGCAAGATTCACATTAGAACTTACCTCACCGGTAGCTGGGTTAAAAATCTTTGCTGTTCTTTTAGACAAACCTTTTACAATTTTGCCATTAATAAAATGCTCTATTGAATTCATTTTGTTATTAATGATTAATTAAGCTTTTAGCCTGATGCAAGCATTTTTTTAATAGATCCAATTGCTTTAGCAGGATTTAAACCTTTTGGGCAGGAATTAGTGCAGTTCATAATTGTATGACATCTATACAGCTTAAGCTCATCTGCAACTTTTTTTAATCTTTCTTTTCTTTCCTCATCTCTGCTATCAGTTATCCAACGATATGCTTGTAATAAAACTGCAGGGCCCAAATATTTGTCTCCATTCCACCAATAACTTGGGCAAGAAGTTGAACAACATGCACAAAGTATACACTCATAATATCCATCAAGTTTTGCTCTGTCTTCTTGTGACTGTTTGATCTCTGTTGATGTTTTTTCTCCAACTTTTGTTTTTAACCAGGGTTCTACAGACTCATATTGTTTGTAAAGTGTTGTTAAATCACCAACTAAATCCTTGATTACTTTCAAGTGGGGTAATGGATAAATATTTAATTCACCTTTAATATCAGAGTGGGATTTTATGCAGGATAATGTATTTACTCCATCGACGTTCATAGCACACGAACCACAAACACCATGCGCACAAGATCTTCTAAAAGTTAATGTAGAATCAATTTGATTTTTAATTTTGAAAAGAATGTCTAATACTTTTGGTCCACACTCATTTAAATCTACTTCAAATGTATCAATTCTTGGATTTTCATTGCTAGATGGGTTCCACCTATAAATATTAACTTTTTTTAAATTATTTGATCCAGTTTTATCTTGATAATATTTGCCTTTTAAAATTTTTGAGTTTTGCGGAAGGCTAAACTGAACCATTAATATACTCTCTCCCTTGGTGGAAAGTATTGAACATCATTTGTCAAAGTTTTTGCATGAACAGGTCTATAGGCAACTTTAACATTGTTTCCTTTTTGCCAAGCCAAAGTATGCGTCATATATTTTTTGTCATCTCTATTTTTATAGTCTTCTCTTGCGTGAGCTCCTCTGCTTTCTTTTCTATGATAAGCCGAGTCTATTGTTGTCATTGCCTGTCTTATAAGATTATCAAATTCTAGGGTTTCAACAAGATCTGTATTAAATAGTAAAGATTTATCTGAAACAGATATATCTGTCATTCCTTCAAAAGGTTTTCTAATCTCATCCATGCCTTTTTTTAATGTTTTTTCTGTTCTGAAAACTGCACATTTAGATTGCATTGTTCTCTGCATTGACAATCTAAGTTCAGAAGTTTTTGTTGAACCAGATGAGTTACGAAGTTTATCAAATCTATCTAAACATTTATCAGTTTCACTTTTTGGTATATCTTCATGCGGAGTTCCGGGTTTAATAAGCTCGGCTGCTCTGTTTGCAGCTGATTTTCCAAACACTACTAAATCTATTAAAGAATTTGACCCTAATCTATTAGCACCGTGAACGGAAACACATGCGGCCTCTCCTATGGCCATCAATCCGGGTACCGTAGACTCTTTTCCATTTAAAGTTAAAACTTCAGCTTTATAATTTGTTGGAATTCCGCCCATATTATAATGTACAGTCGGAACCACAGGGATCGGGTCTTTCCTTACATCTACTTCACAAAATGTTTTTGCAGACTCTGCAATGCCAGGTAATCGCTCCTCTATTACTTTGGGATCAAGGTGATCTAAATGTAAATTAACATAATCTTTGTTTTTACCTACTCCTCTTCCTTCATTAATTTCAACTGCTATCGATCTACTTACAACATCTCTTGAGGCCAAATCTTTTGCTTTTGGAGCATATTTTTCCATAAATCTTTCACCCTTTGAGTTTAAGAGATAACCACCTTCACCTCTAACACCCTCTGATATCAATGTTCCTACTCCGTAAATCCCAGTTGGATGAAATTGAACAAATTCCATGTCCTGTAATGGTAATCCTGCTCTTAACGCCATACCATTTCCATCTCCAGTACATGTATGAGCTGAAGTTGCAGTATAATAAACTTTACCATAACCTCCTGTAGCTAAAATTGTTATATGTGATCTAAATCTATGTATTGTCCCATCATTCAAGTTCCAGGCAACAAGACCTTTGCACTGTCCATTCTTCATTAAAAGATCTAAAGCGAAATACTCTATATAAAATTCTGTATTATGTTTTAGTGCTTGTCCATATAACGTATGAAGTATAGCATGACCAGTTCTGTCGGCAGCTGCACAAGTTCTTTGGACAGAATCATTTCCGTAATTTTTGGTCATTCCACCGAAAGCTCTTTGATAAATTTTTCCATCCTTAGTTCTACTGAATGGAACACCATACTTTTCTAATTCGATTACAGCCTTTGGAGCCTCTTTGCACAAATGCTCTATGGCATCTTGATCTCCAAGCCAATCAGAACCTTTAACAGTATCATACATGTGCCACCTCCAATCGTCCTCTCCCATATTACCTAGGGCAGCTGATATCCCACCTTGTGCAGCTGATGTATGACTTCTTGTCGGAAAAACTTTTGAGATACATGCGGTTTTTAAACCAGCTTCAGAGAGACCTACCGCTGCTCTTAAACCTGAGCCACCTGCTCCCAAAACCACAACGTCGTATTCATGATCTATAATTTTGTATGTGCTCATAAAATTAAATTCTTAACAATAATATTACTAATAATAATGTGGATACTATACTAAATAAAACAAGGAATCTGTTTGCGGCATTTTTGAGTTTAAAATCACTAATATAGTCTTCAAAAACCTCACTTAATGTAAGAGAATAAAAAGTAAATGTTAATAAAAGGAATATTGAAAGTATTATTTTTGTAGAAACCAAAGACATATAGTTGATCAATTGAGAATGGTTAGCATCAAAAAGTGAAACAAAGTTTATAATAAACCAGATCATAAAAGGAATTAACAAACCTGATGAGATTTTAATTATTAACCATTTTTTTGTAGCTTTGATCATTTCAAATTAAATTCTTTCCAATTAAATAAAGTAAAATAGCCAGAATAAATGATCCTATTATTGTTATAATTCCTGTTAATTGGGATATTTTTAAGTCAAAACCATATCCGAGGTCCCATGCGAGGTGCCTGATCTCATTTAAAATTTGAAAACTAAATGACCAGCATAAAGCTATAATAAAAAACTTACCAAAAAAAGAATTTGAAATTAATTCAAGAAATTGAAAGTTTTTGCCATTTAAAATTAATAAAAATGATAAAAGAATAATGAGTATAAAGTTTACAATTCCAATAATTCGATGAGTTATTGATAGTAGAGATGATATGTGCCATCTGTAAACCTGAATATGTGGTGAGAGAGGATTGTTTTTATTTTCCATAGTAATCTTTTATTAATTTCTCAGCTATTTGTACTGTATTCAATGCTGCCCCTTTTAGTAAATTGTCCGAAACGACCCACATGTTAATTGCTTTGTCGTTAGAGGAATCTTTTCGAATTCTTGAAACAAAAGTCATATAACTATTCTCAGCTTCTAGAGGTGTTATATAACCTCCATTTTTTCTTTCATCT
This sequence comes from uncultured Pelagibacteraceae bacterium, assembly GCA_902587085.1. GTDB lineage: Bacteria > Pseudomonadota > Alphaproteobacteria > Pelagibacterales > Pelagibacteraceae > Anoxypelagibacter. The sequence goes on from CACIJX010000004.1 coordinate 21,923, forward strand.
ATAACTTTACATCCTTCTGATTTGTTTAAAATCTGTTTGACCTTTTCAATATCAAATGATTTTTCAAACTCTACATTGATAGATTCAGCATGAGAAACCATCACAGGCACTCTTACACATGTTGCTGTTAATTTAATTTTTGGATCTAGAATTTTTTTGGTTTCATTTACCATTTTCCATTCTTCTTTTGTATAACCTTCTTCAACAAACTCATCTATATGAGGAATTAAATTAAAAGCAATTTGTTTAGTAAAATTTTGAGAGTTAATTTTTTTTCCCGCAAGGAAATCTTTTGATTGGCTTGCAAGTTCATCCATTGGTGCTTTCCCGGCCCCAGAAACAGACTGATAAGTTGAAACTATAACTCTTTTAATACCAAAATTATCATGCAAAGGTTTTAAAACTACAACCATTTGTATTGTTGAACAGTTTGCATTAGCTATTATATTTTTCTTTTTATACATTGCTAATTTTTCAGGATTTACCTCAGGAACAACTAAAGGAACGTCTTCATCCATTCTAAAACATTTTGAATTATCAATTATAGTTGTTTTTTTACTTGCTTTTGGAACCCAATGTTCTGCTATTTTGCTTCCTGCTGCAAAAAAAGTAATTTGTGCACTTGAAAAATCGTAGTTTTCAAGGCTCTGGATCTGTATTTCTTTTCCTTTAAATTTAATTTTTTTTCCCTCGCTTTTTTCTGATGCGACTAAGAATAAATTTGTAATTTTAATTTTAGATTTTTCTAAAATTTCTATTGTTTTTCGTCCAACGTTGCCGGTGGCACCAATTATTGCAAAATTCATTTTAAGATTATTTTAATTTAAATTTGATATAATTGCATCACCCATATCTGTGGTGGATACCTTTTTCTTTCCTTTTGACATTATATCTGGAGTTCTTAAACCATCTTCCAAGGTTTTTTCAACAGCTTTGTCTAAAGCAGCAGATTCTTTTTCCAATCCTAAAGAGTATTTAAGAGCCATTGAAAAACTCAAAATAGTTGCAATTGGGTTTGATATATTTTTGCCTGCAATATCAGGTGCTGATCCATGTACAGGTTCATACAAAGATCGGGTCTTGCCATTTTTATCTTTATCTCCTAGAGATGCAGATGGTAATAGTCCTAATGATCCTGTCAACATTGCAGCCTCATCAGATAACATGTCGCCAAATAAATTGTCTGCCAAAATTACGTCAAACTGTTTTGGATTTTTTAGTAATTGCATAGCACAATTATCAGCAAGCATATGATTTAATTCGATTTTTTTATATTCTTTATCTTTTAGAGTCTGAACTTCTTCTCTCCATAAAACACCTGCTTCCATAACATTTGATTTTTCACAAGATGTTACTTTGTTTTTTCGTTTTGAAGCCAATTCAAAAGCCACTTTAGCAATTCTTTTAATTTCCTTTGTTGTATAAACATGTGTATTAACACCTCTGCGTTCACCATTTTCTATAGGCTTTACTCCTCTAGGTTCTCCAAAGTAAATTCCGCCTGTTAGTTCTCTCACTATTAAAATATCAAGACCTGAAACTACCTCAGGTTTTAGTGTTGAAGAGTCTACTAATTGTTTAAAACAAATTGCCGGTCTTAAATTTGCAAATAATTTTAATTCTTTTCTTAATTTAAGAAGAGCTCTTTCGGGTTTCTTTGAAAACTCTAATTTGTCATATTGCGGTCCACCACATGCGCCAACAATTACAGCGTCACTTTCAAGTGCTCTGTAAAATACTTCATCAGTTATAGGAACTCCATGTTGATCTATAGCTGCTCCACCAATTAAATCTTGGTCAATTTTAAAATCTAATGATTTTTTTTTATTAAACCAATCAATTACTTTTTTTGTTTCACCAACTACCTCTGGACCAATTCCATCACCAGGTAACAATAATATTTTTTTTTGATTTATAGCCATATTATAACCAAGGTTTACTTTGAGATATTTTGTCCTCAAATTTTTTAATATTTTCAATTTTTTTTAGAGAAAGTGCAATATCATCTAAACCTTCTAATAAACATTTCTTTTTAAATATATCTAACTCAAATTTAAATAGTTTATTTCCATAAACAATTTCTTGTTCTTCAAGTTTAACTTCTATATTTTCTTTTCTCGAAGAGTAATCTTTTAATTCATTTATAATATTTTCATTTGCAACGATGGGAAGTATCCCGTTTTTAAAACAATTATTATAAAAAATATCTGCGAAACTCTCACTTACTATTACTTTGACTCCAAAATCAAGTAATGCCCAAGGTGCGTGTTCTCTTGATGAACCGCAACCAAAATTTTTTCCGGTTATCAATATTTTTGATTTTTTAAATGGTTCATTATCTAAAATAAATCCTTTAATTGGATTACCTTTTTCATCAAATCTCATTTCATAAAATAAACTTTTTCCTAAACCAGATCTTTTAATAGTTTTTAAGAACTGCTTTGGAATAATTTTATCAGTATCTATATTCATTAATGGAATATAGGCAGGTATACTTTTAATTTTTTTAAATTTTTCCATATTAACTATCAAATTTTCTAACATCAGTTAAACATCCTTCTATGGCAGCTGCGGCAGCCATAGCTGGAGAAACGAGATGGGTTCGTCCTCCACGTCCCTGTCTTCCTTCAAAATTTCTGTTTGAAGTTGATGCGCATCTTTCTCTAGGTTTTAATTGATCTTCGTTCATTCCTAGACACATTGAGCAACCTGGTTCTCTCCATTCAAAACCTGAATTTTTAAAAATTTTGTCTAGACCTTCTTGTTCAGCTTGATTTTTAACAAGTCCAGATCCAGGAACTACCATTGCATTTACATGTTGTGCAATTTTTTTATCTTTCAAAAGTTTTGCCGCTTCTCTTAAATCTTGTATCCTTCCATTTGTACAACTACCAATAAAAACTTTGTCAATTTTAATTTCAGTTATTTTCGTATTAGGTTTTAAACCCATATAATCAAGTGATCTCTCCATTGCATTGCGTCTATCTTTATCTTTCTCTTTTTTCGGATCTGGAACTGATCCGTTTACTGGCACAACATCTTGCGGAGAAGTTCCCCAAGTAACCTGGGGTACAACATCATTTGCGTTAATTATTATTTCTTTGTCAAATTTACAATCGTTGTCTGATTTAAGTCCATTCCAGTAATCTAATGCTTTTTTCCATTTGTCCTTTTTAGGAGACATTGGTTTATTTTCTAAATATTTAAAAGTCTTTTCATCTGGCTGTATTAATCCAGCTCTTGCTCCACCTTCTATTGTCATATTGCAAATAGTCATTCTTTCCTCCATGCTTAAATTTTTTATAACATTGCCTGAATATTCAATTACAAAGCCTGTTCCCCCAGCGGTTCCTATTATTCCAATAATTTTTAAAATAACGTCTTTAGCTGTTACTCCAACTGATAATTTTCCATCGACTTTTAGAAGTAAATTTTTTGATTTTTTCTGGATTAGCGTTTGAGTAGCTAATACATGTTCTACTTCAGAAGTACCAATTCCAAATGCCAAAGCTCCGAAAGCCCCGTGGGTTGCTGTATGACTATCTCCACATACTATTATAGTCCCTGGTTGCGTAAATCCTTGCTCTGGTCCAATTATATGAACTATCCCTTGTCTGTTATCATTCATATCAAACAGAGGTACTCCAAATTCTTTACAGTTTTTTCTAAGAGTATCAACTTGTATCCTTGATTCTTTATCATCTATTCCTTTTGATCTATCCGTGGTCGGGACATTGTGATCTGCAACCGCTAAGGTAAATTTTGGTTTTCTAACTTTTCTTTTATTTAATCTCAAACCTTCAAAAGCTTGAGGACTTGTTACCTCATGAACCAAATGTCTATCAACATAAAGTAGAGATGTTCCGTCATCTTGTTGGTGCACAAGGTGTTCGTCCCAGATTTTATCGTATAAAGTTTTAGGCATCAAAAAATTACTTTAAATTATCTTTTTTTTTTTCTGTTTTTTTTTCTGTAATTTTTTTTTCTGGCAAAGTTTTTATTTCTTCTTTTTTCTCTAGAGAAGACGTATTCTCAGAAATATCTTTTGGTGTTTCTGTTTTTACATCAACATTAATTCCAATATTTTTTTTAATTTTTTCAGCAATTCTGGCAGATTTACCTTTTCTATCACGCAAATAATACAATTTTGCTCTTCTAACTTTTCCAGAACGTATTACTTTGATCGAGCCTATGACTGGGCTATAAAGTGCAAAAGTTCTTTCTACACCCTCTCCAAAAGAAATTTTTCTTACGGTAAAAGAGGAATTTATATCACGATTTTTTTTAGCTATACAAACTCCCTCGAAGTACTGAATTCTCTCTCTTTTTCCCTCAACAATTCGAACGCCAACTCTTAAAGTGTCGCCCGGAAAGAATTCTGGGGTTTTCTTTTTAGATGCTATTTTTTGAACATAAGCTTTATTTATATCTTCAATATTTTTCATTTTTTATCTTTTTCTAAATATTTTTTCCACAAATCTGGTCTTCGGCGACGTGTTATATCCTTTGATTGTGATAAACGCCAGTGTTTAATTTTAGCATGATCCCCTGATAAAAGTACTTCTGGAACACTTTTTTTTTCCCAAATTTGTGGTTTTGTATATTGAGGATATTCTAAAAGTCCTTCCTCAAAAGTTTCATCATCTTTTGAAGTATAATTTCCAAGAACATGAGGTATAAGTCTTAAAACTGCATCAATCAAAACAATTGAAGCTGACTCTCCACCTGACAGAATGTAATCCCCAATACTAATTTCCTCTATATTTCTTGACGACAAAATTCTCTCATCTACTCCCTCAAAATGTCCGCATACTAAGTTTATAGCTTTTTCTTTAACAAGTTCTTTTGCAAATTTTTGATCAAATTTTTTTCCCTTTGGAGACAGATAAAATATTCTTTCACTCTTCTTTACATTTTTATCTATGGATTTTCCTAAAACATCTGGTTTAATAAGCATTCCAGTTCCTCCACCAAAAGGTTTATCATCAACAGTTTTGTGTTTATCCGATGCTGAATCACGGATATTTATAACTTTTAAATCCCACAATTTTTTTTGTAATGCTTTTCCATAAAGTCCTTTATTTAAAGGACCAGGAAATATATCTGGATAAAGTGTAAATACTCTTACAGTCCACATTTTTTATTTTTTTGGTTCTTCTTTCTTGGCCTCCTGTTTAGGAGCTTCTTTTTTTGGTTCTTCTTTGCCTTCTTTTTTTCTATCCTTTTTTGGAATCGCTTTTTGAGGATTATTTCCAGCTTTAGGCATAGGCATAATATTGGCCTCTCCAAGAATTCTAGATACTCTTACAGTTGGTCTTGCTCCCTTGCTTAGCCAATGCTTAACTCTTTCAGTTTCTATTTTAATTCTTTCTTTTTTCTCTTTTGGTAAAAGAGGATTAAATGATCCAAGCTTTTCTATAAATCTTCCATCTCTTGGAAATCTACTGTCAGCAACGACAATTTTATATACTGGTCTCTTTTTTGCTCCACCCATTGATAGTCTTATTCTTAACATCTTGATCCTTTCATTTTAGATTGTTTAACAATTCATCAGGTATTTTACCTTCCGGCATATTTCCTTTTGACATTTTCTTCATCATCTTTGACATCATTTTAAATTGTTTTAACAACCTATTAATTGTTTGCACATCTGTGCCTGACCCCAAAGAAATTCTTTTTCTTCTAGAACCGCTAATAATTTCTGGGTTTTGTCTTTCTTTTTTTGTCATAGATAAAATTATAGCTTCATTTGCTGACAAAAGTTTTTCGTCTACATTTGCATTTTGCATTTTTTCTTTTACTTTTCCCACCCCTGGCAAAAGAGAGAGAACACCTTCCATCCCCCCCATTTTTTTCATCTGTCTTATTTGCATGAGATAATCCTCAAAAGTAAATGCACCTTTTTTAAGATTTTCCTCTGCTGCTTTAATTTTTTCTTCATCAAGATCTTGTGATGCTTTTTCGACTAGAGAAACTATATCACCCATTCCAAGAATTCTGTTTGCTAGTCTATCCGGATGAAATGGTTCAAAATCATTTATTTTTTCACCAACACCAATAAATTTTATTGGCTTTCCGGTTGTTTGCTTCATGCTTAGAGCTGCACCGCCTCTACCATCTCCATCAACTCTAGTTAAAATAATACTGGTAAGTTCAACAGCTTTGTCAAACTCTGAAGCTAATTTAACAGCAATTTGCCCTGTCAAAGAATCTGCTACCAATATTGTTTCTACAGGGTTAGTCTCTGCCTTGATATTTTTTATCTCTGTCATCATATTTAAATCAATTTGAGTTCGACCAGCAGTATCAAAGACTATAATATCTGAACCGCTAAGGTTCGCTGCATTATTTGCTCTTTTTGCAATATCAATTGGAAGTTGGTCTTTTATTATTGGAAGAACATTTAAATTATTCTTTTCACACAAAATCCTTAATTGTTCCTGAGCAGCTGGTCTATATACATCCAAACTTACCAATAAAATTTTTTTCTTGAAATTTTTTTCTATATTTTTTGCAAGCTTAACTGCTGTAGTTGTTTTTCCTGATCCTTGTAACCCAACCAGTAATATGGATGCTGGTGAAACAGCTTTTAGGTCTATGTTCTCTACTTTGCCTCCAAGTACTTCAACTAATTGATCATAAACAATCTTAACCAGCATTTGTCCTGGTGAAGTAGATCGTATAATTTCTTGGCCGATAGCTTTAGGTTTAATATCTTCTATGAATTTCTTAACTACAGGTAAAGCGACATCGGCACTTAGTAAAGCCTGTCTAATTTCTTTTAAACCAGTCTCAACCTGGGCTTTGTTAAGCGAAGGAGCTTTTTTTAACTTACTAAATATTCCCTCTAATTTATTTGTTAAATTTTCAAACATTTTTATTTTTCCAACACCAATCGCACTAGTGGGCGAACCCTCGCTGACTAGTGTCGATCCCTTTATTTCTAAAGGCACCGCAAAATCTACTATTTGCGGAAGTGACGAGAAGCTACAATTAAGGGTTTTAAAAGTCAATGAATAAAGATACTAATCAAATTATGGCACTTTTAAACGCATATAGAATGGATGGTCTTGGAAATAATTTTCTTATAATAGACAGAAGGCAAAATTCTTTTGAGCTAAACAGAAACAAAATTATTAGCTTAGCAAATAAAAAGCTTTTTCCATTTGATCAATTAATTACTTTAGAAAAAGACGAAAAAAATGAGCATCCAATAAAAATTTTTAATCCAGATGGGATTGAAGTAAGTGCATGTGGAAACGGTGCTAGATGTATCGCATATTTAATTTCTGAGGAAAATAAACAAAAAAAAATTTCAATAAAGACAAAAGAAAGAGTTTTAATTGCTGAGGTAGTTGGTAAACAAAATATTAAAATAAATATGGGTAAACCTAAATTTGAGTGGGAAGAGATTCCTTTAAGCGAGAGTATAGATACAAAAAGGGTTGGTATTGAATTTTTATATAAAGAACATGGTTATGGATTTTGTCTTAACATTGGAAACCCTCATATTGTTTTTTTTGTGGAAAATTGCACTAAAATTGACATAAAAAAATTGGGACCAAAAATTGAAAATCATAGACTCTTTCCGGAAAGAACAAATGTAACCTTTGCTCAAATTTTAGATAAAAAAAATATTAAAGTAAATGTCTGGGAAAGGGGGGCCGGTCAAACAAAAGCATGTGGTACTGCCGCCTGTGCAGTTGGAGTTGCTGCCTCAATAAAAAATTTGACAGATAAAAATTTACAAGTTCATTTTAAGGAGGGTAATCTTGAAATTTACTACGAAAAAGAAATATTTATGACTGGGCCTGTTTCAAGAGTCAAAAAAGTAAATATAGATATTAAATGAAATTTTTTGAAAACTTTAAGTTTAGCAACTTATTTAGCAAAAAAAAAATAGACGAAGATTTATTAAATAAATTTGAAGAGCTTCTAATTGAGTCAGATGTTGGAACACAAATAGCTTTAGATTTAAAAGAAGAATTCAAAAAGGAAAAAATAGGAAAAGAAATTAAAGATGAGAGGGAAATATTTAATTTTCTTGGAGAGCAAATATCTAAAATACTTAATCCTTATGAAAAAAAACTTGATAATCTTTATAAGAGCTCTCCGTCGATTATAGTTGTTGCAGGAGTAAATGGTGTAGGAAAGACAACCACAATAGGAAAACTTGGAAAATTTTTTAAAAATGATGGAAAAAAAATAGTCTTTGGTGCAGCTGACACTTTTAGAGCAGCAGCAATAGAACAGTTGGAACTTTGGTCTAAGAAAATTGGCGCTGATTTAGTTAAATCAGATCTGGGAACAGACCCAGCATCTGTTGGATATAAAACTGCCAAATTTGCTGAAGAAAATAAATCAGATATTGCATTTATTGATACTGCAGGAAGATTACAAAATAAAAAGAATCTTATGGAGGAATATAAAAAAATATTTACTGTTCTCAAAAAAATAAATCCAGAGTATCCTCATGAAACTATTTTGGTATTGGACGCCACAACAGGTCAGAACGCCTTAAATCAGGTTGAGGAATTTAAAAAAAATTCTAATTTGACTGGTTTAATAATTACTAAATTAGATACTTCAGCAAAAGGAGGTATACTATTAGCAATATGTAAAAAATTTGGTTTACCAATAATTGCTGTTGGTATGGGAGAAAAAGATAGTGATTTATATCCATTTAGTTCAGCAGACTTTTCTAAATTATTGGTTAAGTATTAAAATGAAAATATCCAAAAAAATTGAACCAATTTTATCAGGAATATCTGCAGCAGTAGTTATAGGAGTTCTTGCATTTTTAACTTTGAGAACATCTTTAGGGATATGGTTAATGTTTTCTTTTGGAGCAACAGTTTTTCTGGTTTTTGCACTTCATAATTTAGAAACAGCACAGCCAAAAAATATTTTTTTTGGACATCTGGTCTCTGTTATAGTTGGGATTATTATCAATGAAACAATTGGATTTTCATTTTACTCACTAGGTTTATCAGTTGGTGTGGCTGTGGTATTGATGGTTTATTTAAAAGTAATGCACCCACCTGCAGCTTCTAATCCCTTGGTAGTATTATTTACAGATGTATCTTTTGATTTTATTTTATTTCCCGTTATTACCGGAACAATTGTAATAATCCTGATGTCTGTTTTTATAAATAAAATTATTTTAAAACGAAATTATCCTACGAAATGGTTTTAAGAAAGGTATTTAGAGTTTTTAAAAGATCTTCATTATAATCCATCATATGATCATCATTATCTGGAAAATAAGAAAATTTTGGTGAGTTGGCATTTTCATAAACCTTTTTGCCCATGATAAAAGGAACTATTTTATCTTTTTTTCCATGCATTACTAAAATTGGAATTTTAATATTTTTTAATTTATCTAGAGTTTGATACCTATCTTTTAATAAAAGTGAAACTGGTAAATAAAAATAATAATGTTTTCCTGCTTCAACCATCGAGGTGAAGGGTGATTCCAAAATAATTCCAGCAAATTTTTTATTTTGAGCAACTTCAACTGAAATGGCGGTACCTAAAGACTCCCCATAAATTATAATTTGGTCATCACTAATTTTCTGTTTTCGGAGCCAATCCAAAGTATATTTGGCATCTTCGTATAAACCTTCCTCAGTAGGTTTCCCTTTATTTCCACTAAAACCTCGATAGGCAACAATCAGAAAATTAATATCAAAATCTTTTATTAGATTTAGCTTATAAATTCTATTTTTTAAATTTCCAGCATTTCCATGAAAAAAAACCAAAGTTTTCTTTTTTTCAAGATTTTTCTTGTGAAACCATGCTTTTAAATTATTTCCATTTGATGTTGGAATATAAATTTCCTCATAAGGGAAATTAGCCTCATCTGAATTATAATTATTTTCAAATGGATGGTATAGAAGATTTCTTTGGTTAAAATATACAAAAAATATTACAAGTAAGTAACATAGAATTATTATTACTGCAGTAGTATACATATATTTAATTTTTCTTTGCAAGGTAAACACCGATAAAAACTAAAAAAGCTCCAATTAAATGATAGTATTCCAAAGTTTCACCAAAAAATATAAGCCCATAAAAAGCACCATAAACTGTAAATAAATACAATGTAAACCCAGTTATTGATGCACCTAAATATTTTTGAACTTTAGCATAAAGAGTAAAAGCAATTATTGCAGGAGATATTGCGGCAAAAATTACCCAAAAAAGAAAATTAAAATCGAAGCTTGTACTCTGTCTTTGAAATTCCTCTAATAAATAAAAAGGAAATAGCGATATTGATCCAAACATTGCGATTAAAACAAATCTAGATAATAAATCAAACTTTGACTTCCAATTTAATAAATAAACGGAATAAAGAGCCCAACTTATCGCAGCTCCTAACATCCAAATATCTCCAACCGTAAATTCTAGACTTGATAAAAATGAAGAGTCTCCCTTAAAAATAATAAAAAAAACTCCAATTAGACAGAGTATTAATCCCAGAATTTGAATTAAATTTATTTTTTCATTGTAAATAAAACTTGATAACAAAATAATAAATATTGGAGAAGAGGTATAAATAACTGCCATATTTACAACTGTAGTTGTTTGACCAGCTATGAAAGGAAATGCCCCACATATTCCACAACCGGTTAGTCCAAGGAAAAAAAGTTTAAAAAATTCTTTTTTAAAACTTTTAATTTTTGTTAATATTGGCTTGTAAAAAAAAGGTATTAATAAAACAAAAACTGTTGTCCATCTCCAAAAGGCTAAAGAAATTGGAGGTACAAATTCTACACCTCCTCTAGCAACAATTAAGTTGCTGGCCATAAATACTGGCTGCAAAAATAATAAAAAGTATGGAAAAATTAGATTTTTATTTTTTTTGGATGAAGGCTTCATAAATCATCATACAAATTACCAAGCCCATAAGTATGTAAACTGGAAGAACGTCAGTAAAACTAATCATCATAGATCTAGTTAATGTAGTAGCTAATCCAATTAAAAAAGCTATTGTTAAAGAACACCCAATTATACTTGTTAATTTATTCATCATCCTTACATTTTTTTTCTAACCAATTTGCAACACCTAAAAATCTTAAATCATCAAGTTTGTTACCAACTAACTGAACTCCTAATGGTAAGTTATTTTCTCCTGTAAGTAAAGGCAGTGATATAGATGGCAAACCCATATAGGTCCAGACTGTACAAAATTCTGGGCTACCAGTAAATTTTAATCCTTTATCAGCGACACCAGTTGATGCGGGTGTAATTACTCCATGATAGTCTTCAAAAACTTCACTGTATGATCTGTAGCTCTGTTCTATGAAATCTTTAGCCTCAGTGTACTGACTTGCAGAATACTTAAGTCCGCGTTCTATAGCTTCTATAAGTTTTTTTCCAAGCTTATTTTTAGAATTTTTGTAATATTTTTGAAAACTATTAGCCATATCTGTCTCATGTAAAATTTGTTGGTGTTTATGAATATCTTTAAAGTACGAAGGTTCATCAAAAACTTCTATATTTTTTTTTAATTTTTTTATTAAAAATTCAAAGGCCTTTTGAGATTCTCGTTCTACATTTTTCCAGTTCGCTGTTTTATAAAATATAAATTTAGGATCAAAATGTGGACCCTTTCGGCATTCTTCTAGCATTTTATCTGCAGAGTAATGAACTGTGTCTTTGTCATATAAATCTTTTTTTATAAGACATTTTGCTATCAGAGCAACATCTTCAACATTTTTTCCAAACACACCAACGTGATCGAGTTTGGATGATTGTTTTAACACTCCATTTCTTGATATTAAACCAAAAGAAGGTTTATACCCTACTACTCCACAATAAGATGCGGGACGAATGATTGATCCTTTGGTTTGAGTTCCAACTGATAACGGAGTCATATGTGCTGCAACGGCTGCTGCTGAACCACTTGATGATCCTCCGGGAGTTCTTGTTTTATCGTGTGGATTAGTTGTCTTTCCAGGATCAAAATAAGCAAGTTCTGTTGTCACTGTCTTTCCCATTATTATTGCGCCCGAAATTTTTAAAAGGTTAACTACCTCTGCATCTGCACTCTCTGAAATACCTTTTCTCAAAACTGTTCCACATTCTGTTGGCATGTCTTGAGTTCCGATAATATCTTTTATGCCGATGGGTAAACCATGTAATGGTCCAAGAGGTTTTCCTGATTTTCTATATTCATCCTTTTCTTCAGCCTTTTCTAATAAAAGTTTTTTATCAAAAAATGCCCATGCTTTAATATCTTTGTCAAATTTATCAATCCTTTTAATATACTCTTTGCACGCATCAACACATGATACCTCGCCACTTTTTAATTTCTTAACTAATTCAATAGCTGAAATTGACAGTATATTGCTCATAATTTATTTTTAGTTAGCAAAAAGTAGATCGGGTAACCAAAGTGCTATTCCAGGAAACATGTACATTAAAAACATTGCAAAAATAACTATTAACAAAAATGGCATTATACCGCTGAAAATTTCTAGCAGTTCAACATTTTTAGTTTGCACTCCCTTTAAATAATATGCGGACATGGCCATTGGAGGTGTTAGAAATGATGTTTGTAAATTTAATGCTATTAACATTGCAAAAAAATATGGATTTACTCCAAAAAATTCAACAAGAGGTAAAAATATTGGAACAAATATTATTAGTATCTCTGTCCATTCCAAAGGCCAGCCAAGAAGAAATATAATGATCTGAGTGATAACTAAAAATTGCCAAGGCTGTAAATTCATGGATTTAAAAAAATGTTCGAATACTTCGTGTCCGCCTAAATAAGAGAATACAGATGCAAAAGTCCATGATCCAATGAATAACCACATAATCATCGCAGTTGTTTTTGCTGTAAGAAATACAGACTCTTTAAAGTTTTTCCATTTAAGCGTTTTGTAAAAATAAGATAAAACTAAAGCACCAAACGCTCCTACTGCTGCTGCTTCAGCTGGTGTTGCTAATCCTCCTAGAATGGTTCCCAAAACTAAAATTATTAGTGAAAATAATGGTAAAAATGAAACTATAACTTCTTTAAGTATTACTGATCGAGGTGGAATTTCTTCAGCTGGTGGCTTCGGTGCAATTGAAGGATTAAAGTAAGCTCTTGTAACTGCATAAAGAATATATAATCCAGCCAACATTATTCCTGGAAGAATAGCTGCCGCAAATAATCTCAGAGGTGATAACTGAGCAATTACAGAATATACAATTAACATGATGCTAGGTGGTATTAGTATTCCTAGGCACCCCCCTGAACAAATTACTCCAGAAGCAAATTTTTTGTCATAGCCTGCTTTAATCATAGCTGGCCAAGCTAATAATCCCATTAATGTTACAACAGCACCTATTATACCTGTTGCCGTTGAAAACAAAGCACAAGTTATTAAAGCTGCAACTGCCATAGATGCGGGTAATCCGTGAGAGGCTAAACGGATAGCAAAGAATAATCTTGAAACTATTCCTGCTCTTTCAACTAGATAACCCATAAATAAAAATAAAGGTACGGCAGTAAGAACTGTATTATCCATTACAGTATAAGTATTTTGCACAAATAATTGGAAAATCCTATTATCAAGTAGATGTTCCATTCTAGTTGGATCAAAATATGCGTAGTAACCAAATCCCACTCCCATTGCCATCAATGTAAAGGCTATTGGAAAACCTAAAAGAACTGCTAAAAGGAATATTCCCATCATCATAATTGCAATTTCTGGATTGGTTAAACTAAATAACATCTTTTTGATCCTCGTCTTGAGAAGTTCTCATTAATATTTTCTCTGTTTCTTCTGCAACAACCATTCTTGCAGGCCAGTGACCAGTTTTAATACAAATTATAGATCTAAAAACTTCACTGATACCTTGAATTATAAGCAATACTCCTGCAGCAGGTATTAATGATTTTGCCATATAAATTTGTATTTGAGCTGGACTGTTCCAGCTAGTTTCTTTTATTTTCCAAGCTAGAGCTGCATATTCATATCCATAAAATGCTAATGCAATTACGCCTGGAAAGAAAAAAATAAAATATAAAACTAAATCAATATAACCTTGTGTTTTAGGTTTAAATAATCTGTAAAGTACATCTCCCCTTACATGAGCCTCTGTTGAGAGAGTATAGGCTCCTGCCATCATGAATATTGCGCCGTACATTTGTAGACTGAAATCAAAATTCCATAAAGTTGGAGCATTAAATGCATAAGCCATTACAACTTCATAACAAGTTCCGCCCATAAGTATCACTATGCACCAAGAAAAAGCTTTTCCTACCGAAGTGCTTAGATGATCTGCAAAACCTATAAATTTTCGCATCATTATAATTTATTATAATTTTTTTGTTATTACCATAAAAAAAGGGGGCTACAAAAAGCCCCCTTTAATTTTTAAAAAAGCTATTAAATTTTAACTTTTGCTAAAGCACCGAACTCATTTTCATAAGCCAGTCTGTAATTAGGCTGATTCATCAGCAAGTACTTCATTACTCTTTTAGCGTAAGCTTTTTGTGAGTCTACAATTTTCTTAAAGAATGCATCTTTCTTCACAAAGTCACCTATAACTTTGTCCCATCCTTTTAATTGTTGAGCTAAGATCTCATCTGAAGTTTGATAAACATTTACTTTATGTTGATTCATTAACTTAGATAAGTCAGCTGAATATCTCACTAATGCTTTGAAGTAGTTATCTGTATTCGCAGCATAAGCAGCATTTTTTAGAATAGCCTGATGTTGAGGGCTTAATCCATTAAATGTTTTCTTATTAACTGGAATTTCAAACATCTCCTGAGATTGGTGGAAGCTACCTAAGTGATAATGCTTAGATACATCTTGCATACCAAACTGTGAGTCTGATGTTGGGTTGTTAAACTCCGCAGCTTCGATCAAACCAGTTTTCATAGCTGGTTGAATTTCTCCGCCTGGAAGTTGTCTTACAACCATTCCCATAGCTGTTAAAACGTTAGTCGCTAAACCAACAGTTCTATACTTCATACCTTTAACGTCAGACACTTTAGTCACGTTCTTTTTGAACCAACCAAATGGCTGAGCAGGCATTGGCATATGGAAGAAACCTACATAATCAAAACCTACTTTTGATAAAGTTTCGTTATAAAGTTTTCTACCTCCGCCGTACTCCATCCATCCCATAACTTCTTGAGATGACATTCCGTACGAAGGTCCTGTTCCAAACAACGATGCTGCTGGATTTTTTCCGTACCAGTATGCAGTTACCCAGTGTCCCATATCTAGAACTCC
Source organism: uncultured Pelagibacteraceae bacterium (assembly GCA_902587085.1). Classification (GTDB taxonomy): domain Bacteria; phylum Pseudomonadota; class Alphaproteobacteria; order Pelagibacterales; family Pelagibacteraceae; genus Anoxypelagibacter. The sequence continues at coordinate 37,165 of CACIJX010000004.1, forward strand.
AGAACTTACTGCTTGACCGATTTCAGATGTTTTAACAACAGCGCCAACTGGTTGAAGATCAATCTTCAATTCTCCACCTGACATGTCGCCAACCATTTTTGCATAGTCGCCAGCCATTTCGAAGAATATATTTGCTCCAGAAGGCCAAGCTGCTTGCATCTTTAAAGTTTTAGGAGCACCAAATGCTACATTCGGCATTGCAATTGTTGCTGCCGCTGCTGCACCCGTTGCTGCTGCTGCTTTAAAGAACTTACGTCTAGAAGGAGTTTTAACTCTCTTCAACGTTTTTTCATTTTTAGACATATTTGTCTCCCTTAGTTAATTAACTAGTTGAATTATTTAAGCACAAATAGATTTGAGAGTCTCGGGCAGAATTAATAAAGTTAAGAAAAATTCAATTATAGATTGTACTAATTAACTTTGTTTTTAGCCGTTCCTGTTTTGAAATACTCATGAATATTATCAATAGCAAGGTCTGCCATGGCAGTTCTTGTTTTTTTAGTCGCGCTACCAAGATGAGGTAATATAAATGCTGTAGGTTGCTTTAAATATTCTGGATGAATTTTTGGCTCACCTTTATAAACATCTAGTCCTACGGCATAAATTTTACGGCTTACCAAAGCTTGAACCATAGCTTCGTCATCGATCATGTCTCCCCTTGCAACATTTGTTATAATTGCACCGGTTGGAAAATATTCCAAAGTTTCTTTATTAATAATGTCTTTAGTTTCTTTTGTAGCCGGACAACAAATTGATAATACATCTGAAACAGAGAATAAACTTTTAATATTGTCGTGAAAAGTTGCCCCCATTTCTTTATCGTTACTTAATTTAGTTCTATTTCTATAATGTATTTCCATACCAAAGCTTTTTGCTATTTTTGCTAAAGCTCTTCCAATTCTACCCATACCTAGAATACCAAGTCTCGATCCTGTGAGTTGCTTACCAATTAAAAAATCTGATGACCATTTCCAATTTTCCTTTTTAACCCAATCCATTCCCTCACTTGCTCTTCTACATGCGCCAAGAATCAATAACATAGCAATTTCTGCAGTAGCATCAGTTAAAACATCTGGTGTATTAGTGACTATTATATTTCTTTTTTTTGCTGCCTCTATATCGATATTTCCAAAACCAACAGCAAAATTTGATATTATCTTTACTGTTTGAGGAAGTTTTTCAATAGTTTCTTTGTCTATTTTATCTGTTAGTGACGATAGAATACCATCACAACCTTCGCTCAATTCAATTAGTTTTTTTTGAGAATATAATTCGTCATTCGAGTTAAAATGAGAATTAAATAGTTTGGATGCTTTATCCTCGCAAGATCTCAATAATTTTCTAGTTACAAGAACTTTTTTCATTTTGATTTTAATTCAAATCGAAAATTTTACCCGGGTTCATTATATTGTTTGGATCAAGAGTTCTTTTTATAGATTTCATAATTGGAATATTGTCACCATGTTCTTTTATAAGATATTCTTTTTTATGAAGCCCTATTCCGTGTTCTCCAGTGATTGTTCCATTTAATTCCAAGGTTTTTTTAATCAGTAAGTCACTAAACTCCCTTATCTTTTTATATGTTTCTTTTTTTTGAGGATCATAAGGCAAAACGACATGAAAATTTCCATCGCCTAAATGACCAACCATTGGAGCTCTAAGACCGAATTTTTTTGTGACGTCCTCTGCAAATTTAACACACTCAACTATTTTTGAAATTGGAAGACATACATCCGTAGAATAAACTCTTCCATTTTTAATTAATGCTTTTACAGAATAATATATATCCCAACGTGCTTGCCATAATTTATTACGTTCTTCCAAATCTTTGGCCCATTTAAAAGCACTTCCTTTATTGTCTTTGGATATTTCTTCAACTACTTTAATATTTTCTTTGTTAGAGGACTCTGATCCATGAAACTCAAAAAATAATGTCGGTAAAACTTTCATGTCTTTTAACTTTGAATAATTAATGCTTATATCCATTTGTTCTTTATTAAGCATTTCAATTCGGGCTATCGGTACACCATATTGAATCACTTGTTGTGCTGCTTGAACTGCGTCCTCAAGAGATGGGAAATGACAGACTGCGCTCATAATACTTTCTGGAATAGGGGATAGTCTTAATTGTATTTCTGTGATTATTCCAAGCGTTCCCTCTGAGCCAATAAATAAATTTGTTAAATTATATCCAGCTGAAGTTTTTTTTGTTCTGCTACCAGTTTTTATAATATCTCCATTAGAGAGAACTACTGTAAGACCTGTGATTACAGTCTTCATGGTTCCATATTTTACGGCCATAGTTCCTGATGCTGACGTTGATGCCATGCCACCTATTGCTGCGTTTGCTCCAGGATCTATTGGAAAAAAAACTCCGTCCTCTCTCAAGTAATCATTCAATTGTTCTTTTGTAACACAAGCTTGCACTCTGCAATCAAAATCTTCTACATTCACACTTAAGACCTTGTTCATTTTTTCCAAAGATATCGTTATTCCTTTATCATTACCTACAACATTGCCCTCCAAAGATGTCCCGGTCCCAAATGGAACAACAGGAACTTTGTGATCATTACAAAGTTTAAGAATTTTAGAAACTTCCTCGTTAGTTTCTGGAAAAACTACAGCTTTTGATAACACCGGATCATATGTATCCTCACCTCTAGCATAATTTGTTCTAGTAGAAACTGAGGTAGAAAATCTACCATTAAAAATCTTTTTTAATTCTGATTGTATTTGATCGTTCATCTTTCTATAATGTTATTAAATTATATAGAAAAAATATACCTTAATTAACCAAGCATCTTTTTGATTTTTTCTAAGGCTTGTGAGATATTATCGCTAGAAGCTGCAAAACTAAATCTTACATAATCTTTAGCCGTTTTCCCAAATGCTGTTCCTGGAACAATGGCTACGCCTGCTTCATGCATACATTTTTTAGCAAATTCAGCACCATTCATACCTGTTCCTATGACTTTCGGGAAAGCATAAAATGCTCCACCAGGTAAACTACATTCTACTCCTGGTAAATTGTTTAAACCTTCATAAATAAGTTTTCTTCTTATTGTAAATTTTCTCATCATTTCATTTATGGAGTCATCTGGACCGTCTAAAGCAGCAATGCCTGCAAACTGAGCAGCCGCATTTACACATGAAACACTATTTATTACTAATTTGTTTACATGTTCTACAAGATTTTTTGGCCAAAAACTCCAGCCCAATCTCCACCCTGTCATTGAATAAGCTTTGCTCCAACCTTCAAGTACAATTAATCTTTCTCTTAATTCTGGATAATTAAAAAAAGTAGGCATTTCTTTGCCGTCAAAGATTTGTCTACTATAAATTTCATCACTTAAAATTGTTACATGAGGATGTTTTTTTAATCCCTCTGCTAAAACATCTATATCTGATTTATCTACAAAACTGCCAGTTGGATTGTTTGGATTAATTAAAACCAATAACTTTGTTTTATCGGTTATCAATGATAAAATTTTCTCGGGGTTAAATTTTAAATCTTTATCTTCGGTTAAATCGTATGGAACTGGTTTAGCTCCAGTAAAATTGATCATGGACTCATAGATCGGAAATGCAGGTGTTGGGTGAATTATTTCTGCTCCTGGCTCGCCAAAACACTGAATTGCATAACTCATTGTAGGTTTGCCACCTGGCATTATTATTATTCTTTCTGGATCAATATCTTGTTTATAAAGTTTTTTAATCTTTCTTGTTACTGATTGTCTACATTCAAGTATTCCATTGGACAAAACATATCCATGATGGCCATCGTCTAATGCTTTTTTTGCAGCCTCAACAATATGTTTTGGAGTTTTGAAATCAGGCTGACCTAATCCAAGATGTATCATTGGTTTACCTTTGGCTTCTAATTTTTTAGCTTCTGCAAGAACGCTAAAAGCTGTCTCTGTTCCTAACCTATCTAAACTTTTTGCAAGTTTCATAATTATCTATATGCAATATTTGTTTTTTTTAAATCTTTAATG
>CACIJX010000005.1 GCA_902587085.1 uncultured Pelagibacteraceae bacterium
GAAATAATTTGATATATTTATTTTTGCATTGTCATCTAAGAAATCACCGATTAAAAATTTTATTCCTAAAATTTTTTCTGTTTCTTTTTTATCAATTCCTAATATTTTACCATATTTTACATTTTCTTTCACGACTTGGGACCACCCACCAGGTGATGAGCCTAGGTCTAACAAATTAATTCTGTTTTTTAAAAATTTAAATTTTTTGTTAAGTTCTATAAGTTTGAAAGCTGATCTTGATCTATAACCTTTGTTTTTTTGCTTTTTTAAAAAAATGGTCTTGATAATTCTTATGATCCATAAAATTTAAAATTAATCAAAGAATATCTTGCTGATCTTCCTCTTCTATAATTTTGTTGGCATCTTTTAGTCTTGACCTATAGCTATAAATTCCAAAAGGAATTAAGATTAAATAAATTAACGAACAAATTGCCAAAGTTTCAAAAGTATATTGGATTATAGATACAAAAAATAACCCTACACCTAACAGTAAAAAAATAGTCATATTTCTTTTTATAGAAATTTTCTTAAACGAAAAGGTAGGAATTTTGCTTATTAGCAAAATTGAAGTAAGTACAACCAAAAAAGGACTAATATTTTTTATAGAAAAAAAATTACTAAAAATTGATAATTCATAAATTATTGGAAATAAAATTAAACATCCTCCTGCTGGAGATGGAATGCCTTGAAAAAAATTCATTTTCCATTCCTCATTTTCATCAAATTTTGTTAAATTAAATCTAGCTAATCTTAAAACACAACAGACAGAAAATAACAAAACTAGCAGCCACCCAATTCTACCTAGTTGATTAAGTTCCCAAAAGTAAACAACAAAAACTGGTGCAATTCCAAAGCTTACAAAGTCTGTGAGAGAGTCTAGTTCTTTTCCAAATTCTGAAGTTCCCTTAATTAATCTAGCAACCCTTCCATCCAAAGCATCTAAGATTGCAGCAACAATTATAAATAAAACTGCAAAACCAAAATTTCCATCCATTGAGAATTTTATTGAACTTATTCCAAGACAAACTCCAATTAATGTTAAAACACTCGGCAAAATATATCTTGAACGATTCACAGAAACTACCTTGAAATTATCTTTTTTTTTCATTTATTTACTTGCAATTAAACTTTCACCAGCAATTACATTCTGACCTTCTTTTACCAGAATTTTTCTTTTGTTAAAATATAAATCAACCCTACTTCCAAATCTAATAATTCCTAATCTATCTCCTTGTCTTACTTCTTGATTTTTTTGTGTTTGAGTGATAATTCTTCTAGCAATTAATCCAGCAATTTGAACAACAACGATAGTGTCTTCGGTTTGATCATCTTTAATTCTAAAATAATTTCTTTCATTCTCTTCGCTTGCTTTATCCAAAGACGCATTTAAAAATTTACCTGGTTTATAAAAAATATCTTCTATCCTACCTTTTGACGGTGATCTGTTTACATGACAATCAAACACATTCATAAAAATACTTACCCTCATAAATTTTTTATCATTCAAACCAAGTTCTATTGGGCCGCTAACTTCTCCGATTGATGTAATTCTACCGTCTGCTGGACTAACTAAATAGTTATCATCTCCTATTGCTACTCTTTCAGGGTCTCTAAAAAAATAATAAACCCAAATTGTGATTAATGTGAAAATAAATCCAAAAAAGTTAGATATTAACCAAAGAATCAGGGTTAGCACCGCGGATATAACTAAAAATTTATACCCTTCCTCGTGTATTTTTGGAAATATTTTTTCAAGCATCATAACTTATAATTTGATAATCTATGGGTAATATGTATAAAAATCCTTAATTATCAAATTAAATTTTTTTATGGCAAAAATAAAAGTAAAAAATCCAGTAGTTGAGCTTGATGGCGATGAAATGACCCGTATAATTTGGTCGTTTATTAAAGATAAGTTAATAAAGCCTTATTTAGACATAGAACTTAAATACTTCGATCTTGGCATTCAGAATAGGGATAAAACTAATGACCAGGTAACAATAGATTGTGCCAAAGCTATTCAAAAGTATGGAGCTGGGGTTAAGTGTGCAACAATCACTCCTGATGAGGCTCGTGTTAAAGAATTTAAACTAAAAAAAATGTGGAGATCACCTAATGGCACAATAAGAAATATAGTTGGTGGAACAATTTTTAGAGAGCCAATAATTTGTAAAAATGTACCAAGATTAGTTCCTCATTGGACTGAAAGTGTAATAGTTGGAAGACATGCCTTTGGAGATCAATATAAAGCCACTGATTTTAAAGTACCAGGAAAAGGTAAAATGACAATCAAATGGCAATCTGAAGATGGAAAAGAAAAAATTGAGCATGAGGTATTTAAATTTAATGACTCAGGTATAGCTCTCTCAATGTATAATTTAGATAGTTCAATAAAAGATTTTGCAAGAGCATGTTTAAATTATGGTTTGGATAGAAAATGGCCAGTTTATTTTTCATCTAAAAATACTATTTTAAAAATATACGATGGTAGGTTTAAAGATATTTTTGAGGATATTTATCAAAAAGAATTTAAGAAAAAATTTGATGAAGCAGGAATTACTTACGAACATAGATTAATTGATGATATGGTTGCATGTGCAATGAAGTGGAGTGGTAAATATATTTGGGCTTGTAAAAATTATGATGGAGATGTCCAATCTGATACAATAGCTCAAGGATATGGTTCTCTGGGTTTAATGACTAGTGTACTTAGGACTCCAGATGGTAAAATAGCAGAGGCTGAGGCAGCCCACGGAACTGTTACTAGACATTATAGGCAGCACCAAATGGGTAAAGAAACATCTACAAATCCAATTGCATCTATTTTTGCGTGGACAAGAGGCTTGGCTCATAGAGGACGGTTAGATGACAATGATGAATTAATAAAGTTTTCGGAAAGCTTAGAAAAAATTTGTATCGAGACAGTTGAGAGTGGATCTATGACAAAGGATTTAGCTATTTTGGTTAGCAAAACTCAAAAATATCTTACTACAAATCAATTTCTGGAAACAATAGACTCTAATCTAAAAAAAAAACTTAGCTAATTTTATCTGTCAAAGTTTTAAAAGCTTCTTCGATCTTTTCTTTATGAGATCCTCCGGCTTGAGCAAAATCTTTTCTACCTCCACCACCTTTTCCTCCAAGAATTTCAGAAGCAACTTTAACAAGTTGGACAGCGTCAAATTTTTTGGTTAGTTCTTTTGTTAAACCAATTGCTACTCCGACCTTACCTTCAAAAGTCGAGATACTGACTACGATTCCATCTTTAATATCTTTTTTTCCCTGATCTATTACACTTCTTAATTCTTTAGGAGGGAAATCGATTAAAACCTGTTGTCTAAATAAAAAATTATGAATTTTTTTATCTTTTATTATATTTTTGTTTTTATCTTCAATAATTTTTTTAATTTTAATTTTTTCTAATTGTTTGTTAAGATTTTTCAGATTTTCTGGTAAATCAGCATTATCTTTATAATCTAGTTTTATCTTAAATTTTGACAACTCTTTTTTAATATTATCAAGTTGGTCCTTAAGGTTTTTTTCTTTCAAAGACTTATCCTTTTTTAAAGTTTTTTCATAATCTTGAAGTTCTTTATTCCTTAATGCCTCAACTCTTCGAACTCCTGATGCTATTGATGATTGACTAATTATTTTAAATTTTCCAACTTCTTTGGTATTTTTTACATGTGTTCCACCACATAACTCGGTAGAGAAGAATGCATTATTTTCTCTACCCATAAAAACAACTCTGACTTCATCACCATATTTTTCACCAAATAAAGCTAAAGCTCCAAGACTAACGGCTTCTTTAGGAGTCATAATTCTTGTTTGTACATCACTTGCGCTTTCAACCATTTCATTAACAATTTTATTTATTTTAGTCATTTCATCTTTTTCAATAGGCTTGTTATGACTGAAGTCAAATCTAAGTCTATCTGGACTTACTAAAGATCCTTTTTGGGTCACATGTTTACCAAGAGTCCTTCTTAGAGACTCATGAAGTAAATGTGTTGCAGAGTGGTTGGCTCTTGAGTTGTTTCTTTTTTGAGTATTTATTTCAAGATTTACACTTTCGCCGACTTTAAGTGAACCTTTATCAACTGTTCCATAGTGAACAAATAAGTCACCCATTTTTTTTTGGGTATCGTTGATATTTATTTTACATTTAGAATTTGATATAGTTCCTTGATCTCCAACTTGTCCGCCTGACTCGCCATAAAAAGGTGTTTGATTTGTTATAATTTCAACTTCGTCACCCTCTTTTACGTTTTCAACAAATTTATTACCTTTTGATAGTTTTAAAACTACTCCTTCAGCTTTATCAAGTTCATAACCTAAGAATTCAGTTGGATTTAATTGTTCTCTTACTTTAAACCATTTTTCCTCTACTGACTTATCGCCTGATCCTTTCCAGCTTGCTCTAGCTAACTCTTTGCTTTTTTGCATTGCTTTATCAAATGTGGAGGTATCAATTTTAATATTTTTATTTTTTAAAATATCGGCAGTAAGATCCAATGGGAATCCGTATGTATCATAAAGTTTAAAAGCTATTTCACCAGGCAAAGTATTATTTTTTGCTTTTTCTAAATTCTGTTCTAAAATTTTCATTCCTCTTTCTAAAAGTGAAGAAAATTTTTCTTCCTCGTTTTTCAATGTTTCTATAATTAAATCTTTTCCTGTATTTAATTCTGGATAACTTTTTGACATTTCGTTTAATAGGACGTCGAATAATTTAAAGAAAATTGGTTTTTTACTTCCTAGCGTATGGGCGTGTCTCATGCCTCTTCTCATAATTCTTCTAAGAACATAACCTCTTCCCTCATTAGAGGGTAAAACACCTTCGGCTATCAAAAAACTACTTGCTCTTAAATGATCAGCTATGACTCTGTGACTTGCGATTGTATCATTATCTATTTTAGTATTTGTAATTTCAGATGATGCTGAAATTAGCTTTTTAAAATGATCTATTCCATAATTATCATGTGTACCTTGTAGAACAGCTGTTATTCTCTCTAAACCCATTCCGGTATCAACTGATGGCTTAGGTAAATTAATTCTTTTATCCTTAGAAAGCTGTTCAAATTGCATGAAAACGAGGTTCCAAATTTCAATAAATCTATCTCCATCTTGATCTAAACTTCCGGGTGGACCCCCTTTTAATTTGTCCCCATGATCAAAGAATATTTCAGAACAGGGTCCACAAGGTCCGGTCTCACCCATTGACCAAAAATTATCTGATGTTGAAATTTTAACTATTTTACTCTCTGATAATCCAGCTACCTTTTTCCATAATTTAAAGGCTTCTTCATCCTCAGAGTACACTGTTGCTGACAATCTATCCTTTGGGATTCCAAAATCTTTGGTGAGCAATTCCCAAGCATAAAAAATAGCTTTTTCCTTAAAATAATCTCCAAATGAGAAATTTCCTAACATTTCGAAAAATGTGTGGTGCCTTGGCGTATATCCAACATTTTCTAGATCATTATGTTTTCCCCCTGCTCTAATACATTTTTGTGAGGTAGTAGCAGTTTTGAATGACTTATTTTCAACTCCAGTAAAAACATTTTTAAATTGTACCATTCCTGAATTTGTAAACATTAAAGTTGGATCATTGTTTGGGACTATATTGCTAGAGTCGACTATTTGATGTTTGTTTCTAGAGAAATAACCAAGAAATTTCTTTCTTATATCACTCATCAAAATACTGCTCATATATCTATTAAATACAGATATTTTATTTATTGTCTATAACAAGAAAACACACGAAAGGTGCAGAGCACCTTTCGTGTAGAGAGCGCGATGAAAAATCGTTATTTTTCTGTTTCTTTTTCTTTTTGGGATGGATTCCCTTCAATTTTTTTTGAAATTAGACCAGCTTTAGTTCTAATTGCCAACTCAATTTCTTGTGCAATTTTTGGGTTTTTTTCTAAGTAGATTTTAGCATTTTCTCGTCCTTGACCTATTTTTTCACCCTTGTAAGCATACCATGCACCTGATTTTTCTACTATTTCGGCTTTAGAACCTAGATCAATCAATTCGCCCGATTTGCTAATACCTTTTCCATACATTAGATCAAACTCAACCATTTTAAATGGTGGGGCTACTTTATTTTTTACAACCTTAACTCTTGTACTATTACCGATAATCTGATCTTTCTCTTTAATGGCACCTATTCTTCTAATATCCATTCTTACTGAAGAATAGAATTTAAGTGCATTACCACCCGATGTTGTTTCGGGATTACCAAACATGACGCCAATTTTCATTCTGATTTGGTTAATAAATATTACCATTGTGTTTGATTTTGATATCGATCCAGTTAATTTTCTTAAAGCCTGACTCATCAATCTTGATTGTAAACCAACATGGTGGTCTCCCATTTCACCTTCTAATTCAGCTTTTGGCGTTAATGCTGCAACTGAATCCACGACTAAAACAGATAATGATCCTGATTTAATTAGTGTATCAGCAATTTCTAATGCTTGTTCACCAGTATCTGGTTGAGATATTAAAAGTTCATCAGTTTTAACACCTAGTTTTTTTGCATAAACTGGGTCTAAGGCATGCTCTGCATCAACAAAACCACAAATTCCTCCGGTTTTTTGAGCCTCAGCTACGACTTGTAAAGCTAATGTAGTTTTTCCAGAAGACTCTGGACCATAAATTTCTACAACTCTTCCTTTGGGCAACCCACCTATTCCTAAAGCTAAATCCAAACTTAGGGATCCTGTTGAAATAGACTCTACATCCATGGTCTGCTGTTGTCCTAGACGCATAACTGAGCCTTTGCCGAAATTGTCATCTATTTGACTAATAGCTGCGTTTAAAGCTTTATTTTTTTCTTTGATCTCTTGTTCTTTCTTAGTGTCTGACTTAACTACTTTTAAATTATTTTTAGTCATTTTTTTTCCTTTTTTTTATATTACGAATCAATATTATAAATGTACACATTTTGTTCTTTTAATCAATCTTAAAATGATGTAAGTGTTTATTTGATATTTTCTAAATAAAGATCGCCAATAGACGCGAGTAAATTGAATTGCGCTATTGCATAATCTCTTTGAGCTTTTGCAAAACTTGTTCTAGCGTCTAATAGAAGTGTTCTGGACTGTATCACTTCCAATGTAGTTCTTCTATCTCCAGTTTCATATTCAAGGGTAATTCCCTCATTAGCAATTTCAGCAGCTCTTAGTTGAACAGTTGTAGCATCTAAAACACCCTTCGATGCGCTGTAAGTAGTCCAAGCGTTTGCTGTATCTATTCTAACTTGGTCAGAAACATCATCAAATATTAATTGTTTTTCTTGCATTTTAAAATTAGCTTTTTTAACAGAAGATAAATTTTTTCCCCCTTTAAAAAGTGGCCATGTAACAGTCGCTTTTACTTCTTCTTGATCTCGCTGATCAACACTAGATGATAAATCTTGATTCTTTTTTTTTGAATATGAAATTTTTGCAGATGGTGATAGATCACCTCTAGCTACAAATAATTCTTTTTTTGAAATCTCTAAATCTATCTTCGCTAAATTTAAACGTGGATTGATTTGTTCTGAAATAGCTGTTGCAGTACTTAAACTACTAGGCACTTTTAAATTGGGGAAAAAAGAAAGGTCTATAGAAGAAGGGGATTTTGAACCAATTATTTTTTCAAAATTCTTTTTACCAGAAATTAGTTCATTTGAAGCTGTAATTAACTTAGCCTGAGCACCTGCCAATGAAGATTCTGATTGTGCAAAATCAGTAAGGCTTATTTCACCTCTTTCTAGTCTAGATCTATCGCTCTCAACCTGTCTCTCAAAAAGTTCAACATTTAATTCATTAAATTTCAAATTTTTAAAGTTAAAACCTAAATTATAATAAGCTTTAGCAGCATTCAACAGAACTTCTTGCTCAAGTTTGTTAAGTTCAAATTTTGCAAATTCAAATTCAAGCTTAGACTTTTTTAGATTATTATAATTACCAAAACCGTCAAAAACTTTCTGCTCAATCAAAACTGATCTACTTTTGGGTGTAGAGTCTGTATCTACTAGTGTTTCGCCAGATTGATTTGTTCTATCTGTATTTTGTTGGGTTGCGGTATCTCCGGATAATGTAATAGAAGGTAAAAAATCTCCTCTGGAAATGTTTACATCTTCTTTGGCAGCTTTTAAACTTTCTCTTTCAGCATTAAGTTTTGAATTATTTTTAAACGCATCTGATAAAGTTTTGAATAATTCTTGTCCATTTAAAGAATTTGGTAATAATAAAATAATTAATAATAAATATAATTTTTTCATCGTTTTAATAAAATTTCATTTTTTTTGATCTGTGGCTTTTGTCCAAAAAAACTGTCAGATCTGATATTATTGGAAAATCTCTCATCATTTGTTTTGTTATTCTTTCGTAATGCATTATAAAGTTTTGTACCTCCAATTTTGACATAGTCTTTTTATTTTTTGATGTCAATTTCATTTTTTGTTCCTGTAATAAACGCCATTTAAATATATCATTAAAATTAGGTGCTTTTAAATAAACTATCTTGTCAATTTTTTTAAAGATTTTTTTTATATTGATGCTTTAGATAATTATTTGTTGTTTTTCTCCAAATAAGATCTTTGTCATATTCCTTTTCTATATAGTTCAGTGATTTTTTTAAATCAATATTTTTTTGATTTCTTGCACCAACACACCATCCCTCAAAAATAATGATATCAGGGCGTTTTTTAATTTTTTGCCATTTATTTTTATTTAATCTGTCATCAATAGATTTATCGAATTTTGGTATATGGACAGTCTTAAAATCCCTTTTTTTTAACTTTTTAAGTGTGTTATTTATTAAACTAAGATCATGCGTTCCAGGCACACCCCTCACTAAAAAAAGTGGGTGAATTTTCCTTGAAATTTTAATTCTTTCAGCTTTTGTTTTGTAAAAATCGTCAATAGAAAAAATACAAAGATTGATTCCGTACTTTCTTTTTAATAAGAATTTTAAAATTGCAGTAATTGTACTTTTTCCCGCTCCTTGTCCTCCTGACAAACCTATTATCTTTGGTTTTTTATCTACTTTGTATATTGAGTAAATCCATTCCGAGAGCGGAATATAAAATGTTTTTAGCTTACCTAATTTATCGATTATAGGCTTTTTGCCAATTTCGTGTTTTTTTAAAAATTTTAAATATTCACTTTTTATCATGGGGATGGTTTTCACCATCGTTAACAGGAATATTTTTTAGTTCAAATGGTTTTATACCCTCTACACATGCTATATTAATACCGTAAATTCTAGGATCAATTCTTGGTCTATTATGAGTATGAATCCCGCAAACAGAACAAAAATAATGTTTTGCTGTTTTTGAGTGGAATTGGTATAGCTTTAGAATATTTTCCCCTTTAACAATTTTAAAATCGTCTGGACCTATAACTCCTATTATATAGCCCTTTCTTTTACAAATAGAGCAATTGCACCTCATAATCTTTTTAAAACCTTTTTCTGAAATTTTAACTTCAGCCTCTACTCCTCCGCAGTGACATGTTAATTTAGCCATAACTTATCCTCTCATTAACTTTTAAAGATATCCACATTTATTACATGTTTTAATTGGATGTTCACGTTTTGATTCACTTATGATTCTAATTCAGACTCATTTTACAACCTAATAGTGTGTATATTAATAATATTTTCAATACGTTTTAAGGAATTTTCTAAATCTTTTAAATTTTCTCTGCTCGAGGTAATAAAAATTAAAGTACAAAAAATAGCAATTAAAAAATTTATGATCATAAAAATATTATTGTTGTCTATTTTGAGAAAAACGAAACTAAATACCATTATCATTAATAAAGACCTAAATAAGACCTGATACTTAAAAGTGGATATTATTGAAAGAGAATGAATTATAAGACCTTTCAGTGGCATTTTTGAAGGTCCAAAATATCTATACCCCCTCACAGTAGGTATACTATGAAGATTAGGTATATGTTTTTTTGCTGATCCAGCAAAATTACTCCATAAGCTTTTCTTAGATGATAATAATAATACATCATTTTTTGTTAAACAGCTGTAGTGACCAAAATTCATATTTTTGCCAGCAAAAATTAAAGTAATTAATTTATGTAATTTATAAAGAATTGTAAAAACAGTTCCCTCTGTTCTTTTTTTTCTAGTAGCGACTACTGAAACATTTTTCTTTTCCAATACATTTTTTATAATTGATGGTAAATCATCTGGATTATCTTCGCCATCACCGTCCATTAATAAAAGGTAATCAAAGTCTTTTTTTTCAGCCAAATACTTTATTCCAGTTGCGTTACACCTTGTGTGACCTTGATTTTCCTTAATATTAATCAAATCAATAGATTTTATTTTTTTAAAATTAAATGAAGGTTTAGGCATTTTTTCAGTAGAACAATCGTTTACTATCAATATAGAGAAATCCGCATCAAATATTGTAATATTTTTATCTATATTATCTAATAATTTGAAAAGTGACTTCCAGTCATTATAGCAAGGTATTAAAATTTTAAATTTTATCATTCTAAATCTCTTACCTCAAATTCAATCATGGAGTCTTGAGCAATTATTTGTACTTTATTCATGTAAATAATTTCACACCCATATTTAGGTCTAGGTTTTAAATGATAGCATAAATTTCCTGCAAACCATTCGTTTCCGATGATTTTATTTATTTCTTTGATGCCTTTCTGTTCTAAATATTTTTTTACTTTTATAGAAACCTCTTTTCCAGGATAATCTGTTCTTTTATCTATTTGAGATACTGAAATATAAGCATAAGCGAACGGTGAGAAAAAAAATAATATTATAAAAATTGATAAAAAACTCTTAATTTTATTTAAGTATATCTGAGACTTAAAGATATAAATTATCAAAGTCCCAAAAGTTAAATAAAAAGGAGTCATCCACATAGTTCTAATTTTTACTCCCATTATCATCGATGTTAATAGCATAAAAAATACAGGAGCTATAGTTGTTAAAATTAGGAAAACTAATTTTTTATCTTTAAAATTAATTTTAGGTTTTATTTTTTTTAAAAGAAAAAAAGACATTAAAAGAAAGGGAAACAAGAGACCAATTTGTTTTCCTAAAAAAATTAATGGATAAATTAAATGATCTACAAACCCCTCTGTCCCACCAGTTCTTTGCAGGCCGTAAGTAATGGTAATGTAATTATTTTCATTTAACCAAATTAAATGAGGTAATAAAATTAATAACGTTATTGGTCCGGCAATAAAATAATGCGAAAATTTAATACCCTTCTTTAAGAAATATAAAAAAACAAGTTTTACTCCAATGATTAAATAAATAAAAAGATATTTTGATAAAATTCCTAAACCAGCAAACAAACCTAAAAATACATAGTCAATTCCTTTATCATATCTAATGCACCTCCAAGTATAATAAATGGTTAAACTCCAAAAAGGTAATTGAGCAACATTTACGTTAAATTCTGGTGTCGTAAAGTTATAAAAATAAATACCTTCAAGTAAAAGCACTGATAAAAAAGCGAGATTTTTATTATTAAAAATTTCTTCAGAAAATTTGTAAACTGCAAAAAAAGCTATTACTACAAAAACTTGACTTAATAAATAATAAGCCCAATCTTGACTTCCAAAAATTTGGTAAAATATTTCTACAGCAAAGGCGCTAAATGGTGGATGTTTATTAAAACCCCAATCCAAATTACTTCCCCATGCTAATGCCTCGATAGTATCAAGTGGTAAATTTTTATTTGTTAAAGAAGGAATTAAAGTCCATATCAACAAATGACCTAATAAAAACGTGTAGAGTATTTTTGAGTTGTATTTATTCATAAAAAATACACATAATAATAATTTAAATTATATTGACACGAATATAAACGTTTATATACTGCCTCAATTTAAAAGATGGTTAAAAAGTCAGTTAAAAAATACGTTCCGAACAGTAAAGAGAAGTATATGTGTGCAAAACACAAAAAATATTTTACTGAAAGATTAACTTCTTGGAGAAAAGAAATCATTAAATCAAATAATGAGAGTGTAATTTTGGCAAACATCGATGATAACGTTTCATCTGCTGATATAGTTGATCAAGCATCTTCTCAAACAGAAAAGACAGTTGAATTAAGATCATCAAACAGAAGAAGAAAGTTAGTGAATAAAATTGACCAAGCCCTTAATAAAATAAAAGATGGAACTTATGGTTATTGTGAGGAAACGGGTGAACCAATTGGATTAAAAAGATTAATGGCTAGACCAATAGCTACACTAAGTATTGAGGCTCAGGAAAGACATGAAAAAGAAGAAAAAATTTACGTGGATAGTTAAACTTGAGGGATTTTTTCATCCCTTTTTAAAATGTCAAAACCTTTAATTACAGCTTCTCTATTAGAAATTTCTTTATACCACCTGGATAAATTTTTAAAATTTTTTAAGCCTATATCGTGCCACTCATGTCTTGCTATCCATGGAAAAGTAGCAATATCTGCTATTGAATAATCTACGGCTAAAAACTGATTTTTTTCTAATCTTTCGTCTAAATCTTTATATATAGTTTTTGCGATTTTAAAGTATCTGTCTTCACCCCACTCACTTTTACCTGGATTGTAATGATGGAATTGATGGTGTTGGCCAAGCATAGGTCCAACGTATGCCATCTGACCCATTAACCATTGATTAATTAAATTTTTATTTTTTTCAGGATAAAATTTTCCACTTTTTTCACCTAGGTACATCAATATTGCACCTGACTCAAATATTGAAATATTTTTGTCGTGATCTATTATTACTGGAATTTTACTGAATGGACTAATAGCTCTAAATTTTGGTTCAAACTGTGCACCTTTATTAATATTTACTTTTGTTACTTTATATCTGAATTTAATCTCCTCCAACATTATTGAAATTTTTTTTCCGTTTGGAGTATTGGCTGTAAGTATTTCTATCACTTATTTTTAATTCCTAAACGTGCCTGTATATCTTTAGAGGAAGTAGTGAATTCAAAACGGTATTTTTCATTTGGTCTCGCTCTTTTGAAACATTCAACTGATGCCAACGCACCTTCGTGAAACCCGGATAAAATTAGTTTTAGTTTTCCTGGATATGAGCAAATATCGCCTATAGCAAAAATACCTTTTTTATTTGTCTCAAAATTTTCAGTATTAACTTTAATAGTTTTTTTATCCATGTTTAAACCCCACTCGCTAATTGGTCCGAGTTTCATTATCAAACCAAAAAAACTTAATATATAGTCGGTTTGAATATCTATCTCTTTGCCGTCATTACTTTTAAGACCTATCGACTTAATATTATTATCGCCTTTAATTGAAGAGAGTTGATACTTAGTTTTTATATCCACTTTTCCTTCTTTTTGAATTTCACTAAGTGTATGTGGGGCACCTCTAAATTCATCTCTTCTATGAATAAGTGTTACTTTAGCAACTTTTGATAATTCTAATGCCCAATCTAATGCAGAATCACCGCCACCAAAAATTGAAATTTTTTTGTCTCTAAATTTTTTTTTATCTGATACGGAATAAAAAATATTTTTACCCTCATATTTTTCAGCATCTTTTACTGATAGTTTTCTTGGTTCAAAAGATCCCACACCTCCAGCAATAATTATGTTAGGAGAAGTAAAAACTTTATTTTGACTAGTTTTAACCACCCAGTTATTTCCCTCATTTTTTATTTCTTGTACTCTTTCATTAAAATGAAAATTTGTTTTAAATGGTTTTATTTGTTCAAGTAAATTTTTGGTTAGTTCTTCACCTGTGCACTGAGGTATTCCTGCAATATCATAAATTGGCTTATCTGGATAAAGCTCAATACATTGCCCCCCAGCTCTATCTAAATTATCAATGACCTCTGACTTTAATCCTTTGATTCCTAATTGATGAACAGCAAATAATCCTACTGGTCCTGCTCCTATAATTACAACATCTGTTTTAATCATTTTTATACTTGCTTGGATGGCGTGGTAACAACCAATCCATCTAATTCATCAGAGACAATTAATTGACAACTTAATCTACTATTTTTTTTTGGTTCAAATGCCATATCAATCATATCTTGCTCTCCAGGTTCAATTTTAGATAATTTATTTAACCATTCTTCTTTGACATAAACGTGGCAAGTAGCACATGCCATTCCGCCACCGCAGTCAGCATCAATACCTACGATACTATTTTGAATGGCCCCTTCCATTACTGAAAGACCTTTTTCAACTTCTATAGTTTTTTTATTACCTGATGAGTCTATATAAGTAATTTTAGGCATTTGATTAATATAGGTACAAAAAAAAATAGGGCAAGTTATAAAACTCGCCCTATTTTAAATAATTAGCTTTTTATACTATCTTTTAGCTAAAGAAGTGTTCTGCATAGCAGCAGCCCAGATAACTAGACCAAATGCTAATTTGTTTACGAAGTCAGCTAAGTTATAGATGATGTTCAATGTGTTTGAATCAATTCCTCCAGCTAGATAACCGAATACGTAACCTAGTGGGTAAATTGCCCAACCAATTGTAACTATCATTCTCATAGCTCCAAAAGCAGTGGCTACAGCTTTGTTGCCACCTTTTGACGCTGCTCTTCCAGCTTCTCCAGAAAAGATTTCAAATAGAATGTATATCCAGCCTGCCATTCCAATTATGAAACCAACAAACTCTTGGATATAACCGGCTTCACCTAAATATCCACCGACTAACATCACTATTGAAGCTATTAGTAATCTCCAGAACATTGAAGTCGGAACTTTTCTAATAGCAGCTAAGATTAGATAGAATTCAACTATTTGAAGTGGGACAGTAATTAACCAATCTATATATCTGTATACAGTTGGAGTTTCACCTGTGCTCACCCAAATGTCTCGCATGTAAACGTAGTGAACAAATGCAACAAACTGAATTAGTCCAGCAACTGTTACTGATGTTCTCCACGATGCAGCAACTGTATTTCTTTCTAAAAAGAAAAATACAGCACCTGCTAACATACCCATAGATGCTAACCAAAACGTAATTCCTACGAAATCGTTAGTAGCTAAGTAAGCAGTAGCAGCGTTAGCTGAGCTCGTTACGCCTATAAAGGCTAGAGCAGCTAGTGCAATCATACCTAGTTTTTTCATGAAAACCTCCCTTTCGTTTAGTTTTCGTTTAGTTTAAATTTAAACCGTCCGAAGACAGAGTATCTCCCTCTCTCTTAGAACATGGGTGGGACGGTACCCAAAAAGAAAGTTAATTTGAAGCTTTTTCTTTAATAAAAAGTGTTGATTTTATTGACTTTTTTGTTTTTTTTTGGGGATAATAGTGATTAAAATGGGTTTAATAGGGAGTATCTGATTTGCAAGGAAAATACGAAAAAATTTACGATTCGTCTATAAACGACAGGGAGGGTTTTTGGAAAAATGTATCTGAAGATATTTTTTGGTATAAAAAACCAACAAAAATTCTTAATATAAGTAAGCCTCCATTTTACAAATGGTTTGAGGACGGTATTACCAACACTTGTTATAACGCTGTAGATTTTCATGTCGATAATGGTCGTGGGGATAAAACGGCAATAATTTACGATAGTCCGATTACAGGTACAAAATACACATTATCATATAATGATCTTAAGGAAAAAGTTTCAATTTTTGCGGGGGCACTAAAAAATCAAGGAATTAAAAAAGGAGACAGAATAATAATTTATATGCCAATGATACCACAGGCAGTTGTTGCGATGCTGGCATGTGGAAGGATAGGTGCAATCCATTCTGTTGTTTTTGGAGGTTTTGCAGCCAACGAATTAGCAAGCAGAATTGATGACTCTAGAGCAAAAATTATTATTTCTGCATCTTGTGGGTATGAACCTGGTAGAACAGTTCATTATAAACCTTTACTAAATAAAGCTATTGAGATTGCAAATCATAAACCAGAAAAATGTATCATATGGCAAAGAGAAAAAGATAAAGCTGAGATTGATCCAATAAGAGATATTGATTGGACTGAAGCTTTGAAGGGAGCTAAGCCTGCTGAATGCGAAAAAATGAATTCAAATGATTACGCCTATATACTTTACACATCAGGAACAACAGGAACTCCTAAAGGAATAGTTAGAGATATCGGTGGTCACATTGTAGCTTTAAAATGGACGATGAAGAATATTTATAACATTAATCAAGATGATGTTTGGTGGTCTGCAAGTGACATTGGATGGATAGTTGGTCACTCTTATATTGTTTATGCACCGCTATTTTACGGTTGCACAACAGTTTTATTTGAAGGTAAACCAGTGGGTACTCCAGACGCAGGTGTTTTTTGGAGAATAATATCTGAATACAAGGTAAAATCTTTATTTACAGCTCCTACGGCAATTAGAGCAATCAAAAAAGAAGATCCAGACGGAAAATTCTTTAAAAAATATGATTTGTCTAAATTTGACACCTTATTTTTAGCGGGTGAACGTGCCGACCCAGATACAATTAAGTGGTTTGAAAAACTTTCTAATGCTCCCGTCATAGATCACTGGTGGCAAACAGAAACAAGTTGGGCCATAAGTGCTAATTGCGCTGGAATAGAAAAGTTTCCAATTAAATATGGTTCAGCGTTTAAACCTGTGCCAGGTTACGACTTAAAAGTTCTTAATAGTGAGGGAAAAGAGAATAATGCAGGTCAGATGGGAGATATAGTTGTTAAGTTGCCTTTGCCTCCAGGAACTTTCCCAACTTTATGGAATGCAGATGAAAGATATAAAAAAGTTTATATGTCGACATATAAAGGTTATTACCAAACTTATGATGCAGGACATATTGATGAAGATGGTTATGTTTGGATCATGTCTAGAACAGATGATATAATAAATGTAGCTGGTCACAGATTGTCTACAGGAGCAATTGAAGAAGTTTTAGCAGAACATAAGAATGTTGCGGAGTGCGCTGTGATAGGAATTGCTGATAAACTAAAAGGTCAACTCCCAATTGGATTAATAGCTTTAAAAGCTGGAGTTGATAGGGATAATAAAGAAATTTCAAAAGAGTGTGTAACTTTAGTAAGAGAAAAAGTGGGTCCCGTTGCAGCTTTTAAATTAGCTATTGTTGTTAAAAGATTACCAAAAACAAGGTCTGGAAAAGTTTTAAGAGGAACTGTTAGGAAAATTGCAGACGGGGAAACCTATAAAATACCCCCAACAATTGATGATCCAGCAATATTAGACGAGATTAAAAAAGATTTAAAAGACAATAATATTTTAAAAGGTTAATGGAATTAACTATAATTTTACTGATTATATTTTATGTAGTTTTTTATCTTTTGCGTCCATTTTCGAAGAATGAATTAAAAAAATTTAAGAAAAAGAACAATTGATAAAATAATGAAAAGAATTTTCATCGCTTTTGGACATCATAACACAACCAACTCTTTTAATGCTGCGATTAGGGATAATTTCATTGATGAAGCTAAGAAAAACGGTAATGAAATAGATTTAGTAAATTTATTTGAAGAAAAAGAGCAATTACCTTTTTATAATCAGAATATAAACCCACCTCCTAAATTAGTTTTAGATTATAGAAAAAGGTTGGAAAAATGCTCTGTTATGATGTTGATAGGTAGTTGCCATAATTTAAGACTAAATGCCATCTTAGAAAATTGGGTTGATTGGGTACTACATCCTAAATGGTTTTTTTCCTATAGATCTCTTATGCCTGGAAATAAATATTTTAAAAATTACGGTTATCCAGTTGCTGGGGCAATGAAGGGGAAACTTGGTATTATTTCGATTACCTATGGTGGTCCAATGATTAGTTATCAGAATTTTTCTTTTTTTGATAATATTCCATTTAGGCGAATAAAAAAAGCCGTTTTTAAATTAGGTGGATTAAAAACAAAATACATTCGCTTTTATTCAGTTCTTCCAAATATGGATAATAAAGTTTTTAAAAAACACATGGAAAAAGTTAGAAAAGTTGCAAGAAGTATTTAGTTCAATTTCAAAAATTAAAAACTTAAAGACTTACCTTTGGCAGGTGATATGATCTTATTATTTTCCATAACAATTTCACCATTAACTATTGCTGCAACTGGGAATCCTTTAACTTTATAATTATTAAAAGGTGTCCATCCACATTTACTTTCTATCCAATTATCTTTTATAACAACCTCTTTATTCATGTCTATAATAGTAAAATCAGCATCATAATTTTCTTTTATGTAACCTTTGTTTTTAATTCCAAATAAATCACATGGATTTTCACAAACTAACTTAATTAACTGCTCTATTTTTAATTTTCCCTTATTTACATGATCTAACATAACTGGAAGTAAGGTTTGAACTCCTGGCATTCCAGATGGGGATAAAGGATATTTTCTATTTTTTTCTTCTTTAGTATGTGGAGCATGATCTGATCCTATAGTACTTACCAGAGACTCTTTTACTGCATCCCATAATCTATCATAGTGATCTTTAGATCTTAAAGGCGGGTTCATCTGGCTAAAAGTTTTTAGTTTTTCATAACAATCGGGAGCAAATAAAGTTAAGTGTTGTGGTGTAATTTCAAATGTAACCCCTGCTCTTTTTTCTGAGAAAAAATCAATTTCTTGTTTAGTTGTTACATGAAGAATATGAATTTTCTTTTTATATTTTTGAGCTATTCTTACTACTCTTTTTGTAGACTCTAGTGCACATTCTTCATTTCTCCAAACTGGGTGTGAAGTTACGTCTCCTTCTTTAATAAATTTTTTCCTAGATAAAAGAATATTTTCATCTTCAGAATGTACTGAGATAATCTTGCTACTATTTGATATAACTTTTTCTATATCCTTTTCCTGACTTACTAATAGGTTCCCTGTTGAAGATCCTGCAAAAAGTTTCACTCCACAACAACCATCCAAAGTATTAACTGATGCAAGCTCTTTCATATTGTTTGGTGTAGCACCAAAATAAAATGCATAATTACAAAACATTCTATCTTTTGCGGCCTTAAGTTTATTATTAAATTCTTTAAAAGTTGATGTTGGAGGATTGGTATTTGGCATTTCAAAAACTGAGGTTATCCCTCCTGCAATTGCTGCTCTACTACCGCTCTCTAAATTTTCTGCATCATTTGATCCTGGCTCTCTGAAGTGAACCTGTGTATCAATTGCACCTGGTATAACTATTTTGCCTGTAGCATCGAAAACTTTACTGCTATTAAGATCTATTTTTCCTAATTTTTTGATTTTATTACCTGATAAACCTATATCTATATTTCGAAACTTTCCTTCTGTATAGCAAGATCCATTCTTTATGATGAGACTATAGTTATCAGACATAATTTGTTAAATATAATATACAATATAAACTTTAAATATGAAAAAAGATCAAATATTTTTTTTAAAGGATAGGGGTGTTATTTTTATTGACGGAAAAGACGCCAAAGAATTTTTACAAAATATTGTAACTAATGATATAAATAAGGTAAGTAATACCTCAAGTTGTTTTGCCTCATTATTAACCCCACAAGGAAAATACTTGTTTGATTTTATTATAGTTAAACATAAAAATGGTTATTTTTTAGATTGTGAAAAGGGACAAGCAGATAAATTGGTAGATAGGTTAAATACTTATAAACTCAATTCTAGTATTGAAATATTAAACTTAAGTAATGAGTTCGAAGTTGCTGTTATAAATAAGGAGAAGTTCCTAAGTTTAGAGGGTTCTAAAGATTTAGAGGGGAACACTATAAAATATAATAATGATACAATTATATTAGATCCTAGATTAAAGGATTTGGGTGGAAGAATAATCGCAAATTTAGAAAAGTTAACTATATCAATTAAAGATCTTGGTTTAAAATCAGAAGACCCAAAGAACTACTACAATTTAAGTTATAAACTTGGAATTCCACAAATTAATACCCTAAAGCTTCAGGAAAAAATTTTTGGCCTTGAATGTAATTTCGAGCAACTTAATGGAATAGATTTCAAGAAAGGTTGTTATGTAGGTCAAGAAAATACTGCAAGAATGAAGTTAAAAAATAAATTAAGAAGAAAATTGTTTCCTTTAAAATCTAACGAAAAACTTGGCATCGGAAGCAATGTAACATTCAATAAAATTAATATTGGCAAAGTTTTAATTGATGAACCCCACCCTTTCGCTTTAATTAAACTTTTTGATCCAAATTTTTCAGAATTTAAAAATAAAGAAATATTAGCTGATAATAAAAAAGTGACTATTATAACTTCTTAAAAGAATTTAAGTAAAACAACTCCAGCAAAAATAATCAAAATTGATAAAGTTTTAAGAACTGTAAAGCTCTCTTTAAGAAAGATCGTGCCGATCAACAGTGCTATTATTACGCTTGTTTCTCTTAAGGCGCTTACTAAAGGTATGGGTGCCTGTGTAAATCCCCACACAATAATTCCATAAACTATATATGATATGGTTCCACCAAACCAAAATAATAATTTAGCTTCGCTAAAAACTCTTTTAACAACATCTGGTTTGTTCATAATTTTTAAAAGTATGTGAAAAAGTAAAGCGTTAACAATAAATGACCATCCCATAAAGCTCAAAGGAGAAAAGCTAGCTCTTGCTCCATAACCATCAGCTATGGAATATCCTCCAATAAATAATCCCGTTAGTAATGCAAAACTGATTGCTTTTGCATTTTTTCTAGCAATCCAAGGAAATAAAGAATGTCGATCTTGAGTGCTTATACTTAAAATTCCAATTGAGATTATAATTATTCCTAATAATTCAAAAGTGCTTAACTTTACCCCAAAAAATAACAACAAAACAATTGTGACTACTACAGGTCCAGTTCCTCGCGCAATAGGATAAACTCTTGTGTAGTCACCATATCTATAAGCTGTAAGCAAAAACCACTGATAGCCCTGATGAATGAGTGCACTTACTAAAATATAAGGTAAACTTTCTATAGCAGGCATTGGTACTAAAAAAATAATAACTAAAGAAGCAGGAACATGTCCTAAAACAATTGCGGCAACAGCCACGTATTTGTCTTTATGGGACTTGACCATACTGTTCCACAAAGCATGTAAAAATGCTGCAAATAAAACTGCTAAAAATACAACTGTGCTCATAAATTTTTGGTGCGGTCGGAGAGACTCGAACTCTCACGGGAAACCCACACGCCCCTCAAGCGTGCCTGTCTACCAATTTCAGCACGACCGCCTTAACTTATATGCGACAATAAATGAATGACTTTTTATGTTCAAGTTGATAAATTATTTGCATGTCGTCAGAGAATTTAAATCAAATATATAATAAGATTTCTTCAGTTGTTCCTGAGGTTGAATGGAAGTTTCATGCCCCTTTGATTGAAAAGATTAATAAATTAAAAACAGAAAAAGACGCAGTTATTTTAGCTCACAATTATCAAACTCCTGAAATTTATCATGGTATTGCAGATATTTCGGCTGACTCTCTTGCGTTAGCATTGGAAGCAGCTAAAACTAAAGCTAAGATTATTGTTTTATGTGGAGTCCATTTTATGGCAGAGACTGCAAAGTTAATGAGCCCAGAAAAAAAAGTTTTAATTCCGGATATGCAGGCAGGCTGCTCTCTTGCAGAATCTATTACTGGAGCAGATGTAAGAATGCTCAAAGAGAAATACCCTGGTGTTCCGGTAGTTTCATACGTTAATACTTCAGCTGATGTAAAAGCAGAATCTGATGTTTGTTGTACATCTGCCAATGCAGTTAAAGTTGTTGAGTCTCTAAAATCAGATAAAGTAATTTTTCTACCGGATCATTATTTGGCAAATTATGTTCAAAAAAATACAAAGGTAAAAATTATTTCTTGGCAAGGTACATGTATGGTTCATGAGAAATTTACAGGTAAAGAGATAGAAGACATTAAAAAGGAAAACCCTGACATAGAAGTTATTGCTCATCCTGAGTGTCCTCCGGATGTAATTAGTGCCTCGGATTTTGCCGGATCAACTTCGAGTATGGTTAATTATGTTAAAAAAAATCAACCAAAAAAAGTATTGCTAGTTACCGAATGTACTATGAGTGATAATGTTCAAGTTGATAATCCAAACGTTCAATTCATTAGACCATGTAATCTTTGCCCACATATGAAAAAAATTACTCTAAGTAAGGTTTATGATTGCTTAAAAAATGAAACCAATGAAATTAAGATTGGTCATAATATTGCAGAAATGGCAAGAAAATCCGTTTTGAAAATGGCTGAAATTGGTAGATAATTTTGAGTGCAAAAAATAAATAATAAATACATTAAACATATAGTATACCAAGCTCTTAAGGAGGATCTAAAACCCTCTGGAGATATTACAACTAGAAATATTAAAAATAAAAAAATTACTGCAAAAATAATTGTTGGGCAAAATTGTATATTAGGTGGATTAAATTTTGCTAAGCAAACCTTTAAAACTTCAGATAAAAAAGTTGCCTTTAAGTTAAAATCCAAAGATGGGCGAAAATTAAATAAAGGTAAAATAGTTGCTGTATTGAAAGGCAATGCATCAAGTATCCTTAAAGCTGAAAGAGTTGCACTTAATTTTCTTGGATTAATTTCAGGAGTTGCAACAGCAACAAACCAATTTGTAAAAAAAATAAAAGGAAAATCTTGTAAAATATGTTGTACAAGAAAAACTTTTCCAAATTTAAGAGTTTTACAAAAATATGGGGTTAAGTTAGGTGGGGGCGTTAATCATAGATTTAATTTGAGTGATGAAATTTTGATAAAAGATAATCATATAGCTGTAGGTAGGAATATTCGTGATCTAGTTAAAAAAACTATTAAAAAAAGAAAGGGAAAAAAAATAACTGTAGAAGTGGATAATCTCAGTCAGTTTAAAAAAATTATAGGACTAAAATTTAATAGAGTTTTATTTGACAATATGAGCACTAAAAATTTAAGAAAAGCAGTAAAAATTTCAAAAAGATTTTATGAAACTGAAGCTTCTGGAGGTGTAAACCTAAACAATGTAAGAAAAATTGCGGCGACTGGTGTTCATAGGATTTCTGTTGGACAGATAACTCACAGTGCTCCTACAATTGACTTTAAATTAGATTTTATCTCCTAAGTGCAGCTTGAGCTGCGGCTAATCTTGCAATTGGAACTCTGAAAGGTGAACAAGAAACATAGTTAATTCCAGCTTTAGAACAAAATTCTATACTTCTTGGATCGCCACCATGTTCACCGCAAATTCCTAATTTGAGTTTTTTATTCTGTTTTTTGCCTCTTTGCGAAGCAATTTTAACTAATTCCCCAACACCGTCTTTATCTATACTAACAAATGGATCATCTTCAAAAATTTTATGATCTATATAGTCTCCTAAAAATTTACCTGAGTCGTCTCGGCTAATTCCAAATGTAGTTTGTGTTAAATCATTTGTTCCAAAGCTGAAAAAATCAGCATATTTTGATATTGGAGCTGCTCGCAATGCCGCTCTTGGTAACTCAATCATTGTACCAACAAAATAATTAATTTTTATCTTACTTTCCTTTTGAATTTCATCTGCTACCTTATTAACCAATTTTCTCATTATTCCCAATTCATCTTCGGTAGAAACTAATGGTATCATTATTTCAGGTATTATTGACTCAACGTTTTCTTTTTTACATTCAATTAACGCTGTAAAAATTGCTCTACATTGCATCTCATAAATTTCAGGAAAAGAAATACCAAGTCTACATCCTCTATGACCTAGCATAGGGTTTTGTTCATGTAATTCTGCCACTCTATTCTTTATTTCCTTAACACCTAAATTTAAAGATCTAGCAACTTCCTCCATGTCTTTATCAGTCTTCGGTAAAAATTCATGTAATGGTGGATCTAAAAGTCTAACTGTTACAGGTAAACCTTTCATTATTTTAAAAATTTCTTTAAAATCATTTTTTTGATGAGGAAGCAATTTATCCAATGCTATTTTTCTATCATCTAAATGTTTTGACAAAATCATTTGTCTCACTGAGAGAATTCTCTCGTCATCAAAAAACATGTGTTCAGTTCTACACAGACCAATACCTTCAGCACCAAAATTTCTTGCGATTTTCGTATCTTTAGGGGTTTCAGCATTTGTTCTGATTTTTAATTTTCTGAAATCATCTGCCCACTTCATGATTATTGAAAAGTATCCGGAGATATCTGGTTTTACAGTAGGAACCAAGCCTCTCATAACCTGACCTGTTCCACCATCAATAGTAATTATATCTCCCTCTTTAATTGTTAGGTCTCCAACCTTGAATTCTTTAGCTTCATAATCAATATTAATTTCTCCTGAGCCACAAACACATGGTCTTCCCATGCCTCTAGCGACTACTGCAGCATGACTTGTCATTCCACCTCTTGCAGTTAAAATTCCTTTGGCTGCATGCATACCATGTATATCCTCCGGTGATGTTTCTAGTCTTACTAAAATTGTGTCTTCTTTTTTGTTATTCATATTCTCGGCTTCATCAGCACTAAAAACCACTTTTCCGCTTGCTGCTCCGGGTGAGGCAGGTAATCCTTTTGCTATCACTTCCTTTTTCACTTTTTCATCTAAGGTAGGATGTAAAAGTGTATCCAAAGTGTTGGGGTCTATTCTTAAGATTGCATCCTTTTTTGATATTAATTTTTCCTTAACCATATCAACAGCAATTTTTATTGCAGCTTTAGCTGTGCGCTTTCCACTGCGAGTTTGTAACATCCAAAGTTTATTATTTTCAACAGTAAATTCGATGTCCTGCATATCTCTATAATGTTTTTCTAATCTAATGAATACTTTTTTTAGCTCTTTAAAAACTTCCGGCATAGTTTCTTCCATAGATTTTTCTTGGGCACCTGCATCCTCTTTTGCTTTTCTTGTTATATATCTTGGAGTTCTACTTCCAGCTACGACATCCTCTCCCTGAGCATTGATAAGGTATTCTCCAAAAAAATTATTTTCACCAGTTGATGGATTTCTTGTAAATGCTACACCTGTAGCACAATCATTTCCCATGTTTCCAAATACCATCGATTGAATATTAACGGCAGTTCCCCAATCCCCTGGAATTTGATTAAATTTTCTATAGGTATTTGCTCTTTTGCTTTCCCAAGATAAAAAAACTGCCCTTATTGCACCAAACAACTGTTCATAAACATTTTGAGGAAAGTTCTTTCCTGTTTTTTCTAAAATTAAATCTTTAAAGTTTTTTATAAGACCGTTCCAATCATCAGAATTTAGCTCTGTATCCTGCAAAACACCCTTGGTTAATTTATAATTATCAATCATTTCCTCAAAAAAATGGCTTTCGATATCTAAAACTACGTTTCCGTACATTTGTATAAATCTTCTATAACTATCTTTTGCAAATCTTTCATTCGCAGTTTTTTTTGATAATGCATCGACAGTTTTATCATTGAGACCTAAATTCAAAATAGTATCCATCATTCCTGGCATGGAAACTCTTGAACCAGACCTAACTGATACTAATAAAGGATTTTTATTGTCCCCAAATTTTTTCCCAGTGCTAAATTCAATATTTTTTAAAGCTTTTTTAATTTCATTAAGTATTTTTGGCGGTAGTTTCTTTTTATTATTATAAAAAATTTTGCACATTTCTGTTGAGATTGTGAAACCAGGAGGTACTGGTAAACCTAATCTTGCCATCTCAGCTAAATTGGCACCTTTTCCCCCTAAAATATTTCTAGAATTTAAAACTTTTTTTGCTTTTTTATCTCCAAAACTAAATATGTATTTTGACATCAGGTTCCTTCTAATTTTGAAAAATCTACAAAACTATTAAAAGTAGTACATAATATTTGTAGCAACTCCAAGCGATTATTTTTTATATCTTTATTTTCATCATTTACCTTAACATTTTCAAAAAACTTATCTGTTGACAATTTAGTGTCTGACAAGAGTTTTAGATGATTTTCGTAATTTTTCTTTTCATCCTTAAGTGTAAACTCCTTTCGGATAGTATTTATTCTCTCAAAGAGCTCTTTTTCTTCTTCATATTTAAAAAGAACAGCGTCAGGCCCATTCCTCGAAATAGATTTTTCATGCTCTAATATATTAGAAGCCCTTTTATAGGTTGATACAGCATTTTTTCCTAAGTCCTTTGAGATAAATTTATTCATTATCAAAGTTTTTTGATAAAGTTCCAAGAAATTGTCATTTAAATGTGAGCTCACAGAAGCCTCTATAATATCTGTTCTAATTTTTTTCTCTTTAAGTATATTCTTCATTCTTTCTCTAAAAAATAAGATTAATTCTTTTTGTACTTGACTGTTTATCTCTTTAACCCCTTGATCAAAATAAATTTTTAGTGAATACTCAATTAAGTCTGATAATTTAACCACAAGATTATTTTCAATTATAGTTCTTAACAACCCGATTGCTGCTCTTCTTAGTGCGAATGGATCTTTTGAACTTGTTGGTTTCTGATTTATTAAGAAAAAACCAACCAAAGTATCTAGCTTATCAATAATTGAAAGAGCATAACTGACTGGTTTTTTTGAAACAGGTGATGAAATATTAGTTGGTAAATAATGGTCACTTATAGCACGAGATACTTCTTCTTCGAAACCTTGGCTAATAGCAAAATATTTTCCCATCACACCTTGAAGTTCTGGAAACTCACCCACTAATCCTGAAACAAGATCAGATTTAGAAACTGATGCTGCTATTTCTACTTTTTCTTTATTCAAATTTAGTTGATCGGAAATAAAATATGCCATCTTTCTTAACCTTTGAGTTTTATCAAAAATTGATCCTAAATTTTCATAAAAATTTACCTTTTTTAATTTGTTAATTTGTTTTATTAGATTTAAAGACCTATCTTTTTCCCAAAAAAATCTTGCATCAGAAAGCCTAGCCTCTACAACTCTTTCATTGCCTATTTTAATTAATTTTTTATCATCCTTATTATTGGTAACTATAAGAAATTCATTTCGCATTCTATCTTTTTGATCAATTAAAGTGAAATATCTTTGATGAGATTGCAAAGTTGATTTGATGATCTCTTTAGGTAATTTTAGGTAATTTTCATCAAACTTTGCAACTATAACTGAGGGTTTGTCTACTAAATTAGCAACCTCAGTAAGTAATGATTTGTCGATAGATTCTTTGTAGAATTTGCTTTTACATACAGAGCTAATTTTTTGTGAAATAAACTTCTCTCTTTGGTTATGATCTAAAATAATTCGATTATTTATTAAAAAGTTTTTGTATTCACCTAAGTCTTTAATTTTTTTTTGTTTTATATCACCATATTCCTCTAAAAGAGTAAAATTTACGGTTTCTAAATGAGAGAATTTAAATCTTAAAATTTTTTTATTGAAAATTGCCATTATTGACCTCAATGGGCGTCCCCAGTTTAAGTCATAATCAGACCATCTCATAGATTTTTTCCATGATATTTCCCTCAACAATTGAGGTATTGAATTTGCCAATTCATATTCAGTATCAATTACTTTTGCCTTTATTTTTGCAAAATAGAAAAAGCCTTTTTCTAATTTTTTTTTATAAAGTTGACTAATAGGTATATTTTTTGAATTTGCAAAACTCTTAACAATATTATCTGACACTCCCTCTTTTGGCCCCTTAACTTCTAATGCTTGCGTTCTAATTTTATTTGGTAAATTTGTTATAAAAACTGTCAGTCTTGTTGGCGTAGAATAGACATGCAAATCTTTATATTTTAAATTTAAATCTGATAAATTTTTTGTAAATAGTTTTTCTAATTGTAATCTTGCACTAATTTGCAAAGTTGGTGGTATTTCCTCGCTGTAAAGTTCAATTAAAAGTTCTGACATTTATTCTTCTTGATTTTCTAACCATGTAGATCCTGATCCTTTTGCAAGATCTCTTATTCTATTTATATATCCGGTTCTCTCCGCTACAGAAATGACTCCTCTTGAATCTAATAAATTAAATATATGACTGGCTTTTAAGCATTGATCATAAGCAGGTAATGAAAGTTTTTTTTCAAGTAGAGATTTGCATTCGGTTTCTGCAATTTCAAAATTTTTGAGAAGATGATCTGTATTTGCATAATCAAAATTATACGCTGAAAACTCTTTTTCTGATTGAAGATAAACATCTTTATATTTTACTCCTTCACTGTTCCAGTCAATATCAAATACATTTTTTTTTGATTGAACAAACATACAAATTCTTTCTAAACCATAGGTTAGTTCTACTGATACCGGATTACAGTCAATTCCTGTCATTTTTTGAAAATAGGTAAATTGAGTGATCTCCATTCCATCACACCATACTTCCCATCCGAGTCCAGCCGCTCCTAAAGTAGGACTCTCCCAATCGTCTTCTACAAATCTAACATCATGATCCTTAACTTTAATTCCTATGGCTGATAAACTTTTTAAATAAATCTGTTTAATGTTTTTTGGTGACGGT
Source organism: uncultured Pelagibacteraceae bacterium (assembly GCA_902587085.1). Classification (GTDB taxonomy): domain Bacteria; phylum Pseudomonadota; class Alphaproteobacteria; order Pelagibacterales; family Pelagibacteraceae; genus Anoxypelagibacter. The sequence goes on from CACIJX010000005.1 coordinate 28,312, forward strand.
TTTATTATAACTTGGTACTGATAATAGTGTTGTAAACGATTTGGATTTTTCCCATATCTACCATCAGTAGGCCTTCTTGACGGTTGGACATAAGCTGCCTTCCATGGTTTAGTTCCAAGTGAACGAAGTGTGGTTGCTGGATGAAATGTACCTGCTCCAACTTCAACATCGTAAGGTTGTAAAATTATACAACCATACTTGCTCCAAAATTTTTGTAAGTTAAAAACTAAATCTTGAAAAGTTATATAATTTTTTTTTTTACTTTTAATTTTTTTTGGCATTTATAAACCAAATTTTTGCCACAAGGCTCTTTCTTCAATAGTTCCAACTATACTATCAATTTGATTATCCAATAGTGAAGAAGATAATTTTTTTGCAATAAAACCTTTTGGTTTTTCAAGTTTTTTTATTATTATATTTTCTCCAAATTTCTGTCTCAATACTTGTTCGGCATTTCCAATCCCATCTATAAGTCCTAGCTTTAAAGATGCAGATCCTGACCAAAACTCACCTGTGAAAGTATTATTTTTTTCTGGTTCTTTTAATTTTGCACCTCTACTTTTTTTTACTAAATTAATAAAGTCAGAATGTAACTCTAATTGTAATTTTTTTATTCTCTGAATGTCTTCATCTTTTTCCTCTCTAAAAGGATCTAGTGTGCTTTTATTTTTACCTGCAGTATAAACTCTTCTTTGAATTCCAATTTTCTTTATTGCATCCTGAAATCCAAAAGAGGCTGAGATTACTCCAATAGATCCAACAATTGAGCTTGAATTTGCATAAATTTCATCTCCAGCACAGGCAATAAGATATCCGCCTGATGCTGCAACATCCTCTGCAAAAACAATCACTTTTTTATTATTTTTTTTTGCAAGTTGCCTTATATAGTCATGTATTAAATGTGATTGAACAGGAGAACCACCGGGTGAATTAATTGATATTGCAATACTTTTTGCTTTCTTAAAAGAAAAGGCTTTTTTTATAATTTCTTGTTGACCCGAAAAATCTATACCCTTTCTAAATCTACCTGCAGAACCGATAACGCCAGATAGCCTGACATGAGGAATAATTATTTTTTTTTTAAAAAAAGAAAACATATGATTTAGATTTGCTTAATTTCTTATATCAGCACTAAAAATTAATTAAAATATAATCTACGCTACTCTTGGTTGAAATTGAAGTGCGTCACAGATGTATTAATTAATAATTTTTTAAAGTATATAATAAAAACATGGGTTCTGTAATACCACTAAAGAAATCTGCTAATTCTGCTTACTTAGATTTAAAAAATCTACTAAATGGAAAGATTGAATCGGTTGAAAAGCTTATAACTTTAAAGCTTCAAAGTCATGTATCACTTATAAAAAAAATGAGTGACTATCATTTAACTTCAGGTGGAAAAAGACTAAGGGCACTATTAACTATGGGTTCTGCAAAATTAGGTGGTTACTCTGAAGGAAACAGGGATATTAATTTAGCAGCATGTGTTGAATTAATTCATAGCGCAACTCTTTTACATGACGATGTCATAGATGAAAGTAAAGTGAGAAGAGGAAATAAAACGCCTAACTCTATATGGGGAAATCAATCATCAATTTTAGTTGGAGACTATTTGCTTAGCAGATGCTTTGAAATGATGGTGGAAGACGGAGACTTAGAAATATTAAAGCTTTTATCGTCTACATCTTCTAAAATTGCACAAGGTGAAGTTTTACAGCTTCAATATAAAGGAGAGGCGGATCTGCTCGAAGAAAACTATATTAAAATTATAAATTTAAAAACAGCGGCTCTTTTTGGAGCTGCTTCAAGAGTTGGGGCTTGTATAACTAATCTTGATGATAAAAAGAAGGACTCCTTAGAGTCTTATGGAAAAAATTTAGGATTAGCATTTCAGATTGCAGATGACGCTTTAGATTATTTTTCAAAAGAAAAAATTTTTGGAAAAGAGATTGGTAAAGATTTTTATGAAGGTAAAGTTACTCTTCCAATAATTATTACCTTTCAGAAAGCAAATTCAGTTGAAAGATCATTTTTAACAAATATATTTAAAAAAGATGAAAGGTATAAAGAAGATTTTGAAAAAGTATTAGAACTTGTTAAAAAATATAAAGTCATTGAGGCTACTTTTAAAAGAGCTGAATATTTTGTAAATGTTTCGTCTGACGCATTAGGTATTTTCGAGAATTCTGTAGAAAAAACAGTTTTACAAAATCTTACTGATTTTAGTTTAAACAGATCTTATTAGGGATAAAGAACTTCTCTTATCCAAGAGCCGTTTTCTTTTCTATAATTTAATCTTTCATGTACTCTATTTTTAATTTCGAACCAAAACTCAATTTCGCCTGGCGAAAGTCTCCATCCAGACCAATGCAAAGGTCTAGGAACATTTTTGCTGTCAGGAAATTTATTTTCATATTCTTTAATTTTATTCAAAAATTCTTCTCTATTTTTCATAACTTGAGATTGAGAAGATGCCCATGCACCTATTCGACTGCCATAAGCTCTTGAATTAAAATAATCATCTGCTTCCTGTTTATCTACCATGCTAACTTTTCCAGAAATTCTTATTTGTCTTCTTAAACTTTTCCAGTGAAAACACATAGATGCATTTGGATTATTTTTTAAATCTTTTCCTTTTTTACTATTAAAATTTGTATAAAAAACGAAACCCTTTTCACTTAAACCTTTAAGCAAAACCATTCTAACACTGGGGATACCCTCTGAACTTGAGGTTGCTAGAGATAAAGCGTTTGGATCATTAATTTCACTTTTTTCTGCAAGAGCAAACCATTTTTCAAATAAAACTATAGGATTTGCTTCATCTTCGAAACAAATATCAAGTCCTAGCGAATTTTGGCCACTTTTTTGATTCATAAATTATATAAAATAATTTATACATTAATTATCGATGTCTTTTAATACTTTTGGAAAAATATTTAGATTTACTACATGGGGTGAGTCACATGGTCCTGCTATTGGCTGTATTATAGATGGATGTCCTCCGAATATCACTTTATCTGAAAAAGATATACAAAAAGACATGAATCGAAGAAGACCGGGTAATTCCAAATTTGTATCCCAAAGGAAAGAGTCGGATAAAATTGAAATTTTATCTGGTGTATTCAATGGAAGAACAACGGGAACACCAATTTCAATATTAATTGCTAATGAAGATAAAAGATCAAGGGATTATGAGTCAATTAAAAATAAGTTTAGACCTGGACACGCGGATTTTACCTACTTTAAAAAATATGGCATTAGGGACTACCGAGGAGGTGGTAGACAATCAGCAAGAGAGACTGCTTCAAGGGTAGCGGCAGGTGCAGTAGCAAAAATAGTTTTAAAAGACATTATTGGAAAAAAATTTAACATTATTGGAGCAGTTATCCAATTAGGTTTGATGGGCTGCGATAGGAAGAATTGGAATAATAATGAAATAAAAAAAAACCCCTTTTTCTGTCCTGACAAAAAATCGGTTAAGCTTTGGGAAAAATATCTTTTAGCAGTGAGAAAATCTGGTTCATCTTGTGGAGCAATTATTGAATTAAGGACTAACGGGATTCCTGCAGGTCTTGGTGCACCAATTTACTCAAAGCTTGACTCTGATATAGCTGCAGCACTAATGAGCATCAATGCTGTTAAAGGAGTAAATATTGGTTCTGGTATGAGCTCTGCATATTTATCTGGAGAGGAAAACTCTGATGAAATACGATCTAGATCTGGAAAAATAAATTTCAAGAGTA
>CACIJX010000006.1 GCA_902587085.1 uncultured Pelagibacteraceae bacterium
AAATGATAAAAGCCAATGTACTTTAATTGATATTAGAGATATTAGAGAATTGTGGAAAGAAGGTACAATTAAAGGCGCTCTTCATATACCGCGGGGAATGCTCGAATTTTGGCTTGATCCACAAAGTCAGTATTACAATAAAGATAAATTTTCCCCAGAAAAAAAATTAATTCTTTTTTGTGCAGCAGGTATGAGGTCTGCTCTTGCCACAAAAACACTCAAAGATATGGGTTATCAAAATGTGGCTCACGTTAATGGTGGATTTGGATCTCTAACAAATCAAGGATTTGAAATAGTAAAGAAAGAAAAAAAATAATTATTTTTTTATCTCTTCAATTGCATAAATCAATCTATCTTGTCCCCAAAAAATTTTTTTATTAACCACAAAAGTTGGTGCACCAAATATTCCCTTTTTAAATGCATCATTAGTTAATTCTCTTAGCTTATCTTTCGTTTTTTGATCTGTAGCTTTTGATAAAAATATTTCAGGATTAAGATCCATATTTTTCAAAACTTTATTTATAACTATAGGGTCATTCATATTAAGTCCATCTTTCCATATAGCGTTAAATATTTTATTTATAAAAATTTTTTCAAACTTATCTTGTTGTGCAATAATTACACCACGCATAAAGTTTACAGTTTTAATAGGAAAGTATGAATTAAAATTAAATGGAATTTTTTTTTTGTTAGCTACTAATTTTGTATCAGTTATCATGTATTTAGATTTAAGTTCTATAAAAGCTGCAGCCGTAACTCCAGCTGAGTTGTGCAAACCTCCTAAAAATACTGGCATAAAATTTACATTAAATGTTTTATTTTTTTTTTCTAAATTTATTATTTCTTTGTATCCGATATAAGAATACGGACTACTAAAATCAAAATAAAAATTTATATTTTTAGTCATAAAAATTAATTTTTTTTGAGTAAATAAGTCTAACAAACCAATATAAAACTAAACCAATAGGACCGACAAAATAAGCAGAGATTAAACAAGGTACAACAAAAAGTTTGGATACCATATAAATCTTTGCATCATTAGCTATCCAATTACCTACAAATAAATTTATAGACAGAAAGTGTAACCAAAAAATTAGAAGAAAAGCTTCATTTGAAAAAATTACGTACAACTCGTCTATCCCAACATAAATATTAAAAACTTCAAAAATATTTTCGGCAACATATATTTGATATGCAACAAAAACATATGCTGTGGATAATAAAAGCGGTATTATAACTGATTTAACAAAAAAATTTTGTAATAATATGATTTGGAGAAAAAATTAATAAAAGCCAACATGGAATGACCCCTATATTTGCAATATAGTAAATATTCTCATAAGTTAAAAAAGTTAGAAGATTGTCGAACATAGAAACTTGTACAATATAAAAGCAATGGATCCAATATCCAACAAAAAAGAATTTGAAGATTTAACAACTAATTTAAGAGATTTGGCATATTCTTATATAGAAAAATATAATCCTTCAAAACAACAAACAAAAACTTACTTGCTTAAGAAATATTTAAAAAAATTTCAAGGTTCTAAGACAAAAAAAGAAATAACAGAAATAATAGATAATATCGTTTTAAATTTAGAAAAAAGTCATTTTTTAAATGATGGTCTCTATTCAGATTCTAAAGCTAGAATGCTTTTTAGAAGAGGCTATTCTCTTAATAAAATTAGCTATTCATTAAAGAGCAAAGGAGTCGGTCAGGAATATATAAAGTTAAGCATCGAAAAAATAAAAAATGAGAAAACAGATCCTGATTTTGTGTCTGCTATGAAAATTTGTAAAAAAAGGAGAATCGGTCCTTTAAGACCAGAGGCTAATAGAGAACTTTTCTATAAAAAAGATATGGGAATTTTGGCTAGATCTGGTTTCAGTTACGACATTTCAAAAAAGATTTTATCTATGTCACAAAAAGAGTTTAATCAATTAATTAAAATTACTTAGTTTTTTTCTTTTTATCATTTAATTTTAAATAATATTCGATTCTTCTTTTCATTACATTTTTTACAATTATAAAAAGAATAAGACCAAACAAAGAAACCGAGGTTACAATTATTAATATAGTTTTAAGCATCTAAAATTTTATTACGTTTAATCATAAGACTTAAATTTTTATAATCATCTTTACCATATTGAAATTTTTTATTTTCTAAAGTTGTAATAATTGCACCAGCATTTTCTGCAATAGCATGTCCTGCTGCGTAATCCCATTCATAAGCTCTCTCTCTTGCTGCATAAAAATCAAATTCACCCGTAGCTATTACACAAAATTTATAAGAGCTATGCATAGGTGTAAATGAAGTAACATTATTTTTATTCAATATTTCAATAATAGTTGAAGAAGGCTTGGAGCTATTAGTTACCGCAACAACCTTTCCTTTTGGTGTTTTTTTTTCGCAATTCAATTTTATTTTTTTTTCGTTTTCAATCATATACGAATTATCTTTTCCATATGTATAAAATAATCTATTTTTTTTTGGCGCACCCACTAAACCTACAACAGGAACATAGTCAATTATTAATGCAGCGTTTGTTGTATATTCGTCTTGACCAGAAATATATTCTTTTGTTCCATCAATTGGATCTATTAACCAAAAAGTTTTTAAATTATTTTTCTTTTCTAGATTTACAGTTTCTTCAGATATAATAGGTATATTAGGGGTGAGTTCACTTATTTTCTCTGTGAGTATTTTATTTACTTCAAGATCACCATTCGTAACTGGAGAACCATCTGGTTTTATAATTTTCTTCAATCCCTTTTTATATAAATCAATAGATTTTTTACCAGCTATCTCAGATGTCGATATCAATTTTTCAGTGATATTTTTCAACTCATTATTGTTCATTTTTAATCTTCTCTAAAATTATATTATCCAAATTTATTACTTGTTTACCAATATTCTGAAAATTTATTGTTGCCTTATTTTTTATTATTGATTGAACTTGGCCTATACCCCACTCTTTTTTAGAAGGGTTTACGACAAAATTACCAGGTTCTAGATCATATTGCATGATGGAAAATTTCTTTATTTTATATTATATAACAATTTATGATTAACTCACTAGGTATAAAAAAGTCGCCTAAGGATACTAAAGTAGTCGTTGCAATGTCAGGAGGGGTGGACTCTTCTGTAGTAGCTGGCCTTATGCAAGAAGAAGGTTATAATGTAACAGGAATAACGCTAAAACTCTATGATGATGCCAAGTCATCTTCCAAAAGTAGGCAATGTTGCTCTGGAAGAGACATAATTGACGCCAAAAGAGTATCTGAGACACTCGGAATTGATCACAAAATTTTATATTATCAAAAAAAATTTAAAACTGAGGTAATAGACTCTTTTATAGATAGCTATGTTTCAGGTGAAACTCCAATCCCATGTGTGCAATGTAATCAAACTGTAAAATTTAGGGATTTGTTTGAGTTTTCAAAAGAATTACGGGCTGATGTTTTAGTAACCGGTCATTATGTTTTAAGGCGAGAAACTAATGGAGGCGAGGGCGCAATGTATCGTGCAGAGGACAAAAATCGAGATCAAAGCTACTTCTTGTTTAGTACCACACAAGATCAGTTGGATTTTCTGAGGTTTCCACTTGGTTCAATTAATAAATCAGAAACTAGGAAAATCGCTAATAAATTAAAACTCAATGTGGCTGAAAAACCTGATAGTCAAGATATTTGTTTTGTTCCTAATGGGGATTATGCTTCAGTAATATCGAGATTTAGACCGCAATCATTTAAAAAAGGAGACATATTAGATCTTAAAGGAAAAAAACTTGGTTTACACGAAGGTATTATAAATTACACAATTGGTCAAAGAAAAGGGATTAAAATCTCTAATAAAGAACCCCTTTATGTTGTAGAAATAAGAGCAGAAGATAACTCTGTAATAGTTGGTCCACAAGACTCTTTAAATATAAGCGAATTATATTTAAGAAATGTTAATTTGTTATCAAGTATTGATGATTTTAAAAAAGAAATTTTTATTAAAGTTAGATCAACTGGTAAGTTGCTTAAATCTACAGTTGAAATTAAAAAAGACAATGCGTTTGTAAAAATTTTACAAGATGAAAAAGGCATTTCCCCAGGTCAAGCCTGTGTTTTTTATTCTAAAGACAAAATAGGTGAAAGAGTTTTGGGTGGTGGTTGGATTAAAAAAACAGTAAACAAAAATTTATCCACACAATCAACAGATACTAAATAAAACAACTAAAAAGTGATGTAAGTCCAATCAACAATATGATTTAATATTTTTAATTGAGGGGCAACTCTCAACTGGCCAGTTAGGGAAAAACCGAGAGGTTCAAGCCTAACGGGCAGAAAGTTCTGCAGAGTAGCGCTAAAATTGCAGAGCGGGAGGTTCGGCGGTAGCGCCTAAAACGACGAACCAAAACTTAAGTCTGCGCACCGCAAGGTGTGTAGACAAGAGTTTTAGTTTTTTTTCCAGAATAAAAAAGTTAAAAAATAGAATAGTATAACCCCAACAAAATAATTCCACTCTAAAGCATGTTTAAAGTGTACGTTACCGCTAGTTACAAGAATTGGTATGCTTGCTACAGCCACTATTACTAAAATAGATACTAAAATAATCTTAATTGTTAAAACATAATTATTAAAGTCATTTGGAATAAATGATTTTATTTTATAAAGCCTATAAACCAAAAGAGATTGAGCCACTATTTCGAAAATTATGAAAGCTAATAAAACAAATCTTCTCAAAAATTTATATAAATCATAATCAAATTTGATCCCCAAAAATATTGAGTGAATAATTAAAAAAACTGCTGAAAGGATACCAAAAGTTTTGAAAAGATTATTATTGTTTCCTAGATCTTGGTAAAAATTAATTAATTTATTGGTCTTTATCCAATAAATTATTAAAAGAATAGAAGAAAAAATCATACATGGTTTAAAAATTAGATATGTTGGATAAGTTCTTGCGGTTCTGCTTATAGATACTCCACCATCAAAATAAGGAAAGGTACTTCCTGAGCGACCTATCTGATCTACGCTTAAGAACGTGTTATCAAAGATTTCATAATTAACAGAAATGAAAAGGCATAAATTAAGAGATACAAATGGAATTATGAAAATCCATAAACTCAACTTTTTAATTTGAGTTCTAAGTTCCATTTAAGCTAGACTATTTTCTTTTGTTTCTTTTTCTAGCTCTTCTTTTTTTTGAGCCTATTTTACGTCTTCCTCTGTGTTTTTTAGGATATCCCATAATTGAGTTTTAATAACATTTTAAGATCTAATTATCAAATATAATAATACTTTTAGTAAAATTTTTCTTTTGCAAGCCAATTCGTATCAAATTCAGATGTGATAAATTTTTCGTGCGAAAGTATTCTTTTATGAAGATCGATTGTAGTAACTATTCCATCTATTACAAATTCATTAAGAGATCTCATTGTCCTCTGAATAGCTTCAGTTCTGTTTCTTCCTTTACAAATCACTTTACATATTAAACTGTCGTAATAAGGGGTAACTTTACAACCTTGAAAAATTGATCCGTCTACCCTTGTTCTAAAACCTGATGGTTGGTGACAAACTGAAATAATTCCTGGACTAGGCTGAAAATCTTTTGATGGATCCTCAGCATTAATTCTACACTCAATCGTATGTCCTCTCGCACTAATATCATTTTGTTTTAAAGCTGTATTTCCAGAGTGTGCAACCCAAATCTGCTCTTTAACTATATCTATACCAGTTTGAACTTCTGTTACGGGATGTTCTACCTGGACTCTTGTATTCATTTCTAAGAAATAAAATTTTCCATTCTCATAAATATATTCAACAGTGCCTGCACCCTCATATCCAATAGCCTCAACCATTTTTACTGTTTTATTTAATAAATCAGATCTAGTTTTTTCATCTAAAATTGGGCTAGGAGTTTCTTCAATAAGTTTTTGATGTTTTCTTTGCACGGAACAATCTCTCTCATTTAAATGAACCGTTCTATTTTTACCTGATATAATTTGAACCTCTATATGTCTTGGATTACTGAAATATTTTTCAATATAAACCTCATCATTTCCAAAATATTTTTTTGCTTCTAAACGTGCTAATATAAATAATTCTTCTAAATTATTTTCAGCTTGTACTATTTTCATTCCTTTGCCCCCACCTCCAGCTGAAGCTTTTATTAAAACTGGGTAACCTATCTTTTTACAAATATTTTTAGCTTCATTTATATCTTTGACGCCACCATCTGAACCTTCGATTATGGGTAAACCATTTTTCTTAGCAATTTTTTTTGCTTGAATCTTGTCACCCATTTTTTTTATTATTTCTGCACTTGGTCCAATAAACTTGACACCGTGCTTTTGAACAATATCTGCAAATTTAAAATTTTCAGATAAGAAACCATAACCAGGATGAATTGCTTCAGCACCAGTTAAATCTACTGCAGACATAATCGCAGGAATATTTAAGTAACTATTTTGAGGTTGATGCGAACCAATACAAACACTTTCATCTGCTAATCTTACATGCATTGAGTCCGAGTCAACATCTGAATGTACTGCTACGGTTTCTATACCCCATTCCTTACAGGCACGTATAACTCTAACTGCAATTTCACCTCTATTTGCAATTAAAACTTTTTTGAACATTTTATTTTAAAATAACTAAAGCCTGACCAAATTCTACTGCCTGGCCATCTTGGACTAAAACTTTTTTAACTTCTCCATCTGAAGTGGAAGGAACATGGTTCATAGTTTTCATTGCTTCTACAATCATTACTGTTTGTCCCTTCTTAATTTTTTGACCGACCTCTATAAACTTTTTTCCTCCCGGTTCAGGAGCTAAATACGCAGTTCCAATTATCGGTGATGAAATTTTAGTACCGCTATCTTCATCTTTAGATTTAGAAAGACCTGGTTTATGCGCTGTAAAACTATTGATTGATCCTGAAGTTTTGGCAACTTTTATTTTTTTATTACCATCTTGATACTCTATTTCTGATAAACCAAATTCATCTAAATAGTCTTTCAGTTCTTTAATTAATTTTTTATCAATTTTCATTTTTTAAAATTTCTTTGATACCATTTAGGGCCATAATATACCCCTCAGAACCTAAACCACAAATAATACCATCTGCAGCTTTACTGATTAAAGATTTATGCCTGAAATCTTCTCTTTTGTAAATATTTGTTATGTGCAATTCTATAGTTGGCTTTTTGACAGCAAGCAGAGCATCAAGAATTGCAACAGATGTGTGAGTGTAACCACCTGCGTTTATAATAATTCCCTGGTATTTTTCCCTGGCTTCTTGAATAAAATTTACTATTTCACCCTCAACATTTGACTGTTTAAATTCAACGTTTAAACCAATTTTTTTACAGTGATCTTCGCATTTTTTTTGAATATCTTTTATGGAAATATTTCCATATTTTTCTTTTTCCCTGGTTCCTAACAAATTTAAATTTGGGCCATTTATAACAAGGATTTTTTGACTCATTTTGATATAATAAAAATTAAAAATACCTCAATTATGGCAAAAATACAATTAAATGGAAAAAAAATAACAATCAATTCTAATTTGAGCGTTAAAGAACTTATAAAAAATTATAAGTTGAAGGAAAATAAGATAGCAATTGAGTTAAATGGAACTATTGTTCCTAAAAACAATTACAGAAAAAAAAAGATTAAAAATAATGATAAAATCGAAATAGTTCAATTTATAGGTGGCGGGTAGATGGTTAAAAGCAGTTTAAAAGTGGGCGGGGTTATTTTAAAATCTCGTTTAATAGTTGGTACTGGAAAATATAAAAATTTTAAACAAACAGCACAAGCGGTTAAAGCTTCTGGAGCAGACATGGTTACTGTCGCCGTTAGAAGAGTAAATATTTTAGATAAAAAAAAACCTACACTAATGGATTATTTAAATCCTAAAAAAATTATTTATTTACCTAATACTGCGGGTTGTTTTAATTCCAAAGAGTCTTTAAGAACCTTAAGACTCGCAAGAGAAATTGGTGGTTGGAAATTAGTTAAGTTAGAAGTTTTAGGTGATAAGAAAACTTTATTTCCAAATATGATTGAAACTTTAAAATCAACAGAGGTTTTAGTCAAAGAAGGATTTAAGGTAATGGTCTATTGTTCTGATGACCCTATTATGGCAAAGAAATTAGAAGACCTAGGTGCTTCAGCTATAATGCCACTGGCTTCACCGATTGGTTCAGGAAGAGGAATTAAAAATAAATTAAATTTATTAGTAATTATAAAAAATGCAAAAGTTCCAGTAATTGTTGACGCTGGAATTGGTACTGCCTCCGACGCAGCTATTGCAATGGAACTGGGTTGTGATGGGGTTTTGGTTAATACTGCGATAGCCAAAGCAAGAAATCCTATTTTAATGGCCAAGTCTATGAAACATGCAGTGATAGCTGGAAGAGATTCTTTTTTATCTGGAAGAATAAGTCCTAAAATTTTTGGATCAGCTAGTACCCCAGACGAAGGTTTAATTTAATTTCGTTTTTTTCTTCTTACCCACAAAGTTCTTCCTAATTTAGGACTAATCTTTTTTTTGGTTTTGTCAGTATTTTTTAAAACTTTTTTCTTATCGATCGTTTTTGATTTGACACTATTTTCATTGTCAATTTTTTTATAATTTTCTATTTTATCAATAATTTTTTTATTTTTATTAAATAGATGAATTTTAAATTCTGGAACAGTTAATACTCCATCAGAATTTATATTAATTTTGAATTTATATTTCTTTTCAAAAAAGGATATTTCATTTTTGAAGTAAGAATTTAGGTACAATTTTACTTTATCAGGGACATAAGCAGTTATAATTTTTGTTTTATTAGAAAAAGCTAACATTTCTATTTTTTTAATTATTTTTTGTGAGAATGACTCCATCGATAAGTTCGTTTCCCATTTTATTGCGCTCTCCCTCAATCTCTGCCTTGTCATTTCCAGAAGACCAAAATTACTTATTCTTCCAACCTGAATTCTTGCTCTATCTAATTTTAGTTTGTCTCTAAATCTTCTTTCAACATTCTTTTTGTTGTAGAAATTTATCATGTCTATAAAATCAATAACTATTAATCCTGACAAATCTCTGATTTTTATTTGTCTGGCGATTTCCTCTGCAGCTTCTAGATTTGTATTTAAGGCTGTTTTTTCAATATTTATCTCTTTTGTCGATTGACCAGAATTAACGTCTACAGCAACTAAGGCTTCAGTTGGATTTATTACTAAATATCCGCCAGATTTTAATTTAACATGAGGTTCAAAAATTTTATTTAAATCTTTTTCAATTCCCACACTGTGAAATAAAGGAATCTTACCTCTATATTTTTTTACATATTTAGAATATCTAGGCATAAGTTCTTTCATAAATAATTTTGCTTTTTGATAACCTTCATTGCCCTCTACATGAATGTACTTTGTGTCGTTATCATACATATCTCTTAAAGCTCTTTTAATAACATCTCCCTCTTCGTGAATTAAAATAGGTGCGATTGAATTAATTGCCTTTTCCTTAATTTTTTCCCATAAATTTATAGTATTTTGAAGATCGTTATCAATTTCATTTCTAGTTTTCCTTGCGCCTGCAGTTCTAACTATGAGACCCATATTTTTTGGTATATCAATGTTTTTTAAAATTGCTCTTACCTTATTCCTGTCTTCATAATTAAAAATTTTTCTAGATATTCCACCACCCTTTGGAGTGTTTGGCATCAAAACTATGTATTTACCAGCTAGTGATACAAACGTTGTAAGAGCCGCGCCTTTTTGACCCCGCTCCTCTTTCATAACTTGAATTAAAACAATTTGTCCTGGTCTTACAACCTCTTGAATTTTGTATTTTCTTACACCATAACGGTTTCTAAGTTTTTCCCTGATTTTCTTTGATTGGTCGACAGGTGTTTTATCAGTGTTAGTTTTGTCAGAAGAATTTTGTGAGTTTTGCGACTCTACTTCATTATTAATCTCAGCGGGTTCTTTTACATGATCTTTATTTTCAACATCCTCCTTTAGATCTTCTCTAATTTTTTCCTCGGCTTTTTTTAGCACCTCTTTATCTTCTTTAGGTATTTGGTAATAATCAGATTGGATATCATTGAAAGCTAAAAAACCGTGACGTTCTCTGCCAAAGTCTATAAATGCTGCTTGCAGAGAAGGCTCAACTCTGCTGACTTTACCAAGATAAATGTTACTTTTTAAATTTAATTTGTTCTTATTTTCAGACTCGTATTCTTCAATATTGAATTCTGACTTAAGTACAACTCTTGTTTCTTCTGGATGCGATGCATCAATGTATAAATTTTTTTCCATGATAAATTAAACCTGTTCATAAATTTTGATTTTAAATGCTTATTTTTTGAATATTTGGTCATTTTTTATTAATAAATATTATACATTTTTTTTTAAATTATAAAATAATAATTTTATATGATTTTGTGCCATAAGATCGACAAAATATAAAGATTTGTTTAAATGTGAGTATAAATATGAAAAAAATCTATTTTCAAGCCATCAAAATTGTTACTTCAGCTATTATTTTATTTCTTTTTTTAATTTTTTCTGCTTTTTGGTATTTTTCATATGGTCTGCCAAGTTTAAAAAAATTAGCTGATTATGAACCCTCAGTTCTTTCTAGAGTTTATGATGATAGTGGCAAATTAATTGCAGAGTTTTCATTAGAGAAAAGATTATTCATTCCTTATGAGTCTATCCCAGATAAAGTAATAAATTCTTTTTTATCAGCAGAAGATAAAAACTTTTTTGATCACCCTGGAATTGATGCTCGAGGTGTTACTAGAGCTATTATAAAAAACATTAACAATATCTTATCCGACAAAAGACTTGAAGGCGCGTCGACAATTACTCAACAAGTAGCTAAAAATTTCCTATTAACAAATGAAGTTTCTTTAAGAAGAAAAATAAAAGAGGCTATTTTGGCGTTCAGAATAGAAAAAGCTTATACAAAAAAAAGGATATTGGAACTATATTTAAACGAAATTTATCTTGGCCAGGGTACCTATGGTGTTGCCTCAGCTAGCCTTGAGTACTTTGATAAATCTGTCAAAGAACTTAATTACAATGAGGCTGCTTTATTAGCAGCGTTACCTAAAGCACCCAGTAAGTACAACCCATATAAATCATTATCATTAGCAAAAAAAAGAAGAAATCTAGTTTTAAAAAATTTAAGTGACAATGGATACATATCGAAGAAGGAATATAAAAATTTATCTAATAAAAAAATTAATTTAAAGAAAAGGGAAATTTCTCTTATTAAAGAAGCAAGATCATACACTGAGGAAGTAAGAAGAATTGTTAATACAGAGTATGGTTTTAAAAAGTTATATTCTGAGGGACTTTCAATAAATACTTCTTTGAATGGAAAATACCAAATAGCAGCACTTAAAGCTTTAAGAAATGGTATCGAGTCCTATGATAAGCGAAAAGGGTGGAGAGGACCACTAACAAATTCATTTGAAAATCAAAACTGGAAGAAAGATGTAGACAATATAGAATTAGACGAAACTTTAAAATGGGAAATCGCTAAAGTAATTAAAGTAGAAGATTTTTTTTCTGAAATTCAAATTATCAATAATAAAAAAAATAATAAAATGATTTTTAAAGATCATAAATGGACAAAAAAAAAGAATTTCAAAGAACTTTTTAAAGCTGGCGATGTAATTTTTGTAAAAAAAATTAAGGATAGATTTGTTTTAAAACAGTTACCTCTTGTAAATGGAAGCATTGTGGTGATGAACCCACACAATGGAGAAGTTAAAGCTTTAGTAGGAGGATATAGTTTTGTTTCAAGTGAATTTAATAGAGCAACTCAGGCAAAGAGGCAGCCTGGTTCAGCTTTTAAACCTGTAGTTTATGCTGCAGCTTTAGAAAATGGTTTTCTACCTAATTCAATAGTTTTAGACGCACCATTTGTGAGCGAACAAGGGGAGGGATTAAAAAATTGGAAACCAGAAAATTATGGTAAAAAGTTTTATGGCCCCTCTACTTTAAGAAAGGGAATCGAAAAGTCTAGAAACTTAATGACAGTAAGGATAGCGCAAAGCTTGGGTTTTGATAAAATTTCTGAAATCTCTAAATCTCTAGGTGTTTATGAGGAAGTTCCTGAACTATTATCTGTATCTTTAGGCTCTAACGAGACTACTTTGCTAAATTTAACAAATGCATATTGTGTTTTTATTAATGGCGGAAAAAAAGTTAATCCAATATTAATTTCTAGAATTCAAAATAGAAGAGGAAAAACGATATTTAATTCAGAAAGCGGTAAATGCGAAGGTTGTAAAATAATTAATTCAAATAATTCTAATTTTTACCCAAAAGTAATGAATACTTATGAGCAAGTGATTAGCCCAGAAACTGCATATCAGGTTACATCAATGCTAGAAGGGACTGTTAAAAGGGGGACTGGAAAAAAATTAAAAGTCTTAAATGTTCCTTTGGCTGGCAAAACTGGAACCACGAATAAAAATTTTGATGCTTGGTTTATAGGCTCAACATCTAATTTAACAATTGGAGTTTACGTAGGTTATGATAAACCGAGATCACTTGGAAAATATGAGACCGGCGCTAAAGCAGCTCTACCTATATTTAAAGAATTTATTGAAAATGCACTTTACAAAGAAGAGATAACAAATTTTAAAGCACCAGATAGCATAAATTTCTTTTCCGTAGATTATGACAGCGGCCTGAATGTTGAATTTGGAGCTCCAAAATCAATAGTGGAGGCATTTAAAGAGAATACAACTGAAAAAATAAAATTTAAAAATTTAAGTTTAGGTAAAAAACGTGATAAATTTAATAAATTTACTAGATTCTATTAATGAATGATTTTGAAAAAAATATAAAAATTTGTGAGAAATCTCTTTCTAATATAAGGGGGTATCTTTGATGGAAAAAATATAAAAGAGAGAATTTCAAGTTTAAACAATGAGGTATTAAAAAAAGATTTTTGGAAAGACCAAAATAAATCAAAAAAGATCATAAAAGAGAAAAATTTCTTAGAAAATATCTTTACTTTTTATAATAGTACAGAAAATGAAATAATTAATTTAAAAGAATTATTTAATCTTGCCCTTGAGGAATCCGATAGTTCAACTCAAACAGACTGTATAAATAAAACATTATTCTTATTAAAACAAATAAGACAAATTGAAATTAAATGCTTTTTATCGGATGAAAACGATAATTTGGATATTTATCTTGAAATCCATGCGGGAGCAGGCGGAACCGAAAGTCAAGATTGGGCTGAAATGTTGAGAAGAATGTATTTAAAGTGGTTTGATAAAAGAAAATTTAAATATGAGATGATTAGTGAACATCGCGGTGATGAAGCAGGAATTAAATCCTCTACTTTGAAAATCACTGGAGAAAATCTTTATGGATTAATGAAAAAAGAGTCCGGTGTACATAGGCTTGTTAGAATATCACCTTTCGACTCTGGAGCTAGAAGGCATACTAGCTTTGCAAGTGTGTGGATATATCCATGTGTTGATGACAATATTGATGTTGTTATAGATGAAAAAGATCTGAGAATAGACACATATAGGTCAAGTGGTGCTGGAGGGCAGCATGTAAACACTACAGATAGTGCAGTAAGAATTACTCATTTACCAACAAAGATCGTTGTTCAATGTCAAAATGAAAGATCCCAACACAAAAATAAAGAAACCTGTTTTAAGATGTTAAAAGCAAGATTGTATGAGAATGAAATCCAAAAAAGAGAAAACAAAAGCAAAAAGGAATTAGACTCAAAAACAGAAATTGGTTGGGGATACCAAATAAGATCTTATGTCTTACAACCATACCAGCTGGTTAAAGATTTAAGATATAATATTGAGGATACAAACCCTGATTCAGTATTAAATGGTAATATAGATAAATTTATTGAGGGTTCAATTTTTAGAGCAGGAAAATAGTGAAAAAAACTCTTTTTTCTTCATTTTTATTTTTATTATTTATTACATTCATATCCATTTCTTATTTAAGTTTTTTTGGTTATGAAACCGATAGATTTAATAAAATTATTAAATCACAGGTCAAGAAATCCAAATATAATGTAAATTTAGACTTTAAAAAAATAACAATTTTACTAGATATTAAAAAGTTTGTTTTATATGTAAAATTTTTAAATCCGAAAATCAATTACTCAAAAGTTTCAATACCGCTTGAATATTTAAGGTCAGATATAGATTTAGAATTTTTATCAAAAAGAAGATTAGCAATTAAAAAAATAATAATAGCAACTGAATATTTAGAATTTACTGAAATTAAATCTATTTTAGAACAATTTAATTTGAAGCAAGAAAATTTTAAAAACATTGAAACCGCAAGATTTAAAATCAAAAAATTAAATTTAGAGTTTGATAAAGATTTTAAATTAAAAGATAATTTTAATTTTAGCGGAATAATTGATAATGCAAATATTAAGTTATTGAACAATTATAAGATAAATGATTTATCAGGAAACTTTAGATACGATGGCGATCTCTTTCATTTTGATAAGATTATTTGGTCTTTAAAAGATAAAAACAATATAGATAAAGAATTTTTTGATGGAGAAATTAAAGTAAAAAAAATAAAAAAAAGATTTGAAGTAAACTTAAAATTTAAAACATCTAATCCGTCAGCTTTACCGAGAATATCAATAATGAACTATGCTTTTGAAAAGGGAAAAATTTCAGAGATAAATACTTCTTTTTTGATAGATGAAAAAAAGAATATTACTTTTAAAAAATTTTCTATCATAGATGATAATAATACATTGCAAGTAAAAGATTTAAAATTAAACAATAATTTTAATCTAATCAATTTTAAAGGTATTTCTGTAAAAACATCAATAGATAATATTATCAATAATCATTTTGAAATATCTAATAAGGATAAAATAATTATTAATGGAAAAATTTTTGACGCAAAAATGCTTATTAAGGAATTAAGTAAAGATAACAAAAAAAATAATTTTCTCAAATCAATCTCTAAAGATATAAAAATAGATTTTAATAAGATAGTTAAAGGTGCAAAATTTCCAATTAAAAACTTTAGTTTAATTGGACAAATAAATAACGGTGAGTTTGAAAAAATTCTAGCGAAAAGTGATTTTTCAGATAATCAACATTTAGATATATCTTTAACTAAAGATAAAAATACACAGTTCAAAGTTTTAGAAATTTATTCGGATATAGCATTGCCTTTATTAAATGATTATAAATTTTTTCAAGGTTTAGAGGGTGGAAAATTGTCCTATGTATCTAAATTTAATAAAAAGGATTCATCAGGTGTTTTAATAATTAAAAATTTTAAAATTAATAAAGCCCCAGTATTGGCAAAGCTACTAACTCTTGCTGACTTGAAGGGTCTCACAGATACATTGAGGGGCGACGGAATAAGTTTTGATACACTAGAAATAAAATATGAAAACAATCCAAGTAAAATGGATATAAAGGAAATATTTATGATTGGTCCATCTATCTCAATATTAATTGATGGTTATGTTGAAAAAAAAAGTAGTTTAGTTAGTTTAAGAGGCACGTTGGTTCCAGCTAAAACGCTAAATAACGTTATATCAAAAATTCCTGTGTTAGGTGAAATTTTAGTCGGGAAAAAAGTGGGAGAAGGTGTTTTTGGTATAAGTTTTAAAATTAAGGGCTTCCCAGAAAATTTGAAAACAACAGTTAATCCCGTTAAAACCCTTACTCCGAGATTTATTACGCGAGCTTTGGAGTCAGCAAAAAAGAAAGATCCTAATTAACTTTAATTTTAAAATGATTTTTCTTTCCTATTGACAACTTAATATGATTATTTTTAGAAACATCATCCATATTTATAATTCTTTTTTCATCAGAAATAACA
The DNA here is from genome assembly GCA_902587085.1 of uncultured Pelagibacteraceae bacterium. Taxonomy (GTDB): domain Bacteria; phylum Pseudomonadota; class Alphaproteobacteria; order Pelagibacterales; family Pelagibacteraceae; genus Anoxypelagibacter. Next base: position 15,857 of record CACIJX010000006.1, read on the forward strand.
ACATCGTTTACTCTAATTCCATTATTCTTTAAAATTCTCCTTGTCTCACTTTTTGATTGAACTAAACTGTTTTGAGATATTAATTCAATTATATTAATTCCCTGCCAAATTAATTTTTTACTGACAATTTTTTCTGGTATATTTTTTCCTAAACCACCTTTTACAAAGGTCTCTTTTGCAGTTTCCTCACTTTCTTTTGCTGCCTTTGTACCATGAACAATGGATGTTGCCTCGTTTGCTAATAATATTTTAAGTTTATTAATATCTTTTTCTTTTTCAATTTTGTTAGATAATTCATCAATATTTTTTTCAGTAAAAAACTTAAGGAATTTTTTAACATCATCATCAGAAGTATTCCTCCAAAATTGCCAGTAATCATATGCTGAAAACATTTTTTTATCGAGCCATACTGCACCTTTTTCAGTTTTACCCATTTTTGTACCAGATGATAAAGTTATTAATGGAGTGGTGAGGCCAAAAGCCTCTTTGTGTAAAATTCTTCTAATTAATTCTACACCATTAACAATATTTCCCCATTGATCAGATCCACCCAATTGTAGAACACAATTATGTTCCTTAAATAACTGATAAAAATCATATGATTGTAAAATCATATAATTAAATTCCATGTAACTTAATGATTGTTCTCTCTCCAATCGAAGCTTTACACTATCAAAAGTAAGCATTTTATTCACAGTAAAGTGCTTTCCTACGTCTCTAAGAAAATCAATATACTTTAATTTTCCAAGCCAACTATAATTATCTACAAATATTGGTTTTGTTTTTTTATTTTTAGATGGGAGAAGTTTTTCAAAGATTTTTTTAATACTAGATATATTTTTTTTTATATGTTTATGTTTTAATATTGTTCTAGTAGAATCTTTTCCAGATGGATCACCTATTAATGTTGTTCCACCCCCCAACAAAACAATCGGTTGGTGACCAAACCTTTGCAAAAGCCTCAAAACCATGATTTGCAATAAACTTCCTACATGGAGACTGGGTGCGGTGCTATCAAAACCTATGTATGCTCTAATTGGTTTATTAGAAGATATTTTTTCCAGCTTTTCTAAATCAGTGCATTGATTGAGAAATCCCCTTAGTTTCATCTCAGATAAAAAGGTATTTTTCATAGAACTTTGTAGTTAATTTCTACTATTATACAAAAATTGCTATAAATAAATATAAATATGACAAAAAAATACACATCTTTAGGTTTAATGAGCGGTACATCAGGTGATGGTGTTGATGCTTCGGTAATAGTTTCTAATGGTTCTACTTATTATGAAGTTATATTAGACAAGTATTATGCGTACGATGAAGAAATATTCCAAAATATACACAATTTAAAACAAAAAATTAATCAGCGACAGGATCTTGAAAAAAATTTTAAAGATATAAATTCCCTAGAAAAAAAAATAACACTATTTCATGCTAAAGTTGTTAAAGATATAACAGATAGTCATGATATAGATTTAGTAGGCTTTCACGGACAAACTATTTATCACAATTCTGATGAAAAAATCACTAAACAAATTGGTAACGGTAATTTATTATCTCAACTCATAAAGAAAAATATTGTTTATAATTTTAGGGAAAATGATATTAAAAATGGTGGCGAGGGAGCTCCTCTAGCATCTTTATTTCACTTACTTATTTTAAAGCAAAATAATATTAACATTCCATCATGTATATTAAATATTGGTGGAATCTCAAATATTACAATTGTAAAAAGTTATAATCTTAATGATTTTTCAAGCAGGGATATTGGACCAGGAAATTGTTTAATCGACTCTTGGGTAAGATTTAATTCAAAAAATAGATTTGATAAAGATGGAGGTTTAGCAAAAATAGGAGCTAATAATGAAATAATATTAGAGCAAGCAGAAGAATTATATTCAAATAGAATAAATAAAAAAAGTTTGTCATTTGATGTAAATGATTTCGACATATCATTTGCTAGAGGCTTATCTCTTGAAGATGGAGCAGCAACATTAACAGATTTTACAAGTAAAATTATTGGCTCAGCTTTAATTAATCTACTGCCAATGCAAAAAAATAAATTGTGGAATGTTCTAGTTTCTGGTGGAGGCAGGAAAAATAAAACATTAATTGATAAAATAAAAAAAATGACATTAAAAAAAGTAAAAATTCAACCAATTGATGATTATGGGGTGAACGGGGATTTTGTAGAGTCGCAAGCATTTGCTTTTCTTGCAATTAGATCTTTTAATAATGAACCGATTTCTTTTCCTCAAACCACAGGAGTCGAAAAACCATGTATAGGTGGTTCAGTAATTAAAATTAAATAAGTTCTGTATTTTTTTGTACGTAATTATTTATATTCTTAGCTAGATCTATTTCTTTATTTTTAAAAAAATGATTTGCATTTTTAATTTCAGAGAAATCTACCTTTATTCCTTTTTGGTTTAACAGTCTATTTTTTAAATCATTCAAACTCTCTTTTGAAACTAACTCATCATTTTCACCGAAAATTATTTGCCCAGATGTTGGACATGGGGCCAAAAATGTAAAGTCGTAAACATTAGGTTGTGGTGCAATAGATATAAATCTTGTGACCTCAGGTCTTCTCATAATTAATTGCATGCAAATAAGAGACCCAAATGAAAAACCAGATACCCAACACTGTCCGTAATCTTGGTTTTCTCTTTCAATCCAATCTAAAGCAGCAGCTGCATCTGAAAGTTCACCTTGACCGTTGTCAAATGTTCCCTCGCTCTTTCCTACGCCTCTAAAATTTAGTCTTAAAACTGAAAAGCCATTTTTGATAAAAACATTATACATCTCTTGAACAACCCTATTGTTCATCGTTCCTCCGTATTGTGGGTGTGGTTGCAAAACTATTGCAATTGGCGAACCTCTTTTTTGATTTTTGAAGTATTTCGCTTCAAGCCTTCCAGATGGACCATTTATAAAAACTTCTAAACTTTTTTGTTTCATTTTTTTAATAATGATAATTATTTTCAAAAAAAGAATAGATTTATAACATGTTTTGTCAGCGACAAATTATTTTTTTACTAAGTTGACTAATTTAGTAGGAATAACTAAATAAACTATATAAAATATAGATAATATGAAGCTAACTTCTAAAGGTAGATACGCAGTTATGGCAATGGCTGACTTAGCGTCTAATCAAGACGTTAAACCAGTCAGTTTAAATGAAATTTCAGTTAGGCAGAATATTTCTTTATCTTATTTAGAACAATTATTTTTTAAATTAAAAAATAAGAAATTAGTTAAAAGCGTAAGAGGACCATCAGGCGGATATGTTTTAGAAAAGAGTCCAAAGGAAATTAAAATTTCAAATATTATCCATGCAGTTGATGAGCAGGTAAAGACATTAAATTGTAAAAAAGAGTCTAAGAAAGGATGTCACGGAAAAGCGGTAAAATGTATTACCCACAATCTTTGGGATGATCTCGAAAAACACATAAATAATTTTTTTGATAACATAAGCTTAAACGATTTAAAAAAATAATGAAAAATCAAAATATAAATACCAATCCAGATTATAAATATGGTTTCACAACCGAAATAGAAAATATTCGTGCACCAAAAGGTTTAAATGAAAATTCTATAAAATTCATATCTAGAATGAAAAAAGAGCCAAAATGGATGTTAGATTGGAGACTAAAAGCATTTGAAAGGCTAAAAAAATTAAAAGAACCGAATTGGCAAAAGCCTAAATACCCAAAAATTGATTACCAGGATCTTTATTATTATTCCGCACCAAAAAGTGCTTCTAAAAAACCAAAAAGTTTAGATGAAGTGGATCCAAAGTTACTTGAAACTTATAAAAAACTTGGAATACCTTTGCAAGAACAAAAAAAATTAAGTGGTGTAGCCGTTGATGCTGTGTTTGATTCCGTATCTGTTGCAACCACATATAAAGAAGAATTGACAAAAAAAGGAATTATTTTTTGTTCAATATCTGAAGCAATCCAAAAACATCCTGACTTAGTCAAAAAATATATAGGTTCAGTAATACCTTTAACTGATCATTATTTTGCTACATTAAATTCAGCAGTTTTTACTGATGGATCATTTGTTTATATTCCACAAGGCGTAAGGTGCCCCATGGAGCTTTCCACTTATTTTAGAATAAATGCTTCTGAGACTGGACAATTTGAAAGAACTTTGATTATTGCCGACAAAGGTAGCTATGTAAGTTATCTAGAGGGCTGCACTGCTCCAATGCGAGATGAAAATCAACTACATGCAGCAAATGTTGAATTAGTTGCATTAGATGATGCCGAAATAAAATATTCTACAGTTCAAAATTGGTACCCAGGAGATAAAGATGGAAATGGAGGTATTTATAATTTTGTTACTAAAAGAGGTGCTTGTAGAGGAAGAAACTCAAAAATTTCTTGGACACAAGTAGAAACAGGATCCGCAATAACATGGAAATATCCTAGCTGTATTCTTCAGGGCGATAATTCTGTTGGGGAATTTTATTCAATAGCAATTACAAATAATCATCAAAAAGCTGATACAGGCACGAAAATGATACACTTGGGTAAAAATACTAAAAGCAAAATTATATCAAAGGGGATATCAGCAGGACAGGCAGACAATACTTACAGAGGTTTAGTTGATATTGGATCAAAAGCATTAAATTCAAGAAATTATACTCAGTGTGATTCTTTATTGATGGGAAACAAATGTGGTGCACACACTGTTCCATATATAAAAAATAAAAATTCATCTTCAACTGTTGAGCATGAGGCAACAACATCAAAAATAAACGAGGAACAACTGTACTATTGTAATCAAAGAGGTTTAAATCAGGAAGAGGCAGTTAGTTTAATAGTTAATGGTTTCTGCAAAGAGGTATTGCAACAGTTACCTATGGAATTTGCAGTTGAAGCTCAAAAACTTGTTGGAATCAGTCTTGAAGGGAGTGTTGGATAATGGGCACAAGATTTCATTTGGCCATACCAGCTGGCGATTTAGATAAGGCGATTAAATTTTACTGCGATGTTCTAGGATGTGAAAGAGGGAATGCTGAATTTAAATATCCTGATGCTTGGGCAGATATTAATTTTTGGGGTAATGAATTAACCTTACATGCAACCGATCCAAACAAAAAAAGTATTAGTGAAAGACATAATGTTGACATGGGAAATGTGACTGTACCTCATTTTGGAGTCCACCTAGACGCTGATACATTTAAAAATTTAAAAAAACGTTTGTTAGAAAAAAAAATTAAATTTATTGATCCACCATATATCAGATTTAAAGGTGAGGATATTGAACAAGAAACTATGTTTTTAGAGGATCCAAATGGAAATTGCATGGAAATAAAAACCATGAAAAACCCAAATACACTATTTAAAAAATAACATGAATATTGAAACTAAATTAACTGAGTATAAGAATAATATTGATACGCTAAAAGCAGTCGAAAGCTTGGAAGTTTACAGATGGCTTATTTCACTTGGAGAAAGATTAAACAATGATCCTTTGAGTGTAGAAAAGAGAATTGAAAAAAACAAAGTCAAAAGTTGTCAATTTGATTTATTTGTTGATTATGAAAGCGGAAGATTCAAAGCATGGAGTAAAGCTATGGTATCCGCTGGATATGCATACATACTAATTGATATATTTAACTCTCTTAACATTGAAGAAGCTAAAAAAATTACAGTAAATGATTTTAAAAAAATTAAAATGGATGAATTGTTAACTATGTCAAGGAAGACAGGCTTTTATGAGATGATTGAAATTATGATAGGAAAATTAAAAAATGTTGGTAATTAAAAATTTAAAAGCATCGATTAACAACAGAGAAATATTAAAAGGGCTAAATTTAAAAATTAATCCTGGAGAGGTACACGCTATAATGGGGCCAAATGGATCTGGAAAAAGTACTCTTGCAAATATATTATCAGGAAAAACTGGTTATGAAATTACTGGAGATTTAAAATATAAAGGACAAGATTTAAAAGAAATTCCAGTTGAAATGAGAGCACAAAAAGGAATTTTTCTAGCATTCCAATATCCTATTGAGATCCCAGGTGTGAATACTAATAATTTTCTAAAAACATCTTTGAACACAATCAGAAAATCAAGAGGTGAAAAAGAGATTGATACTTTGGAGTTTTTAAAATTGGTAAAAGAAAAAGCAAAAGAACTTGGAATAGATGAAAAAATTCTTTCAAGACAGCTTAATGTTGGTTTTTCAGGTGGAGAAAAGAAAAAAAATGAAATTTTACAAATGAAAATTCTTGATCCATATCTGATTATTCTTGACGAAACAGACTCTGGCCTAGACATTGATGCATTAAAAACTATTGCTGACGGTGTAAATTCATCTAGAAGTAAAGATAAATCTTTTTTAGTAATAACACATTACCAAAGGCTTCTTGATTACATTAAACCAGATTTTGTACATGTTTTATCCTCAGGTAAAATTATAAAATCTGGATCAAGTGAATTAGCATTAGAATTAGAAAAAAAAGGCTATAAAAAAATTAATTAAATGATGGAAAATTTTAAAATAAACATTAAAGAAATAGATAAAATTAATTCTATTAATAAAGATGATAAAAATTATAGAATTAAAAATTTAGAGTTTTTTAATAAAAAAGGTTTTCCAACAAAAAAAGAGGAGGACTGGAAGTTTTCTGATTTAAGAGAAATATTTTCAAAAAATTTTAAAAAAATTGATATAAATTATATAAACCCTGAGGAAAATAAATTTAGACTGATTAAAGATTTTGATCATAATTATATCCTTCTAATAAATGGGAGATTAATCAGAAGCGATTTTAAATATGAGGATAAAAATAAAATTAAAATTAGTAATTATAAAGAAGATAATTTTTTAAAGGAAAAAAGTAATAATCCAATTATCTGCTTAAATCATGCTTTATCAAATGAAGGTTATAATTTAGTAATTGAGAAAAATTATAAGTTTGAAAAAGTCTTAGTTATTTATAATTTATTTAGTGAAGAACTATCGGATAAGATTTTAAATAATAAAAACAGAATAGTTGTTAGTGAAAATTCTGAGTTACATACCATTGAGTACACTATAAATAGATCGAAAAATAAATTTTTTAATAATTCCTACGAAAACGTAATACTTAGCGAAAATGCAAAATTTAAAAATATTTGTATTCAAGCAGCTAGAAGTGACGGGTATTTTCATAAATTTTTAAATGGGTCAATTAAATCAAATGCTTCATACTCAAGTTTTATATTTTCCTCAGGTTTGAAGTTCAATAAACAAGATATTAAAATTGATTTAGAGGGTAAAAACTCCGAGTGTGATATTAAGTCTGCCTTATTCTTAAATAATGATGATCATCAAGAAGTAAAAACGCTTGTAAATCATTTAGTACCTAATTGTAAAAGTTTTCAAAAAATAAAAAGTGTTTTGGACTCGAATGCAAAAGGTGTTTATCAAGGAAAAATTTTTGTTAAAGATATAGCTCAAAAAACTAATGCATATCAGTTAAGCAAGGCTTTATTAATAAGTGGGAATTCAGAATTTGACTCGAAACCTGAACTCGAAATTTATGCAGATGATGTAAAGTGTTCGCACGGATCAACATCTGGAAATGTTGATGAAAATTCGATTCATTATTTAATGACAAGAGGTTTGACTAAAAAAGAAGCAATGCAGTTATTAATTAATGGATTTTTAAAAGAAATTGTTAATGACATAAAAAGTGAAACAATTAAAAAATTTGTAGAGAGTAAATTAGAATTTCAGATATATGGATACTAAAGTTATCAAATCTAAATTCCCTATTTTTAAAAATAAAATAAATGGTAAACAACTAACCTACCTCGATAATGCGAATTCCTCACAAAAACCACAAAGTGTAATTGACAGAATTTCAAAATTCTACTCCAACGAATTCTCAAATATTGGTAGAAGTGTCCACTCTTTGGGAGTAACAGCAACCAATAGGTTTGAAGAAACAAGAGATTTAATAAAAAATTTTATAAATGCGAAGTCTAGAGAAGAAATTATATTTACAAAAAATGCTACTGAGGCAATTAATTTAGTGGCGTTTACATATGGTGAAAAATTTATAAATAAGGGCGATGAAATTTTAATCACAGAATTAGAGCACCATGCTAATTATGTTCCATGGCATTTCATTAGGAAAAGAAAAGGAGCGATAATAAAATTTGCAGAGTGTAATGAAAAAGGCGAGGTTGATATTGATAAAATAAAAGAACTTATTTCAAATAAAACTAAAATGATTGCTATAACACATCTATCGAATGTTACTGGAGCAATTATGCCCGTTAAAAAAATTGTAGACTTAGCTAGCGAAAAAAAAATTCCAGTTCTCATCGATGGCTGTCAAGGTGCTCCACATTTAAAAATTGATATGCAGGAGCTAGGCTGTGATTTTTATGCGATCTCATGTCATAAAATGTATGGACCAACTGGTGTAGGAATTTTGTATGCAAAAAAAAAATGGTTAGATGTTTTGCCTCCATACCAAGGTGGTGGTGGGATGATCGAAGATGTAAAAAAAAATAATATTACTTTCCCTCGAAGTCCTACAAAATATGAGGCTGGTACTTTACAAACAGCAGAGGTTGTAGGTTTCTCAGAGTCAATAAAATTTATTAAAGATGTAGGTATAAAAAATATTATGAGTCATGAAAAAGAAATTTTAGAATATGGTTTAGAGAAAATAAAAAAAAATAATTCGGTAAAAATTATAGGTGACCCAAAAAATAGAGGTTCAATTATTTCTTTTACTATTAAAGGAATACACCCTCATGATATTGCAACAATTCTTGACGAAGATGGAGTTGCTATTAGAGCAGGACATCATTGTTGTCAGATTTTGCATGAAAAATTAGGAATTCCAGCATCAGCTAGGGCGTCATTTGGAATTTATAATTCAAAGGAAGATATAGATGTATTAAGCGATTCTATAAAAAAATGTAACAAGGTTTTTAATACTTAAATGGATATTAAAGAATTATATCAGGAAATTATTTTGGATCATGGAAAGAATCCTAGAAATAAAAATAAATGTGAAGGCTTTAATAAAAATGCCAAAGGTCACAATCCTCTTTGTGGCGATAAAATACATGTTTATTTAAAAATTGATAAAGCGAAAAACGTTGAAGATATTTCATTTGAGGGAGAAGGGTGTGCAATATCAATTGCTTCTGCATCTATAATGACACAAATTATAAAAGGAAAAGAATTCAACGTTGCGAAGAAAATTTTAGAACAATTTTTAAATATGCTAAAGGAAGGTTCAAAGTTGAGTATAAATAGTCTTAGTGATGATGAAAATATGACTATGATGTCATTATCAGGCGTGAAACGTTTCCCAATGAGGGTCAAATGTGCTACTTTGGCATGGCACACATTTATAAATGCAGCTGAAGGACAAAAAGAAACAGTTAACACGGAAAAATAAAAATGAGCGATTTAAAAGCAAAAGTAATCGAAGAAATCAAAAAAGTCTATGATCCTGAAATTCCTGTGAATATTTACGAACTCGGTCTAATATATAAAATTGAAATTGACAAAAAAAACATGGTTAAAGTTGATATGACTCTAACTTCTCCTAACTGCCCAGTAGCCGAAAGTTTGCCAAAACAAGTAGAGGAGTATATATTAAAGGCCAAAGGCGTTTCTGGTGTTAAACTAAATCTTGTTTGGGATCCACCATGGGATAAATCAAAAATGTCAGAAGCTGCAAAACTAGAACTAAATTTATGAGTGAGCAAATAATAAAATTAAGCGATAACGCTGCAAACAGAATTAAAGAAATAATGTCGAAAGCTGATAACACAACTATAGGAGTTAGAGTAGGAGTTAAATCCGGTGGGTGTGCAGGCATGTCTTATATGATGGAGTATGCAAAAGAAGCTAAAAAAAATGAGGAAGTTATTGAGGATAAAGGTGTCAAAGTTTTTATTGATTCCAATGCCGTAATGTACCTTTTAGGGACCGAAATGGACTATAAGACTGATAAGTTTTCCTCGCAGTTTGTGTTTAAAAATCCAAACGAAACTGAACGTTGTGGTTGTGGAGAGTCTTTTAAGGTATAATGAATCATGAGAGATACTAAACATTTAGAAAGCTTTGCTAGACTAAGAGCTGAAAAAGAAAAAGAAAAAAATCTTTTTAAGAACAAAATCAAAGCTGTAAATAAAGGAGCTAATGGCACCTTTGAGTACACAATTAAAGAAGGTGTCAATAAGGGCAAAATAGCTGACGGTAGAATTTTAAAAAAGTAAATTTGAAATCTATTTTGGAAGCTTCGTAGCGCCAGTTTCTTGGTGAACTATTTTTCCATCTTTAAACTTGTAATAAGACATAACTGCTTCTTTATTACCATCATTATAACTTGCAAAGGCGTGCATAAATCCGACTTCATTATTCTCAAAAAGAATTCTATGTTTATCTAACTTAACATCTTTCATTCCAACCCACTTAACCACATCATCTTTAGACAAATTCTTTCCAGATGAGTGCATCAAGAATTTAAAATCATCGTGCATAATTTCTTTAGCACCATTAGTATCGCCTTCATTTACTACTTTAACTAATTTTTCTATTATGGACATTGTGTTTATTTAACCTTGGTAAATTGTTCTTGATAATTTTTCTATTTCTTCTTTTGAACCAGGAATTAGATCGTAAGTAGATTTATTACATTCACTATTCTTTTTTTTATTAAAAGGTTTACCGTAAACTTTATCTACATAAACATTCATTCCTTTATTGATTTCGTCATTTTTAATACCTTCTTTGTTAAGGTATTCCCTGATTACTTTAGATGCGGCTAAAGCTATCTCAATATCCTTCACCTCAACAGTATCTGCTGGCAATACAGCGGTAGCAGTATAATGGCCAAGACACTCGATGGCATTTTCTTTTTGCGCCTTTGTTATATGACCAGCTGCAAAAGATGATATTATTACAGAGCTAACTAGGATTAATGATATAAAAATCTTCTTCATTAGAAAAACTATACTCCTTTATTTCGAATAATTATTTAAAAAATTGTCACACCTTTAATGTATTCACTTTTAGCAGCTGTAGTACATTTGAAACTCCATTGGATGTGGGGTGTGCTCAAAATTATAAATTTCTTCATACTTAAGAGCGATGTAAGCATCTATCTGATCGTCAGTGAAAACATTACCTTGGGTTAAAAATTTTCTATCTTTGTCTAAGCTCTCCATAGCTTCTCTTAAAGAACCACAAACTGTTGGAATTTTTTTAACTTCAGACTCACTTAAAGCATACAAATCTTTATCTAAAGATTTACCTGGATCGATTTTATTCTTAATTCCATCAAGACCAGCCATTAATAATGCAGAAAATGTTAAGTAAGGGTTTCCTGCAGCATCAGGGAAACGAACTTCACATCTAGCAGCTTTTTTACTTTGTGTAATTGGAATTCTACACGACGCAGATCTGTTTCTTGCTGAGTATGCCAATAATACAGGCGCCTCAAAGCCTGGTATTAATCTTTTATAACTATTCGTTGTTGCATTAGAGAAAGCATTTATCGCTCTAGCATGTTTTAATATTCCGCCAATATAGTGCAATGCCGTATCAGATAAACCTGCATATTTATTTCCAGAAAATACCGCTGTACTTCCTTTCCATATTGATTGGTGACAGTGCATTCCAGAACCATTATCTCCTTTTACTGGTTTAGGCATAAAAGTAGCTGTCTTACCGAATGAATGTGTAACCATATGTACTGCGTACTTATAAAGTTGAAGGTTATCTGCTTGATCAACTAATGTTCCAAAATACATTCCAAGCTCATGTTGGCTCGGAGCAACTTCATGGTGATGTTTTTCAACTTTAATTCCCATATCTTTCATCGCTTTTAGATATTCGCTTCTCATATCTTGCGCACTATCAACGGGTGGCACTGGGAAGTAACCTCCTTTAATTCCAGGACGGTGACCCATGTTTCCGTTTTCGTATTTTTTTCCCGTATTGTAAGGACCTTCGGAACTGTCAATTTGAAACCCTGTATGATTCATATCGTTCGCATATCTTACATCATCAAAAACAAAAAATTCAGGTTCTGGTCCGAAGTAAGCTTTATCTCCTACACCAGTTTTTTTTAAATAAGCTTCTGCTTTTTTGGCTGTACCTCTTGGATCTCTTTCGTAAGGATCTTTTTTAATTGCATCAAGAATGTCGCAAAATATATTAAGTGTATTGTGTGAAGTAAAAGGGTCTACGATTGCTCTTGATAAATCTGGTTTCAAAATCATGTCGGATTCATTAATTGCTTTCCATCCAGCAATAGATGAACCATCAAAGAAAACTCCTTCGTTCAACATATCTTCATCAACTATTGTTGCATCCATAGTTACATGTTGAAGTTTTCCTCTTGGGTCTGTAAATCTTAGATCTACGTATTCGATCTCTTTATCTTTAATAATCTTTTTAACTGAACTAGCACTCATAAATTCCTTTCAAATTGTATGAAAAAACGATTTACATTATCAAATTTTCGCATTTCAAGTAGGCTAAAAAAATATATGGCTGCTATGCATTTTTTACATTATACAATTCATAATTGAATGAAATTGATAAAAAACAGCCCAAAAATTTGGATTAAAAAATTTCCATGGAAAAAAAGGTCTAGTAATAAATACACAAGGGGCAGAGTGCTTATACTTGGGGGACAAAAGAACATGATTGGAGCTACAATTCTTGCTGCAGAAGCTTGTTTAAGGGTAGGAGTTGGATCGGTTAAAATCATTTGCACTAAAGAAACTATTCAAATTTTATCTATAAAATTTCCATCTGCTCTAAAAGTAGAAATTAATAACATTTCTTATCTAAAAAGTTTTCTCAAAAAGGAGAGAAAAACAACATCAGTTGCATTAGTTGGACCAGGTGCAGGAAGTAATACAAAAACAATGAAATTTACTGAAGAAATTTTAAAACATATTAAATATGTAATTTTAGACGCCGATGCTTTAAATTCTTTTAAAAATAAAACAAAAAAACTTTTAAAATATTTAGATAAATACAAGCTCATTACTCCTCATAAAGCTGAATTTCATAGACTTTTTCCAACAATCAAAAAGAGTTTGGAAAACAAGGAAAAAGTTTTTAAATTTTTAAAGTTATGTAAGTCAAATATATTACTTAAAGGAAATACAACATTGATAGGTTCAAATAAAAAAATTATAAAAAATTCACACTCTTCAAGTGAATTAGCTGTTATTGGTTCAGGAGACGTTTTAGCAGGAATAATTGCTAGTCTCGTCGGCGACAACAAGATGTCAATGATAGAGGCTGCTGCTGCAGGAGCTTGGTTACATGGAGATATTGCAATAAAATATGGTAGAGGTTTAATCTCTGAGGATTTGATAAAAGATATTCCATCTGCTTTAACAAGATTAAAAAAATGAGTGAATTGTTAAATAAAGAAACAGTAAAAAGAGTCGAAAAATCATTAAAAGAATTTGATAATAATTTAAAAGTTATTGCTTTAGACCAAACTGCAAGAACCGCAAAAGATGCTGCTAGTAGTTTAAAATGTGAATTAGGCGCTATTGTTAAGAGCTTGGTTTTTAAAGCCAAAGGTGAATTTGTTGTTTGTTTAGTGTCTGGTGATAAAAGATGCTCACTAAATAAACTCAAGAAAATTTTGAACAAAAAAGATGTTGCTATGGCAAATGCCAATGAAGTTAAAGATCATACTGGGTTTTCAATAGGTGGCGTTTCACCTATAGGCTATTTAAAAAAATTAAATACTATTATAGATAAATCTTTAAGTAGATTTAATTATGTATATGGTGCAGCAGGTCATCCTGATTGTGTATTTAAAATTACCTATTCAGAATTAGTGAAACTAACAAGCGGAAAAGAAGCAGAAATAACTGAATGAAAGAACCAAAAACTATTGATGTATTATTATTAATTTTATTAGGAGCAATTTGGGGATCTGCTTTTTTTAATATTAAAATAGCTACTTACACATATGATCCTGTAACTTTAGTTTTTCTTAGGGTATTTTTTGCA
>CACIJX010000007.1 GCA_902587085.1 uncultured Pelagibacteraceae bacterium
TGAAAGTAATCTTACTTTTTTTCTTTTCTTTTTTTGCTTTTTGATTATCAATAATTTCTTTGTTTTTATAAGGTTCATCAATTTTCTTAATTTTTAATTTAGCCAACTTTTTTCTCTCTTCAATAATTCTATTTAAATCTTTTTTATCATCAGAAACGACAATTTTTTCTTTGCTTTTAAGTTTATTTTCTAAAAGATTTAATTCAACTAAATCAAAATTTTCACTTTTGGCCTTATCTGTTTCAATTGTATAAATTTCAATAGATATATTATTGTCAAAATATTCTTTTGCCTCTTTTGTACTTTTGCAGGGATGATCTCCACAAATATAAATTTTTTCAGTTTTAAAATAAGTATTACACCCCAAAAGTAAAAAAAAAAATGATAAGATTAATAATCTCATTTAAGTCCTGAGTTTTCATTAAATCCATATAAAATATTCATATTTTGTACTGCTTGGCCAGCAGCACCTTTAATTAGATTATCAATGGCTGATAAAATTAATAATCTTTTTTTATTTTTAAGTTTACAAACACTTATTTCACAATAATTTGTATTTATAACATTTTCTGTTCCTAGATCCCTATTTAAAGGGAGTACTTTTACAAAAAAATTATTCTTATGATATTTTTTTAGAGAACTATGTACTTTTTGTACTGTTATACCATCTTGAACATTTACATAAATAGATGACAACATGCCCCTAAATGTTGGGATGAGATTCGGAGTAAATATATAGTCAACTTTCTTATTTATCTTGCTAAATTGTTGATCCAATTCACTACAATGTCTGTGTCTATAGATATTATATGCATGAATAGATGAGAAAATATTCTTGTGTTTAAATTTCTTTTTTAAATTTTTACCTGCTCCAGAATAACCAGACTTAGAATCAATTATAATATCTTTATTCTTTATAAGTTTTTTTTTAATCAAAGGTATTAATGGAATCTGTATGGATGTTGGGTAACAACCCGGACATGAAATTATTTTGTATTTTTTTAATTCTTTTTTTACAAATTCAGTAATTGAATAAAGAGAGTATTTTAACAAATCTGCAGATTTGTGTTTTTTCATATAAAATTGTTTATACCTATTTTTATCTGATAATCTAAAATCTGCAGCTAAATCAATTATTTTTAAATTGGAAAAATTTATAAGTTTTTTAATTAAAATTTGTGACTCACCGACAGGCAATGATGTAAAAAGAAGATCAATATTACCCCAATTTATTGTATTTAACTTTGAAATTTTTGGTAATTTCTTTTTAATTCTTTTGTCAAAAAATTGAATTTTTTTCCCGATATTTTTTTGAGCGCACAAATATTTAATATTCACTCTTGGGTGAGAAGATAATATATTTATAAGATCAAGACCGACGTACCCAGTGGCTCCTGCAACAGCAATATTTATTTTTTTTAATGACATAATTTCCTTATATCAGTTTTTAAATTAATGAAAATAAAGGATTTATCTTTTTGAAAACTGAAAACTTCTACGGGCTTTTCTATGCCCATATTTTTTTCTTTCAACTTTTCTTGAGTCCCTGGTGGTTAACTTATTTTTTTTCAGAGTTTTCTTGAATGAAGAGTCTATATTTACTAAGGCTCTTGATAACCCATGAATAATCGCACCTGCTTGTCCTGAAAGTCCTCCGCCTTTAACACTGCATTTAACATCATAATTATTTGGTGCATTAATTTCTTGTAATGGTCTTACAACTGACATTTGGTGAACAGGTCTTTTAAAATATTTGTTCATATCTTTGCCGTTAACGTATATTTTTCCTGATCCTTTTTTTACCCAAACCCTAGCGATAGATTGTTTTCTTCTTCCAGTAGCGTATTTGCTGTCTTTAAAATCAAGTTTAATCTTACTTTGTTTATTTGTAGATATATCTAAATTTGGTTCACTCATGATTTTTTAAAATAGTTTTTTTTATTAAGTTCAGCAAATTTAATTTCAACCGGGTTTTGTGTAGAATGAGGATGTGATGTTCCACTATAAATTTTAAGTTTGCTTATTTGTTTTTTTGCAAGAGGGCCTCCTGGAAGCATTCTTTTTACTGCAAGCTTTAATATATCTTGAGATTTATTTTTTTCCTTCATTTTAAATGGATAAGTCTCCTTAATTCCTCCAGGGTAACCTGTGTGTCTAAAATATTTTTTATTTTTAAACTTTTTTCCAGTAAATTTGATCTTATCAATATTTGTTACTATAACAAAATCACCATTATCTTGATTCGGATTATATTGGCTTTTATTTTTACCTCTTAAAACTTTTGAAATATATGAGGCGAGTCTACCAACAACAATATTTTCGGCATTAACTAAATACCAATTATTCTTTAAATCTTTTTTTTTAGCGAAAGGTGTCATAAAACTTGCGCATAATTACAAGTTATTATTTGCTATGTCAATTGGAAACTATTTTATCTGAAGCAACATAAGATAAAATCATGGATGAAATCAGTAAAATTGTTGTCGATACTTGGTGCAGAGACGCCAAAATTATATTAAGACCGCTTGTAAGGGTAAATATACCAAGTGTGATTTGAATTATAATCATGAAAAAAACAATGCTTAAAAATTTATACAGATGTTTTTTTTTATTTATCATCACATAAATTAAAATCGAAAAAAAATAAATAACTAAAAAATAAGCCATATTTCTGTGCAAGAATTGGACTATTGATGGATTATTAAAAATATCTTTTAAAGCTATTTTATTAAAATCATAATCATCAGGTAAAAAATTATTATTCATTGATGGCCAGGTCTGATAAATTTGGCCCGCATCAAGACCAGACGTAAAAGCTCCAAGTGTAACTTGAAAAAATAAAAGTATAACAAAAAATTTAATATAAAAATCTTCTTTATTCATTTTAAAGAAATATTTTTTATCAAGCTGCAAAATATTTAAAAAGTACCAAAAGATTGCAACGAATATGAAAAGTGCGATATTTAAATGAAGTGCTAATCTAAAATGACTCACAGTTGTATTTTCTACTAATCCGCTTTGAACCATGTACCATCCGATAAAACCTTGAACTAGAATTAAGAAAAATAAAAAAGATAGTTTAAAATTAAACTCGTTAGAAAAAACTTTCTTTAAATAAAAATATATAAATGGAATTAAAAATAATAATCCAAAAACTCTCCCCAAAAGTCTATGTACATATTCCCAATAATAGATAACCTTAAATTCACTAAGTGTTATATTTTGATTCATTAAATAGAACTGTGGTATTTCTTTATATAAATCAAAAGCCTTCTGCCAACCATGGTTGGTAAATGGAGGTAAAATTCCTGTAATAATTTCCCATCTGGTTATTGATAATCCCGAGTCAGTCAATCTTGTTAATCCACCAACCATTACAATGATGAAAAGCATTACAAGCAATGATGATAGCCAAAATATTACAGGTTTTTGGTATTCTTTTTTTTCTAAAAACATTTATATTTCTTATATATTATTTAAAATATAATTTGTTTACATTTATGTCGCTATGAAAAATAAAAAAATTCAAAAAATTAGATCTAAACTTGATAAACTTGATGAAAAAATGTTGAATATTATTAAATCAAGAAGTTTATTGGTTGATCAAATTTTATCAAATAAAATTAAAAAAAAGCAAATTGTTGATAAAAAAAGGATTAAAATTATTTTAAGAAATATAAGAAAAAAATCATTAAGAAAAAAAATTGATACAAAAATTACAAAAAGAGTATGGGAAGCTATGATAAGTGCTTTTATCCAATATGAGTATAGAAATTTTAAGAAAAAATAGTTTTATTTACTATGAGGAGGAAGTTTTTTCTCAACAAAGAATTCGTGCTTCTTAGTATTAGGATTGTATTTTTTAAGTTTAATTTTTACTTTTGCCTTTTCTCCTTTAGTAGGTTTTTTTATATAATAAAAAAAAGGACTATCAGCTTTAGCTTCGGGTACTAATCTAACTTTAATCGAGCTTTTTTTTGCCATTTTCTAATTTTTTTATTTTATCAATAATAATTTTAATTTTACTAGCTTTAACTTTAATGGATTTTTTTAAATCCTCTTTTTTTATACCTGATGGTGAAAAATCGTCAAGTTTATTTAAACTGTTTTTTAAGAGTTTATTTGCACCTTCGATTGTATAACCCTGATTTTTTAACAAATCATATATAAGCTTAATTAACTTAACATCATTATGAGAGTAATATCTTCTTTCACCAAATAAAATTTTTGGCTTTATTTGTTTAAATTTTTTTTCCCAAAATCTTAGAGTATGGGTCTTTACTGAAACTTCTTTGGCAACTTCTCCTATAGTTTTATATTTTTTCATTTATGGTTCGCTTAACATGTTTAGACGGATAAAATGATATAACCTTTCTAGGTTTAATTGCATATTTTTCACCTGTTTTGGGATTTCTACCTAAACGACTTTTTTTTTTGACTATTTTAAACGTCCCAAAACCTTTAATCTTTACAAAACCATTAGTTATTAATCCTTCGGTAATTATATCAAGAACAGTATCTAAAATCTTTTTGGAAAAAGTTTTTGGTATACCTAAATTAGTATAAATTTTACTAGATACATGATTTTTACTAAGATTTTGCCTTCTCATTCAAACTTTTTGTATGACTCAGATTATTTTTAATTTTTTCAATTAATTTACCTTTTGCTATTTTATAGCACAGCTCAATTGAATATGAAAAACCCAATGAGTCGGTTCCTCCATGACTCTTAACAACAGGTCCGGTTAAACCAAGGAAGATTGCGCCATTATATTTTCGAGGATCTAATTTATTTCTAAAGTTTTTAAGCGAAAAATAAGAAAAAATAACTGAAAATTTAGAAAGTAAATTTTCACTTAAGGTTTTTTTTAGTGTTTTGGTTAAGAAGTTTGCCGTTCCTTCAGCGGTCTTTAATGCAACATTTCCTGTAAACCCATCAGTTACAATAACATTTGCTTCTCCATTAGTAATTTGATTTCCCTCAATATATCCTTTGAATTCAAAATCGCCAAAATTATGTAAATCTTTTAATTTCAATGAAGTATTTTTTAATAATTCAGTACCTTTCATTTCTTCATGACCTATATTCAATAAAGCAACTTTTGGATTTTCATTTGGGAAAAGAGATTTAAACAGTGCTGAGCCCATTTCTGAAAAATCTACCAAATTCTTTTCATTACACTCAATATTTGCTCCTAAGTCTAGAACAACATTCATGCCCTTTTCATTGGGCCACAAACCAGCCAATGCTGGTTTATCAACATCCTCTAAAGTTTTAAGTATTATTTTAGACATTACCAATAAAACTCCCGTATTACCTGCCGACAAAGTTACATCAGCTTTCTGGTCTATTTGAGCCTGAATTGATTTCCACATACTTGAGTTTTTGCCTTTCTTTAAAGCTGACATTGCAGAAAGATCATCGGAAACTACGATTTTAGTATCATGAATTTCAAAATTATCTTTTATAAACTTATATTCGTTGATTTGATTATCGATTTTATTTTTATCTCCAAAAAAAATGAAATGGCAATCATCAATATTGCTATTTCTTTTTAAAAATTTATTTACACCGTTTAGTGTTTTTTTTGGTGAATTTTCTCCACCCATTAAATCGATTGCAATCCTAACTTTATCAGTCATTAAAGAATTAGTTAAATTACTAATTTACTTATCTAATATTTTTTTTCCGTTATAAAAGCCAGTTTTTAAATCAATGTGATGTGATAGCCTGTATTCTCCGCTTTTTTTATCCTCAATTACATTGGCACCCACAATACTATGGTGAGATCTTCTTTTGTTTCTTCTAGACTTCGAGGTTTTTCTTTTAGGTACAGCCATAAATTATTTAATATATTTAAAATCTATTGATCCGTTTAGCACATTATTGACATCTAAATCAAAGCAAAAATTTTGAAAATTGTCAAAATATTGAGCTAATTCATCAATTTTTGGTAATTTTGATTTTTTTACTGTGTTAAAATATTTATTTAATAAATCATTATTTGAAACAAAAGAAAAATTTTTTTCTTTTTCTATTGTAAAAATAATATCATAAAATATTTTATTAAGTGATTTCATATTTTTATTTACACTGGTATCCCCATAACCTAGCTCTCTAATATTGTATTCAATATTCTGAAAAATATTATCAAATATCTTTTGAAAGTTACTTTTAAGGTTTTCAGACTTTTTTGTTTTTAATATTATAGCTAGATGGAATAAAATTAATAATGCTCTTGTTTCGAAATTATCATTAAGATTGGTTTTTACGTAAAAAAAATTATTTCGTGATAATTCAACCAATTTGTTGTAGATTCTGTTATTATGCCTTTTATAAAAAGCAAACATAAGAGTGTTTTAATTGTATTGTTTCTATCCCTTTTGTTAACAGATTGTCAAAGAAATAAAGTGGTAAAAAGTCACGGTATAGTTTTTCTTGAAAAAAGAGAAGCCCTTCTTAAAACTGATATAACTAACAAAAATGATGTAATTGATGTATTGGGTCAACCTCATATTAGATCTATTAAAGACAAGGATACGTGGTTATATATTGAAAGAACTAGAACTAGAGGAAGTATGCATAAATTAGGACGAAATGTATTGCTTAATAATAATGTATTAATAGTAAAATTTAACAGATATGGAATTTTAGAGGAAAAAATTTTCTACGATAAAGAAAAAATGAATGATCATAAATTTGCTAAAGAAGTAACTGATAATGTTGTATCTAAAGGTGGGTTTATCGAATCTTTTTTATCAAGTATGAGAAGAAAAATGGATCCTGCTTATAAGAAATAATTTAAATTTATCTTAGTGCGCAATCACAGCTAAAAGAAGGAGTGCTACTATGTTTGTAATTTTAATCATGGGATTTACAGCTGGTCCAGCAGTATCTTTATAAGGATCGCCTACTGTATCACCAGTTACTGCTGCTTTGTGAGACTCAGAACCTTTTCCTCCAAAATTCCCATCTTCGATATATTTTTTTGCATTATCCCAAGCACCGCCGCCAGCCGTCATTGATATTGCAACAAATAAACCTGTAACAATCACACCAAGCAACATTGCACCAACAGAAGATAGCGCAGCTTCCATACCTCCTATTGAATAAATAATTAAATATAAAACTACTGGAGAAAGAACTGGTAATAATGATGGTACAATCATCTCCTTTATTGCTGCTTTAGTTAATAAATCTACTAATCTTCCATAATCAGGTTTTCTTTTACCTTTCATTATACCTGGTATTTTTTTAAATTGTCTTCTTACCTCAATAACTACAGCACCCCCTGCTCTACCTACCGCTTGCATTCCCATAGACCCAAAAAGGTAAGGCAACATACCGCCAACTAACAATCCAATAACTACAAATGGATTTGATAAATCAAAACTTACATCAATACCCTCCAAAGCTGAACCGGGAACTGTTGAAAAAAATTTTATATCTTCAGTATAAGCTGCAAAAAGGACCAAAGCACCTAATCCTGCTGAACCAATTGCGTATCCTTTTGTAACTGCTTTTGTAGTGTTGCCTACGGCATCAAGAGCATCAGTGGTTTTTCTTACATTTTTTGGCAATTTTGACATTTCAGCAATACCACCTGCGTTATCAGTTACAGGACCATAAGCATCTAATGCTACAACCATTCCTGTTAATGCTAGCATTGCAGTTACAGCAATTGCGATTCCAAACAAACCGGCAAGTTCATTTGTACCAATTATTCCTGCAACTATAATTAATGCTGGTAAGGCTGTGGCCTCCATTGAAACAGCCAAACCTTGAATAACATTTGTTCCATGGCCTGTAGTTGAAGACTTAGCAACACTTCTTACTGGTCTGTAATTTGTACCAGTATAGTATTCTGTTACCCAAATAATTAAGCCAGTAACCACTAATCCTATAACACCGCAATAGTATAAATCGATGCCAGTAAAATTTTTATCTCCTACAGTAAATATACTGTTTAATCCAATAACATTTGAGGTAATTGGATAAAGCAATATAAGAGATATAACTGCTGTAACTATAAAGCCTTTGTAAAGAGCTCCCATTATATTTTTGCTTTTTCCTAGCCTTACAAAAAAAGTTCCTATTATAGAAGCTATTATACATCCACCTCCAATAGCCAAGGGATAAATCATTAAACTAGTATTATCTTGAAAAAAGATTGAAGCTAAAACCATCGTAGCAACTATTGTTACTGCGTATGTTTCAAATAAATCTGCTGCCATACCCGCGCAATCCCCAACATTGTCTCCAACATTGTCAGCTATAACTGCTGGATTGCGTGGATCGTCTTCAGGAATTCCAGCTTCTACTTTTCCAACTAAATCCGCACCGACATCAGCTCCTTTAGTAAAAATTCCACCGCCTAATCTTGCAAAAATAGATATTAATGATGCTCCAAAACCTAATGCTATTAAAGCATTTATTAATTCTCTATTTTCCACATCAAGAGAAATAAGAGCTAGATAATAAATTGAGATTGCTAATAATGCCAGGCCAGCTACCAGAAGTCCTGTTATAGCACCTGACTTGAATGCCATCGTTAAACCTTTTTGCAAACTCGATCTAGATGCCTCTGCAGTTCTAACGTTTGCCTGAACAGATATCAACATTCCAATATATCCGGCTACACCTGACAATAAAGCACCAATGAAATAACCAAGACCAACAAGTAAACTAAAAAAATAACTTATAATTACTAAAACAATTACGCCTACAATGGCTATTGTTTTATACTGCCTATTTAAATATGCCTTTGCACCAATTTGGATCGCTTCGGCAATTTCTTGCATCTTATTATTTCCGGGACTAGATGAAATAATTTGTTTGCTTAGAAAATAGCTATAAATTACCGCTACAAATCCAACTAATATAATTAAGTACAAGTTTTCCAATGATATATCTCCTCAAAGATTAATAAAAAACAGGAAATTGCCAAAAAAAAAGATAAAAGGCAAGAAATTATTAGTCATCTTTTCTAACATTTTTAGAAACTTTGTCTAAAATGGCATTTAGATAGCCTTTATGCGCTGTTTCTAGAAAAAAATCTGATATTTTAACATATTCACTTACTATAACATTTATTGGTGTTTTATGATTAAACATTAACTCAAAAGTTGCTGATAGAATCATTAATTTTAGGATTAAGTCTGTTCTAGATGGATTAAATTCATTTTTAAGAATTCTTTTAAGATTTACCAATAAAAGTTCTTCTCTTTCTATAGTGCCACTTACGGTACTTTTAATAAAATTTTTAAATCTGTGTTTCGAATAAGATATTGTTACATCTTTGTTTAAAAAATAACTATATAACTTCTGAACAACAATAACTCTTGGATTTTGATTGAAATTATAATCAACCATCTTTGTTAATCTTTAAAACTTCTGTCACTGCTATAGCAGCTTCTTTTCCACGATTAAATCTTGTATATGCCTGTTTTTTATTTAATAAAGTTAAAATTGCATTACCAATAGGTTTCTTGCTATTAATAGATATATTCATAATACCGTTAGTTATAGCACGAGAAATTAGATTAAAATTAGTAGTTTCACCCTTTATAATACATCCAATAGCTATAAATCCGTCGTACTTATTTATTAATTTTGAAATGACAACTGGTATTTCAAAAGCACCAGGAACTTTTACCAATTTTACCTTATTAAATTTATATTTTTTTAGCTCTTTTTTTGCACTTAAATAAATTTTGGAAGTGGTACTTCCATTGTATGATGAAACTACAATACAAATTTTTTTTTTCATTTAATTATTTCTTGTTTAGTAATTTTTATACCATAACCTTTTAAGGCAATAATACGTTTTTTTGTTCTTGAAACTAATATCATCTTTTTTATTTTTAACTCTTTAATTATTTGTGCACCTATTCCATAATACCTCAATATTTTATTATTTTCCGATGAAATTGAGCTAGGATTGCTCCCTTTAATAATGATTAGTGAAAAGTTGTTAAATTTATTTAAATATTTAAGCGAATTTTTAAAGATATCTTTATTAAAATTAAAAAAAATATTTAAAACATTCGTCGATATAACTCTAACTCTTGATGGTTTGCTGGCTAAGAACTTACCTTTTGTTATTGCGTAGTGCTCCGATCCATCTAATTTATTTTTAAAAGTTTTTAAATCAAAATTTCCAAAATCTTTAATCTTAATTTTTTTATTTGAAATACATTTAACAAGAATTTCATTTTTTAATCTGTATGAAATTAAGTCTTCAATTTTAGCAATTTTAAGTTTATGTTTTTTTGCAAATGGAATTAAGTCATTATAACGAGCCATAGTTCCATCTTCATTCATCACTTCACATATAACTGCGCTAGGATTTAGTTTCGCTAGTTTTGAGATGTCTATCGAGGCCTCCGTATGTCCTGCCCTTTCAAGAACACCTCCGTTCTTTGCTACCAGTGGAAATACATGCCCGGGTGATACTATATCTTTTTTGCTTGAAGAATTTTTTATAGCAACTTTGATTGTTTTAGCTCTATCATATGCTGATATTCCGGTTGATATACCTTTTCTTGACTCTATAGAAACAGTGAATGCAGTTTGAGTTCTAGATTTATTTACTAAAGACATAAGTGGTAAGTTTAATTTTTTAACCTTTTTGGAAGTAAGCGCTAAACATATAAGACCTCTTCCATGTTTTGCCATAAAGTTAATTTTTTTAGGATTTACTTTCGATGCAGGAATAACGAGATCTCCCTCATTTTCTCTATCTTTGTTATCAACCAAAATAAACATTTTACCTTTTTTTGCATCTCTAATTATTTCGCCTATAGTCGATGAATTTCGTTTCATTAAATTATTTATAAATATTATTTAAATATTTTCCTACCATATCAA
This sequence comes from uncultured Pelagibacteraceae bacterium, assembly GCA_902587085.1. GTDB lineage: Bacteria > Pseudomonadota > Alphaproteobacteria > Pelagibacterales > Pelagibacteraceae > Anoxypelagibacter. The sequence continues at coordinate 10,871 of CACIJX010000007.1, forward strand.
ACTCAATATTTACTTTATCACCTTTTTTTAATTTTATCAGATTTGTAAGTTTTAGTGTGTGAGGAATTATTGTAATTTTAAAGCTACTTGGTGTTACTTTTGAAACTGTAAGCGAAACTCCGTTTACAGAAATTGATCCTTTTTCGATTACAAGTTTTCTGTATTTTTTATTTAAAGTAAAGTACACATTCCACGACCTATCAATAATTTTAATATTTTTTACAATTGATGTTGTGTCTACGTGACCTTGAATATAATGACCAGATATTTTTTTTCCATGATACAACGACTTCTCAATATTTATATATTTACCAATTTTGGCATTTTTAAAATTTGACCTGCTTAATGTTTCTTTAGAAAGATAAAAAAGGAAAGATTTTTTCTTAATTCTAATTAAAGTTAAACAAACACCATCACAACAAACAGACTCACCAATATCTTGTTTTTTAAACGAAATATTTGAAACTATTTCTATAACAAGACTTCCGGTAACATATTTAGGATTTCTGAATATATTTTTTATTAAACCCTGATTATAAACTATACCATTAAACATTATTTAAGTTTCTCCTTATAAAGTTTATCACCATACAAATAAACATTAATTAAATTTTTAAGATTAATTTTTTTAATTAATTTAGTTTTAGAATAATTAATTCCAAGTTTTTTTAAACTGTTTTTTGTTTTAAATAAATAAATATTATTTAAAAGCTTATTTTTAATCAAAAAATTAAGTAAAGTGAGTCCAGTTTCAACAAAAATTCTCGAGTAGCCTCTATTTTTTAAAATAAAAAGTAATTTTTTAAAATCATCTTTTGTTTTTAATGAACTTAGAGAAAAGATAATAAGGCCCCTTTTTTTTAAATAAGAAATTTTTTTAATGTTGTTTGAACAAGTGAATAAAAGTACTTTTCTATTTTTAATTTTTTTAAATATTCTTAAATTCTTTTTAATTTTTAGTTTTCTATCGATAATTGCTAGATCTGGGCTTTTATTTTCTAAACCATCTATTCTACAATTTAACATTGAGTTATCATCATTTATTGATTTTGAGGTCGATATAATACAGTCATACATGCTTCTAATAAGATGAGACCTATTCCGAGAATAATGATTGGTTATGTGTTTATTTTTTTTATTTTTAGTAAAATAGTCTCTTGATACTGCTATTTTGGCATCTGTTAGTGGAAGTTCATTCCTATCTTTTAAATAATAACTTTTATAAAAATTCTGACCATAGCTTTTTAAAAGAGATCCTTTTATTAAAATATTTTCTTTTTTTAATATATTTTTAGATTTATTTTTTGATCTTTTATCTATATCTGTGAATGAATAAAAAACTCTTTTAACTTTTTTTTTTATAATTAAATTAGTACATGGTGGTGTCATTCCGTAATGAGAACAGGGTTCTAACGTTACATAGACGCTTGAATTTTTAAAATCTATATTTTTATTTAAAGCGTTAAATTCGGCATGAGGACGTCCATTTATTGATGTACAAGCAGAAGATATTACAGCACCATCTTTTTCAACTACGCATCCAACAGAAGGGTTACTCTTTGTTGATCCTAAATTAATCCTCGCTTTTTCAAATGCAAGCGATAAAAAATGTAAGTTTTGTGATTTAAATTTATTTTTTAGATTTCCCATCTAATTCCTCAATATACTCTCCAAAGTCACCTACTTCTTTGAAATTTGTATATACTGAAGCAAATCTAATATACGCAATTTTGTCTAATTCTTTTAAAGTGTCCATTACTTTTCTTCCAATGACACTAGATTGAATTTCGGACTGACCTAGTTCTTCAAGTTCTCGAGATATTCTTGACACAACCTTTTCAATAGTATCTGAGTCAATAGGTCTTTTTTTAAGTGCAGTAAAAAAAGATTTTGCTAACTTCTCCCTATCAAAAGGAGATCTTCTGCCATTTTTTTTTATTACTGTTAATTCTCTAAACTGAACTCTTTCGAATGTAGTAAATCTTTGTCCACCACTACAAGTACAAAAACGTCTTCTTCTTATTGCTGTACCATCTTCAGTGGGTCTAGAATCTACAACAGAGGTGTCTTTTTCTCTACAAAATGGACATAGCATAAATTAATTTTTAAATAAGTGACTATATATAGGAAATTTAGAACAAAGTTCAATTACTTCTTTCCGAACTTGAGACTCTGTTTTGCTGTTATCATCAGGAGTTTGGGATAAACCTTTGATTACTTTTGTAATTAAATCTCCGACTTTTTTAAATTCATTTAATCCAAATCCTCTTGTAGTAGCTGCCTGCGATCCTAGTCTTATTCCTGAAGTAATAGTCATTTTTTCTGTATCAAAAGGAATACCATTTTTATTGCATGTTAAATTTGCTTTACCCAAACTAATTTCAGCTGCTTTACCTGTTACCTTAAATGGTCTCAGATCTACTAACATTAAATGTGTATCTGTTCCTCCAGAAAAAATTTTGAAGCCATTATTTTTTAGTGTCTCAGAAAGAATTTTTGCATTAGCAAGAACAGATTTTATATATTCTCTAAAACTAGGTTGTAATGCTTCGTGAAATGCTGCGGCTTTAGCTGCTATCACGTGCATCAAAGGTCCTCCTTGATAACCTGGAAATACAGCAGAATTAAATTTTTTTATTAAATCTTCTTTATTTGTCAAAATAATTCCACCTCTTCCACCCCTTAAAACTTTATGTGTTGTTGAGGTAACTACGTCAGCATATTCTATTGGATTTGGGTAACCTCTGCCTGCAACTAGACCAGAAAAGTGTGCCATATCTACCATCAGATATGCATTAATACTGTCAGCAATTTCTCGAAATTTTTTAAAATCAATTATTCTAGAATATGCACTGCCTCCTGCAATTAATATTTTTGGCTTATGCTCAAGAGCTAATTTTTTAATTTGTTCATAATCTATGAGGCCTGTTTCTTTATCAACTTCATAATGAAAAGATTTAAGCCACTTTCCTGATAATGATACTTTGGCACCATGAGTTAGATGTCCACCTGAATTCAGACTCATACCAAGTATTGTATCTCCTGGATTTAAAAGAGCTAAATATACGGCTCCGTTTGCTTGTGCACCTGAGTGAGGTTGCACATTTGCATATTTACAATTAAATAATTTTTTAACTCTCTCTAAAGCTAATTCTTCTGCCTTGTCAACAAATTCACATCCCCCGTAATATCTTTTTCCAGGATATCCTTCTGCATACTTGTTGGTTAAGATTGATCCCTGTGCATCTAAAACTGCCTTTGAAACAATATTTTCTGATGCAATAAGTTCTATATGTTGTTGTTGTCTAAGTAATTCTTGTTTTATTGAATTATATAAATCTGGATCTCTTAATGACAAATCTTTGTCAAAATAATCCTGATAGCTTCCATTTATATCGCTTTTAATTTTTGACATAATAAATACAATCTTTACACTTTTTTTACTCTTCTAAGGTGCCTTCCACCCTCGAATTTTGTGCTAAGAAAAATATTAACTAACTTTAAAGCAGTCGATTTTTTAGTTAATCTTGATCCTAGTGCGAGTATATTAGCATTATTATGCTTTCTAGACAAACTTGTAGAAGCCTTATTATAACAAACCGCAGCTCTTATTTTTTTGATTTTATTAGCTGACATGGCCATTCCAGTGCCTGATCCACAAATTAATATACCAATTTTGCTTTTTTTCGATGCTACATTCCTAGCTACTTTTTTAGCAAAGTCTGGGTAGTCGACAGAACTGTCTGTTTTAGGCCCTAAATCTATTACAAAGATTTTATTTTTTGCGAGACTTTTTTTAATTGTTTCTTTTAATTTAAAGCCTGCGTGATCTGATGATATAGATATTTTTTTAAATAAAAAATTCAAATTAATTAAATCTATCTTCCAATAAACAAGCTACGATATGAATTCTATTTTGTTCTCCACCATTAAAAAAATTATGATATCTCGTATTATTTGTTATCCAAACTTTTCCATCTGCGGGCATGTGTTTAGCAACATCCTCTATTACCATTTTACATCCAGGATTTGTTATAATTGGAACATGTAATCTTGGCTCAGGATCTTTATGCCAACTTAATGTAGATCTTGGTTCTTTTAACAAAAGTCTTACTCTCCCAAGTTTAAATTTTGATCTTAAAATTTTATAGACTTCTTCAAAATAAGTATTTTTAAAATCGCTTATCAATTCAGTGTATTTTGATTCATCAATGGGTTTGTCTCTCATAACTTCTTTTCCTGAAGAATCTGGCTTAGTCCAATAAATACCTCTAACATTATGTCCAGATATAGAATTTTCGTCTCCTGGTATTCTATTCATAGGAATAGCATGAAAATTTGTTATCCCTAATGTTGTATACTTGGATTTTTTTAAAACTTTATCAAGATCGGATCTTAATTTAGAAATATCAAATTCAATATTAGGTACTTGATAGAAATCTTTAAAGATGTTTGTATTGGACATATTGATAATTAATACACTTTTAATGATTAAAATAATATTATATTTGTCGCATTATACAACTTTTTAAAGAATAAAAAATGAAGATATTAGGTAATTATCCCGGTGTAAGATTGAGAAGGAATCGCAAGTACAATTGGAGCAGAAGGTTAGTTGCAGAAAATAACTTGTCAGTTAGCGATTTAATTCTACCTATATTTGTTACTGAGGGAAAAAATAAGATTGAAGCGATAAAAGTAATGCCAGGTGTATTTAGATACTCTATAGATAAATTGAGTCGTGTTGTTAACCAAGCTAGTAAACTTAAAATTCCATTGGTTGCAATTTTTCCGCATACATCTTATAAAAAAAAAGATCCTTATGGTAGCGAAGGCTTGAATGAGGACAACCTTGTTTGTAAAGCTATAAGAAAAATAAAAAAAAATAATCCAAATATTGGTGTTATGGCGGATGTGGCCTTAGATCCTTATACAGATCATGGACATGATGGAATACTTAAAAATAAAGAAATTCTTAATGATGAAACTGTCGAAATTTTATCACAACAAGCTTTGATACAAGCACAAATGGGATGTGATGTTATAGCACCATCTGATATGATGGATGGAAGAGTTGGGGTGATAAGAAAAACTCTAGATGAAAATGACTTTAAAAATGTCCAGATCTTATCTTATGCTGCAAAGTATGCTTCAAATTTCTATGGACCATTTAGAAATGCAGTTGGATCAATAAATAAGCTTAAAGGAAACAAAAAAAGTTATCAAATGGATTATAAAAATTCTTCTGAGGCTATAAGGGAAGTGGCTTTGGATATTAAAGAAGGTGCAGATTTCGTAATGGTAAAACCTGCTCTTCCTTATTTAGATGTTATTAAGTTAGTAAAAGATAATTTTAGAATACCTGTTTTTGGGTATCAGGTATCCGGGGAGTACACAATGATAGCTCAATCAATAAAAAATAATACTTTAAAAAAAGAGGCTATCTTGGAAAGTTTAATGTCGATTAAAAGAGCAGGAGCTTCTGCAATTGTGACTTACTTTGCTCTTGAAATTGCAAAAAAGCTGAAATAATTTACAAGAAATTTTTTTCAAACATTTTTCTTGAATAGGGAAAACGAATATTATTAGGAGTAAAAAATTTATTTTCTAAGAGATTTCTTGAAAAACTTAACCCATTGTAGATATCTCTCTCTTTAAGACTATTGAAGTTTTTTGATATTAAAAAACTTGGAATATTATATCTTATATTATCTAGTTTAATATCCACGGTCTCATTATTAAGATTTTTTAAATTATTTTGATCAATAGAAAAGCCAAAGCCAAGATCGTTTATTAAACCAATTTCCCAAATTAAATACGTAATGAGCCACTTATCACTAGAAAGATTATTCAAAAGACTATTTAACGAGTTATAAATTTTTTCATATGGTTGGTTTTCAGGTAATACAGATTTCAATAGTGATGTAATAGAATTAATACAAAGTATTTTGTTTTTGTTGTTAAAAAAATTAGGAGATATTGGGCTAATAAGTTCGGTTTTAAAATAACCCAGTCTATCATCTCCTTTAGAATTATATATAATAAAAATTTTATTCATTAATTGTAAAGTATTTTTAATTTTTCGAGATGTACCTCCATAAACAATTCCATTTGATTTACCAAATTTACTGGTAAATACCTCTAATAAAATTGCATTCTCCCGAAATCTTCTTTTTGATATTATAAAACCTTCATCTTCCCAATTCATTTGCTTTTTATGGTTAAATTTTTCATTAATTTATATGCTGCATTCTTCTCAGCAATTTTTATAGATTTGCCATTACCATAAAATTTTTTTGAATTTGATATTTGAACCTCAACTTTGAATATAGGATTATGATTTGGTCCAGACTGTTTAAATGTTTTATATTTTGGTAGTTTTTTATATTTCTTTAATGAATATTCTTGTAAACGAGTTTTTGGATCAATCTCAGTAATATTTGATTTTTGTATATAATTATTCCAATTTTGTAAAATAAACTTTTCTGAAACTGAAAAACCTTGATCGATATATATTGCTCCAATTAAAGCTTCACAACAATCACTAAGAATTTTATCATCAGAAGATTTTATTTTTTTAAATGAATTTCCAGTTCTAATAAAACTTTTAAGTTTTAATTGAATAGCAATTTTGTGGCAGGTTTTTTTGTTAACCAAGTTTGAAAACTTTTTATCAATAATACCCTCATTTTCGTTTGGATATAAATTAATTAATTTTTTTGATATAGCTAAACCAATAACCCTGTCGCCTAAAAATTCCAACTTCTCATTATTGTTTTTTTCATTAAAACTTTTGTGAGTTATGCTTTTAAGCAAAAGCTTCTTATCTTTAAAATTAATTTTTATAATTTCTTCCAACTTTTTTAAATTTGATTTCATTTAATTAGTTTTAAAAATCTATCTGATCTCATAGAATTATGCCAATTCCAAAACTTTAATAAACTACTAATATTAGTGTCGTTTGAAAAAAAAATTATCCAAGCTTTTCCAACTAAGTTATCTTCATGAACATAACCAACGCTTGATAAAAATCTACTATCTCGTGAACAATCACGGTTATCTCCTAAAAAAAAATAATGTTTTAGTGGAACTAAATAGGGATCTGAGTTAATCATACTACCTACTTTATTATAGGCGATATTATATTTTTTTTTACCTTTACTTTCTTCATAAATTTGTACTTCGCTTAAGTTGTTGCCACATCTAATGGGAAGTAAGTTATTTTTCTCATTTTTTGAAATTTTTTTTTCATTTATAAATAAGTTTCCATCAATAAATTGTATTTTATCTCCCGGTAATCCAATTAATCTTTTTATGTAATCAGTTCTATTATCAGATGGTGTTTTAAATACTATTAGATCTCCATATTTAGGTTCTTTATTAAAAATTCGTTTATTCATAATGGGAGGACTAAAGGGAAATGAGTGTTTACTATAACCATAAGAATATTTTGATACAAATATTCGATCACCAACCAACAAAGTAGGCTCCATTGATGATGATGGGATATAAAAAGGCTGTAATAATAATGATCTGATAATAATTGCAATAAAAAGTGCGATTGTTAAAGTTTTTAAATTATCTAAAATTTTTTTTAACATAACTACTTATTTGAAAATACTATAACTGATGCGACTGCCCATGGTTTGTCATCTGAAAGAGTTAAATGTATTTTGTATTTTTTATTTTTAAACACCCTTTTGATATTTTTTAATGTATTGCCCTTAATTTTTATATTAGGGGCACCTGAAGGATTATTTCTTATTTCAATGTCCTTAAATCTTATTTTATTTGATTTGCTTATGGCTTTAAATAAAGCTTCTTTTGCAGCAAATCTTTTAGCAAAACACTCAATTTCATTTTTTCTTTTTTCACAAGTTTTTATCTCAAAATCTGTAAAGACTCTTTTTTTAAAAGCGTTTTTGTTCTTTTTTAAAGCTTTCTTAATTCTTTTAACGTTTACAATGTCTGTACCGAAACCGTAAAAATTCATTTTTTTAAAATTGATTTAAATTTTTTAATACAATCTCTTATACCTATAAAAATTGATTCTCCAATTAGAAAATGACCAATATTAAATTCTTTTATACCGTTAATTTTAGATAGACGCTTTGCAGAAGCAAAGGTTATTCCATGACCAACATGTACTTTGAGTCCAATTTTATTGGCAAAATTTATAGCTCTTTTAATTTTTTTTAATTCTTTGTTTATTTTTTTTTTATTAATGTATAAATTGCAAAATTTACCTGTGTGTATTTCAATGCAATCTGTTTTTATTTTCTTCGCTATTTCTATATCTTTAATATTTGGCTCAATAAATAGACTTGTTCTTATTCCTTTTTGTTTTAATTTGTTTACAATTCTTTTAATCAAATTTGTATTTTTTTTTAAATTTAGACCCCCTTCTGTTGTGATCTCCTTTCTTTTTTCTGGAACTATACAGGCGTAATCTGGCTTATATTTAAGTGTGATTTTAAGCATATTGCTCGTAGGTGCCATTTCAAGATTTAAAGGAATTTTTAATTTATTTTTTATTTCATATAAATCTCTTTCCTTTATGTGTCTCCTGTCCTCTCGAAGATGGATTGTTATAGAGTCGGCTCCAGATTTTTGTGCTAACAATGCTGCTTTTAAAGGACTCGGATAATTTTCACCTCTAGCATTCCTGACTGTAGCCACGTGATCTATATTCACGCCTAATTTGGGAGATAGCATTATAGATTTCTACTTCCTGGTTTAATGGGTTTAATATTTCTTAGATGGTTAGGCAGATTATTTGATTCATAGGTTGTAATATCCATTTTTACCTGGGATACAATTTTATTATCAATTTTACTTTTTCCCTTTGATCTATCGATAATACAGGCATATCCAATAATTGTAGCTTTAACATTTTTTACCAAATTAGAACACTCTATACTCGATTTACCTGTTGTTATTACATCCTCAACTATTAAAACTTTTTGACCACTGCTAATTTGAAAGCCTCTTCTTAGATTAAATTTTCCATTAATTCTTTCTGCAAATATAGTTTCGATATTTAAAATTTTACCTATTTCATAACCTATAATAACTCCACCCATTGCAGGTGATAATATTAAATCGATATCCTTAAAGTTTTCCTTAATTTTTTGAGCAAGAGATAAACATATTTCTTTGGCCTTATTTGGCTTGCTCAATAATTTTGCACATTGAACATATTTGTCGCTATGTAGACCAGATGATAAAATAAAGTGCCCTTCTATAAGAGCATTAGTTTCTTTTAAAATTTTTAAGGACTCTTTGTATGAAAGCATACTTTTTCTTTTTATGACGAATTACCGTAAACTTTAAGTTTTGTTGTTTAAGTTGACTTATCAAGTTTGTAAAGTTTTTTAAATCTTTAATTTGTAAATCAAATAAAAATTGAAGGTAATCCTTGTTTCTCTTTGTTAATTCTATATTTACAATGTTAGCATCATTTACACCTATTAATGTACTCACTTTGCCCAATATCCCAGGTTTGTGTGGAAGATCTATTGAAAGAGTTGAGGTATATTCTTTAACTTTAGACTCATTTTCTAACAATTTGCCCTGCCAATGTCTCCTTATTGATGCTCTAGCTTTACCGGTTTTGCTTGAAGATAGCCAATGAAGGGATGGCGATACTTTTTTTGATGTTGTTATTCTTATCATATCACCATTTTTTAAAGCAGATTGAAGAGGTGAGGTTTTCCCATTTATTTCACAACCAATTGCTGTATCTCCAATTTTAGTGTGAACAGCGTATGCAAAATCAATTGGAGTTGCATCTTTTGGTAGTTTTATTACAGCCCCTTTAGGCGTAAAACAAAAAACATTGTCCTGAAACATTTGTAGTTTTGTAAATTCAAAATAATGTTCAGGACTTCCACCAGTTTCTATTATTTCAACTAAATCCCTTAACCAGTCATATTCCTTCCACGATAATTCAGAAAATTTTTCTGAAGATTTATATTTCCAGTGTGAAGCAATACCTCTTTCAGCAAATTCATGCATGGGTTTAGTTCTAATTTGTATTTCAATTCTTTTTTTCATTGGTCCAATGAGAGATGTATGAATTGATTTGTAATTATTAATTTTTGGTGTTGAAATATAATCCTTAAACTTTCCAGGTATTGCAGAATATTTATTATGAAAAATTCCCAAAGTTAAATAACAGTCATTTATTTCATTAACAATAACTCTAAAACCTACTATGTCAGTAAGCTGTTCTAGTGAAATTTTTTTTGTTTGCATTTTTCTCCAAATAGAGAATGGCGTCTTTTCTCTGCCTGTTATATCTGCTTCAACATTTTGGGATTTCAATAAAATTTTAAGTTCATCTGATACCTGTTTAATTATATCTTCCCTTTTATTTTTAATGAAAGACAGCCTATCTAAAATTAAATTTCTTGCATCTGAATTTAATATTGAAAAAGATAAGTCTTCAAGCTCATCTCTTATACTGTTCATGCCCATCCTGTCAGCTAAAGGTGCGTATATCTCCATTGTTTCTTTTGCTTTTCTGATTTTTTTATTTTGATCCTTAACAGAATTTATTGTTCTCATATTGTGTAGTCTATCTGCAAGCTTGACCAAAAGCACTCTTATATCCTTTGATGTGGCTAATATTAACTTTCTAAGATTTTCGGCTTTTGAGTTTTCAACGGCACGCTCTTCAAGTGCAGATATTTTAGTAACACCATCTACTAGGTCAGCAACTTCTTTTCCAAATTCTTTTTTTACGGAGTCATAAGTTGCTTTTGTATCTTCAATAGTATCGTGGAGAAGACCAGTAGTTATTGTAGCACTATCTAGTTTCAGCTCGGTAAGGATACTTGCTACAGCTACTGGATGACTTATATACGGTATTCCCTCATCTCTTTTTTGATTTCTGTGCGCTTCCAATGCAAAATCGTAAGCTTTGCTCAAAGCGTTTGGGTCAAAAAATCTATTATAAGATTTAACTTTTTTTATTAATTCTTCATTATTTAACATAACTATTTATATCATTTTCAGATAATTTTGTAATCTCATTATTAGAGCTTTTCAGGTTTTTAATTAAAACATCTATATTTTTTTTTGATATTGGATGTATCCAGCTGGGGGATATTTCTTTAAGTGGATATAAAACAAAATTTCTTTCGGTCATATTTTTATGTGGAATATTTAATTTAAATTTATCATGTTCAAAATTTACTATTTTTCCCATATAATCAATGATATCTATATCGCAGGTTCTAGGTTCATTTTTTTTGTTTCTTTTTCTTTCCAGTTTTTCTTCAATAGAAGTTAAAACTGACATTAATTTTTTAGGAGTTAGTTTTGATTTAACTGAGATAACTATATTGATGAACTTAGGTTTTTTTGGATCTGGATAAGAAAAAGTTTCATAAAAACTTGACTTCTTTACAATTTCAACCTTTTCATTTTTTAAATAATTCAAAGCTAAACTTATATTTTTAAATCTGTCGCCAAAACTTGAATGTAAATTTGAACCTATTGCTAAAAAAATCATTTTATTTATTTTTGCTAAATATTCGAGCTTTTTCTCTATCCCAATCTCTCTTTTTCTTTACATTTCTTTTATCATAAAGTTTTTTTCCTTTTGCTATTGCAATCTCAACTTTTGCCTTTCCTTTCTTGAAATAAACTTTTGTTGGTATAATTGTGAGTCCCTCCCTATTGATTTTGCCTATTACTTTATTTATTTCTTTTTTATTAAGTAAAAGTTTTCTCATATCTCTGGTATTATGGTTGTTGTAACTTGATTCTTTGTATAAAGGGATATGTGAGTTAATTAAAAAAATCTCTCCATTATTGTCAGTTACGTACGCATCATTAATATTTGCTTTACCATCCCTTATAGACTTGACTTCGGACCCTTTTAAAACAATTCCGGCCTCGATGAGTTCATGAAAAAAATAATTAAATTTTGCTTTTCTATTATTGCAAACTATTTTTATTCCAATATTTTTTTTTGCTTTCATTAAAGCAAGTCAGCAATTTTTAAAGCTTTCTCTACTTCCTCTTTGGTTTTATCAGTTACTTTAATTAGAGGTAACCTAACTTCATCTGATGATAAATTTAATAAACTCGCTGCATATTTTACTGGACTTGGATTGCTCTCAATAAATAATGCCTTATGTAAGGGCATTAATTTCTCGTTAATTTGTTTTGCTTTTAATATTAATTTGCTGTTATTTTTGCTTAAAGATGCATCTTGAAATTCAGAACACAATTTTGGAGCAACATTTGCAGTGACACTTATACATCCCACGCCACCACGTAAATTAAATTCTAAAGCTGTTCCATCTTCACCTGATAACTGAATAAACTCTGGACCCATTTTTTTTAATTGTTCATCTACCCTGTTAAGATCTGCAGTCGCATCTTTAACACCAGCGATATTTTTTAACTCAAAAAGTCTTGCCATAGTATCTACAGACATATCTACAACTGATCTTGGTGGAATATTGTAAATAATTATTGGTATTCCAACTTTGTCATTAATCGATTTATAGTGTTGGTAGAGTCCTTCTTGAGTTGGTTTATTATAATAAGGTGTAACTATTAATAAACTATCAGCTCCAGATTTTTCAGCATGGATAGATAATTCAATTGCTTCTTCTGTTGAGTTTGAACCTGTTCCTGCAATCACAGGAATTTTTCCTCCGCACTCTTTAACAGCTATTTCAATTACTTTTTTATGTTCATCATTATTTAATGTTGGTGATTCACCGGTTGTACCAGCTGGGACCACACCTTTGGTACCATTAGTAATATGGTGATGAATAAGATGTGCATATTTTTCTTGATCCAGCACATTATTTTTAAATGGTGTTATTAAAGCTACAATTGATCCTTTGAACATAATCTTTTATATAGTAGTTAATCTATTCTTTGAAATTTTATGCTTAAACATTTAATTAGTCTAGTTTTTTTATTTATTGCTTTTCACGGTTCATACGCTTTATCAGATACAAATTCTATCATTTTGCCAAAAATGAAACCAAAAAAATTATTTATAGCTAATAAAAGTGAAAAATTAAAAAATATTATTCCAAAAAATAAGCCTGAAATCAAAAAAGTAACTCATATTAAAAAAAATTATATTTTCCCTCAAATAAAACCCAATATTCTTAATAAAACCATAGCATCTAACAAAAAAATAAATACCTCTAAGATACCTGAAAAAAAACCTGTATTAAAAAAAGAGGTTTCGTCCGAAAATGTTGTAGAGAATATAAGTAATACATTTTTGCTTCCTGAAAAAAAACCTATAACCTACAAACAGGTTAAAAGTAAGGAGTCAGTGGAGTCATCAATATTATCAAAAAAAGATTACTCTTACGCAAAAGAAGTTTTTTTAAATATTAAACAGAAAAACTGGACAACAGCATTTAGAGCAACCAAAAAAGTAAAAGATAAAGATTTTGAAAACCTTGTGTGGTGGATTTATTTAAAAGAAAAAAGTAATAAAGCTACTTTTTCAGATTATATAAGATTTATTGATAAAAACCCTAATTACCCAAGAATAAATAGGCTTAAATACTTAGCGGAACATAAAATAAATCTTAATGCGAATAGTCCTAACACTGTAATCGGTTGGTTTGATTCATCACCTCCTTTGAGTGGATTTGGTAAAATAAAATTAGGTGAGTCTTATCTAATCAAAGGAGATATTGACCGTGCTGCTGCATTAATTAAAGAAGGGTGGATTACAGCTACTTTAAGTTCAAAAGACTTAAGGTACTTGAACAAAAAATATAAAAAGTTTTTAAATAGCAATGATCATATTAAAAGAGCAGATCATATGGCGTGGGAATACAAATACTGGGATCTCAAAAGAATTCTAAGATATCTTCCGAAGGATTATAGAGCCTTGTACAATGCTAGACAAATATTAATGAGTAATTCTTATGGAGTAGATAATGCTATTGCTAATGTTCCAGAAAAACTTAAGTCTGATATTGGTCTTAGGTACGATAGGCTTAAATGGAGAAGAAGAAGAGGCAGAACAGAGTCTTCATTAGAGATAATTAATCAAGCACCTAATAGTTTTGAAGAATTGGTAAGAGCAGATTTGTGGTGGAAGGAAAGACAAATAATATCAAGGTCTTTAATATATAAAAAGAAATACCTTGACGCATATAATGTTGCAAAAAATCATTCTCTTTTTGAAGGTCCTGAATTTGCTGAAGCTGAATGGATGTCTGGTTGGATTGCACTAAGTTTTTTAAATAAACCTAACGATGCTTTAAAACATTTTAAGTCATTTTACCAAAATGTGGGTTATCCAATAAGTTTAGCTAGAGGGGCTTATTGGCTTGGAGTAACTTATGAAAAATTAGGAAAACAGAAATTATCAGAAGATTCTTTTAATGAAGGTTCAAAATATTTGACAACATTTTATGGACAATTATCGTATAGAAAAATAAATCCGATAGGAGAATTTGAATTAATTGATCAATCTAAATATTCAAAAGAATATGAGAAAGAATTTATAAAAAATCCACTGGTTAAACATGTCATCCTATTAAAAGAACTTAATAAAACTAAATATAGTAAAGATATTATTAAACATTTGGCAAATTTGAATATTGATAAAGGAAGCGAAGTTCTCGCGGCAAAATTGGCAACAGAAATTGGTAGATATGATTACGCAATTCAAGTATCAAAAAAAGCATCATACGAAAAAAGGTTCTATAATAAATTTAATTATCCAATAATTACCACCCCTAGAGTTATAAATGGCATATCAATGCCATCACAGGAAATAATATTAGCAATAACAAGACAAGAAAGTGAATTCGATGCTAATGCTAATAGCTATGTTGGTGCTAAAGGAATGATGCAACTGATGACATATACTGCAAAAATTGTAGCCAAAGATATGAAAGTACCCTATAGAAAAAGTAAATTAACTTCTGACCCAGAATATAATATTAGATTAGGAACTTTTTATTTCAACTCCCTTTTGAATAGTTATAATGAAATATATCCATTTGCTATCGCAGCATACAATGCTGGACCTAAAAGAGTTAAATACTGGAGGAAGATAAATGGGGATCCAGCAAAAGGAAAAATTGATTTTGTAAATTGGATTGAATTAATTAAATTTAAAGAAACAAGAAACTATGTCCAGAGAGTTTTGGAAAATGCAAATGTCTATAGATTTATGATTAACGGTAAACCTATTGAGATGCAAAATTATTTAAGATGAGATAATGGCGGTGAGAGAGAGATTCGAACTCTCGGTACGACTTTTCAATCGTACGTCGGTTTAGCAAACCGATGGTTTAAACCAGCTCACCCATCTCACCAGAATTTATTTTTTATAACATTTCTAAAACAGAAAGAAAGCTTTTTTATCCTCTTTAAAAATTTTGATCATCAAGCCTCTGGCTATCAAAAGCATAACAAAACCTAGTATCCAGTTCATAATTAATAGGCCATAAAAAATATCTAAAAAATAGCCATTCATTACATTTAATATAGTCCAGATAATGATAAATGGTAAAATTAGCATCCTAAAAAGATTTGAATAGAATATTAAAAATGTTTTCTTTAAAGCTGTAAACAAAGCATGTGATATAAAAAATACTGGATAAATTGGTCCAATAAAAGCTGCAATTTTTAAGTAAGTAGAACCAAATTTTATAACTTCTAAATCGTTAGAAAAAATTGCTATTATTAAATCTGAAAGAATATAAATTAATATTCCTGAAATACACATTATAATTGTACCTAAATAAATAGCTTTAGAATAAACTTCTTTGATTCTGCCGTATCTTTTGGCACCAAAATTTTGACTGGCTATAGAAATTACCGCAGTATTTAAACCAATAACTGGTAGGGAAAACAAATGTTCAAATCTTACTGCGGCACCGTAACCTGCTACGGCTGCATCACCGAAATTACCAATAAAAAATAATAAAATATATGATCCAGTGGCTACTAAAAAAAGTGCCATAGTAATTGGCATGCATTGATTGAATATGTTAATCAAAAAATTTCTTTTAATATCAAAATTTGACAACTTAAAAGATATCTTAATCTCGGTATTATTAACTTTTTTAAATAGATACACTGATGCGCAAAGTTGTATCAATATCGTTGAAATCGCTAAACCAGCAATTCCAAAGGCAGGAAAAAAATAAAAACCAAAAATAAATAAAGGATTTAAAATAATATTAGCAATGACACCTACAAATAAAACATTTCTATAAGTTTTTGTATCACCTTGTGCATATAATATTGAATTTAATGATGTTAAAATTAAAAAAATTATTGTTCCATAAAAAATAATGTCTGTGTACTCTTTAGCTAAAAAAATAGTTTCTCTCGAGTTTCCCATAATTTTTAACAAATCATACGAAAAAAAAATTCCTATCAGTGTAATTACAATCGAAATTAAAATTCCGTAGATTATTGAATGATAACTGTATATTGATGCAGCAATTTTGTTTCTTGTTCCTATCGCGTTTGCTATTAATGAATTACAACCAGCAACTATTCCAATACCTGCAGAAACAATTATGAAATATAGGGGAAAGGACATTGATAAAGCCGCCAATGCCTCATAAGATATTTTTCCTGCATAAAAAGTATCAACAAGATTAAAGAGGGTTTGAAAAATACTGCCTGTCATAGACGGTATAGCAATATTTTTTAATAATTTTAATATTGGACTAGATGTTAAATTTAATTTTCTTTCCACCTTTTACCTCAGTGAAATTCTTTTTGAAAAATATATTTTTTTCCAGTTTTTTTTGCATTCAGGATTTGCTTTTGTCTCATCGAGAATCTAGATTTCTGAGTCTCTGTTAGATAATCGTGACATTTTGGACAGGAAACACCTTCTGAGTAATTTTTTGATTTTTTTTCTTGCATAGAAATTGGTTTTCTACATCCGCTGCACATTGAATAAGTTCCGATCTTTAGTTCATGCTTTACTGAAATTCTATTGTCAAAAACGTAGCACTCACCACTCCATAAACTTTGTTTCTCATTAATTTTTTTTAAATAATTCAAAATTCCACCCTTTAATTGAAATACTTTTTTGAAACCTTTCGTTTTTAAATATGCTGAGGCCTTTTCACATCTTATTCCTCCTGTGCAAAACATAGCAATTTTACTTTTCTTGTTTAGCTTTCTAAAAAATTTTGGAATATCTCTAAAATGATTTATGTTTGGATTTATTGAACCTTTGAAGGTTCCAACTTCATATTCAAAAGCTTTTCTGGCGTCTACGATTTTAATATTTTTTTCTTTTAGAATTGAATTCCAATTTTCTGGTTCTATATAATTATTTTGTTTTTTTAGTGATGATACAATATTTCCTAAAGGTACGACTTCTTTTTTAATTTTTATTTTTCCTTTATGAAAAGGTTGAAAATCATTCATAGAAATATTTTCAGTATCAAAAGCTTTTATTTTACATAAGCTTTTTAAACTTTTTGTTATCTTACAAATATATTTTTTTTCGCCTGAGATAGTTCCGTTGATTCCTTCTTTTGAAAAAATTATAGTGCCCCTGACATTATATCTAATTATCTTTTT